>JAXDOV010000048.1:0-66566 GCA_034668705.1 Sphingomonadales bacterium
CATAGGGAACGACGCCGATCGTCAGCCGCTGCTGCCGCTGCAGCTTGAAATAGACGATGTAGCACCAGAAGGAAGCGAGCAGGAAGCTGAAGAAGAAATAGAGGCGGCTATAATCGAGGCGGGCGAAGAAGAAGACGGCCAGCGCCATTCCATAGGATGCCGCGAACGAAGGCAGGATGTGATAGCTGGCGCGGACCCCGGGATAATGGGACATCCGCCGGAAGGCGTAATAGCCGGCGACGAGCGCGACGAAGGTTCCGATCAGCGAATTGTCGAGCGCGCTCAGGTCGCCGGAGGCGGCGTCGAACGGGTAGCGGATGCCGTAGGGGATGAGCACGGCGAGCAGCAGCGCTACCCCGAGCTGGAACCGGACCCGATGCCAGAGCGTGCGCCGCCCGCTGGCCAATTTTCCTGAAGTAATGGACACGCGCGACCGGCCTGCGGCTCCCGAAAGGATCAAGCGTCCAAGGCGTTAAAAGGAAAAGCCGGGTGAAGTCCACCGCCCCGCATGGCGGTTGCGCGCAGGACTCATCGAAAAGTGATCGAGCGGCGTTGAGTTCCCCCGCGCCTGTCGTCTAAGCGCCCCACAGCGATCCTTGCGGGCGGAATTCATGACCATCCTCGTCACCGGTGCGGCCGGCTTCATCGGTTACCACGTCAGTGAGCGCCTGCTCGCGCGGGGCGACGAGGTGATCGGGATCGACAACGTCAACGATTATTACAGCGTGGCGCTGAAGCGGGACCGGCTCGCCGAGCTCCACCGCCGCCACAACGGCTTCCGCTTCATCCAGGTCGATTTCGCCCGCAACGACGCGCTGCAGGCGGCGCTCGCCGCCGAGCGCTTCGACGCCATCGTCCATCTCGGTGCCCAGGCAGGCGTGCGCTATTCGATCGAGAACCCGCACGCCTATGTCCATTCGAACCTGGTCGGCCATCTCAACATGCTCGAGCTGGCGCGGCACAGGCAGTCGCGGCATCTGGTCTACGCCTCCTCCTCCTCGGTCTATGGCGGCAACGAGACCCTGCCCTTCCGGGTCGAGGACCGGGTCGACCACCCGCTCTCGCTCTACGCGGCGACCAAGAAGGCGGACGAGCTGATCAGCGAGACCTATGCCCATCTCTACCGGCTGCCGCAGACCGGGCTGAGATTCTTCACCGTCTACGGCCCCTGGGGCCGGCCCGACATGGCGATGTGGCTGTTCACCAAAGCGATCTTCGCCGGCGAGCCGATCGACGTTTTCGGCGAGGGCAATATGCGCCGGGACTTCACCTATATCGACGACATCGTCACCGGGATCGTCGCCTGCCTCGACAATCCCCCGCCCGACGACGGCGCCGAGAAAGCGGGCGGCAGCAAGGCGCCGCACCGGCTCTACAATATCGGCAATCATCGCTCCGAGGAATTGACGCGGATGATCGCGCTGCTCGAAGAGGCCTGCGGGCGCAAGGCGGAGAAGAGGCTGATGCCGATGCAGCCCGGCGATGTGCGCGACACCTATGCCGACATCAGCGCGATCCAGCGCGACCTCGGCTTCGAGCCGAAGACCGGGATCGAGGAGGGCATACCGCGCTTCGTTGACTGGTATCGCGGCTATCACGCCTCAAAACCGGATCACAGTCTTAGCGATTGATCCTAGCGAGGCGCCGCCGCCCTTTGGGACTGCCCACGGCACCGCCGTCTATTTCGCGGGAGAGGTGGTCTCCCCTTAGGGCCCGAACGGCATATCGGTGCTGATGACTTTCCGAAGTCCGCCTTGGGGGACATTGAATCGACTTTCCGACCAAGCATCATTGGCCGCGGCGGCACTGAAGAAAAAGGGGAGGGGCGCCGCCCCTCCCCCATGAAGGTCGGTAGCTCGTAAATTATTTCTTCGGAATGGCCGGCGAGGTGAAGGCGCCGTCCACCGCGTTCGCGTCGAGGCGGTTGTCTCCATAGGTCTGCACCTTGCCGCTGTTGAGCAGCAGCACGCCCGACACGATTCCGCCGGCAAAGGCATTGCCGAAGATGCTCGTATTGCCCACCCGCGCCGTTGCGGACGCGCCGTTCGCGACGATGCCCGCTCCGCTGTTATGGGCGCTGACGGAGTCGGTGATCATTGCCGATATGGCAACGCCTCCGGGAGACAGAAGCGAAATGCCGTTGCCGGAGGTCCCGACGAATTGGGAATTCTTCACCGCGATGGCGATGCCGCCACCGGTGTTCCCCGTGGTATCGAGCGACAGTCCCTGGCCTGAGTTCTGCTGGACGCGCGTGTCCTCAATCATGACCTGCGCAGCGCCGGTGCCGGTGGGCTGGACCAGTATGCCACCGCCCGAAGTGCCATTACCGTTCTGGGTGATCGTGGTGTTCACGACATAGAGACGGGCAAGGGCGCTCGGCTGGAAGGAGATGCCGAAGCTGTTGGCTGCGTTGAACCGGCGAATGACGCAATCTTCGACGTGAACCGCGGCGGCCGAGATAACGCGAATGCCGTTGGTGGGCGGATTAACCCCGAAAATGTCCAGGCCGCGGATCACGACCACGTCGGTCGACAACGCGTTCACGACGATCCCGTTGCCGCCCGCGAGATTGCCGCCCTCGGTGTAATGGCAATCGATCGTCATTGCCTTCGTGATCGTGACGGCGCCGAAGCCGCCCGGATCGAGGCAGTTGATCTCGCCGCCCGCCGCCGTCTTCGAGATGGCGCCGGCGAAGGTCTTGCAGGGCGCGGTGCGGCTGCAGGGATTGACGTCGTCGCCGACTCCGGAAACCCATGTGCGAGTCGCCTGGGCGTAAGCGGGTGCGGCATAGCCGATGGCAAGCATCGCGGTCGCGAGCAGCGAAGTTACTTTCATTGCACGATTAATCATTGGAATCCCCTCTTCCTCCGGCGGAAAGTGGAAAGCACAGCGTCGCCGGAACGCATGCAGCGTCTCCCTTGGCAATGTATATGTCAAGGGCCGTCGCCGCAGCTTGTCTGCATTTGACATATTCATCGTGAGACCGGCCAAGGCGTTTCAAACGCCCGGCTTCCGGCTATCAATACAAGTCAAATCGACCGCAAGGCGATTGAAAGAAGTTGGCCTCATGCAAGTGCACTTGGGACCGTCCACGATTGTACACGGCATTTCGGTCCTACGTCGCGCTTTGGGAAAGGTGGCCGGATCTCAAATAAACCCCGAACTTTGCGAGGAATGCGTCAACTGAGTCCCGAGCAGGTGTGCGCCACCATGCGCCGTTACTCGCTGAAATGCTTTTCTATTGGGAGTCCGCCCGTCCCGGAGGCCGAGGCGCTCGCAGCGATGGCAGTCGTGATGCTGCCATGCAGGCTGCCCGATCCGCCTGATTTTCAGAGACTCCAGCGCTCGACGCCGGCGAGGCGGCGCCCGGCATAGAGGTTCTTGAGATCGGCAAGGAGGCCGCCCTCAGCGGCCAGCGCCGCCAGCCTGTCGTCGGCCAGCTCGCCATAAGCCGCATGGGGGACGGCGACGGCGACCAGATCGTAGCGCCGGTCGAGCGCATCCTCCGGCAGGTCCAGCCCATATTCGTGGCGCGCCTCCGCCGGATCCGCATGCGGATCGTGGACGGTGACGTCGTGCCCCAGCGCCTGCAGCCGGCGGATCAGGTCGATGACGCGGCTGTTGCGCAGGTCCGGCACATTCTCCTTGAAGGTGAGACCCATGATCAGGGCCGAGCCGGGCCGGCCGCCGCGCCGCGCGTGGAGCTGGTCGGCGATCCATGCACCCATCCGGTCGTTGGTCGAGCGGCCGGAGAGGATCACGTGCGGCTCAAGGCCGAGCTGCTGGGCGCGGAAGCTCAGATAATAAGGGTCGACGCCGATGCAGTGGCCGCCGACCAGGCCCGGCTGGAACTTCAGGAAGTTCCACTTGGTGCCGGCCGCGTCGAGCACGTCCCAGATCGAGATGTCGAGCTTCGCGAAGATCTGGGTGATCTCGTTCATGAAGGCGATGTTGATGTCGCGCTGGGCATTCTCGATCACCTTGGCCGCCTCGGCGGTCTTGATCGATCGGGCGCGGAAGATTCCGGCCGAGGTGACGGCGCCGTAAAGGGCGGCGAGGCGCTCGGTCACCGCCTCATTCTCGCCGGCGACCACCTTGACGATCCGGTCGACACTATGCTCGCGGTCGCCCGGATTGATCCGCTCGGGCGAATAGCCCAGGAAGAAATCGCGGCCGCGGGCAAGACCGGAAACCTCTTCGATCAGCGGCCCGCATATCTCTTCGGTGACGCCCGGATAGACGGTGCTTTCGTAGACGATCACCGGCGCACGGGCCGGATCGATCAGCCCGGCGACGGAGCGGGTCGCGCCGATCACCGGCCCCAGATCCGGCCGGTTGTCGGCGTCGACCGGGGTCGGCACGGTGACGATGTAGATGTCGGCGCCGCGGCAATCCTCCGGCCGGCTGGTCAGCTTCAGCGCCGAGGCGGCCAGCGCTTCGGGCTCGACCTCGTTGGTGCGGTCGCGCCCCTGCTTGAGCTGCTCGACCCGCCCGGCGTCGACGTCGAGGCCGGTGACGTCGAAGCTGCGGGCGAGCGCCACGGCCAAAGGCAGCCCGACATAGCCGAGCCCGACGACGACGATCCGTTCACTGCTGCGCGCGCTCATTCACTCTCGCTCTGGCTGTCGGACGCTGGGGATGAAAGCCCGCCGCTCTCGCTTCGGCTAGATTGGACGGGGTCGGGGTTGTCAAGCGGCGCTATTTCGGAGGGTAGAAGATCGCCTTGCGCTCGACCAGCCACGGCCGGTTGGCGTCGGTCAGCATGTTGAGATAGGAACGGGGCTTCTTCATCAGCTTCTTCGGCGTCTCGGCCGTCATTCCCAGGCCGGCGGCGATTTCGGCGACGAAATGGACGCAGTTGCGCTTGTCGAGATCGTAGGAGGGCTGCTTCAGGCCCCGCCAGCGGGTGACGACGCCGATCACCCGGTCGTAATCGGCGTCGGACAAGGTAAGCGTGAAATGCTTGTCGCTGCCGCGGATGTAGGAGGCGCCATGATCCGAGATCACCTCCCCCTTGACCGCGCCGAACAGGATGGCGGGTGTCACCGACTTGGCGGTGAAGCCGTAATCGACCGCGATTCGCTCGCCGCTGCGGTCGAGCGTGCCGTCCATCGTCACGAAGGCGTGCGGAAAGCTGGTGCCGAGCTCCTTGGAATAGAAGGTGATTCTCACCGCGGCCGCGGCGGGCAGCGACCAGGCGGCGATCAGCATCGCCGTCGCGATCGTCAACAAGCGTCGAAGACGCGAATGTGCGGCCATGGACCCCTCCCCGAAGCGTTTCGCGAACCCTCTGAAACAGAATATGTTTTCGAGCAACGATTCGGCGGCGCCGGTCTTCGTATGTGGCTTTTGCGCAACAGCCGGCGCCGGCTCTCCAAGCCGTTGAAACCTTTTTCGGGGGGTGACGTTCGGCTTCAGGCTTCGTAAACGCTCATCGGCTTACGGGGCGTCTCGGGATTTCGACAGGATCCATTTCGGGGTAGACAGCCAAGCAGGCCTCGATTAGGTAGAGCACGAAATCGAGAAGATCAGACTCGAGTACGAAGGGAGAAGCTGACGTGGGTTTCAAGGGAATTATCGCCGCGACCGCATCGGTTGCACTAATGGTTACACCGACGATTGCCGCTGCGCAGCAGGCTGCGCCCGCGGCCACCGAGGTGGCGCCGGCCGGTGAGAATGTGAGCGGCAGCGAGCTTCGCGGCGGCTTCATCATTCCGTTGATCGCGCTGGTCGCGATCATCCTCGGCATTCTGGCGGCGACGCACAAGAATCACGACCTGCCGCACAGCCCGTAAACCGGGCTGCTGCTCGCAGTTTGAATGATTTTGGCCGGATGAAGCTCAGCTTCGTCCGGCCAGTTTCTTTTGTCGTCTGACTGGCCGGCGATGCGCCTTTTCTCCGCCGCCATCCTCATCGCCGCTGCGTCCGGCCCTGCCGGGCAGAGCGCCCTTGCCCAACCCGCCGCGATCGGGATCGCGGCGCCGCGGACGACGACGCTTCGGCAGGCCGATGCGCGCGTCGCTGCAATCGCCTATCGGCTGGCCCTCGCCGGCAGGGGCCTTTGCCCGGCGCTTCATCCGCTAACCGGCCTCCTTTTCCACCATCTCGCCGAATATCTGCCCGCCGACCGGGTGCTGATGACGAGGCTTTACGGCCTCGACCGCGGCCCTGGCGTGCTGACCGTCCTCGCCGGCAGCCCGGCGGCGCAAGCGGGCCTGAAAGCGGGGGACGTCCTCCTCGCCGTCAACGGCCAGGCCTTTCCCTCGCCCGCGGCCCAGATCGGCCTGCGCGACGCCGATAAATGGCGCCCGCTGGCGGAGGCGGGCGAAGCCCGGCTCGAAGAGGCCCTCGGCCGCGGGCCGGCGCGGCTGCGCGTGCTGCGCGAGGGCCGCGAGCTGGAGGTGACGCTCGGCTCGGCGCCGGGCTGCTTCGGCCGCGTCCGCCTCGCCCGCAATCCGAAGGTCAATGCCTTCTCCAACGGCCATGACGTGATCGTCACCACGGCGATGCTCGATTATGTGCGGAGCGACGACGAGTTGGCGCTGGTGATCGGCCATGAGCTCGGCCATTTCATCCTCGGCCACCCGCCGATGCACGGCGGCGACAAGCTGCTCGCCTCGATCGGCATCGGCTCCGGCATGTTCTGGAAGCGCGAGGAAGCCGCCGACCGGATGGCGCTGCGGCTGATGGCGGCGGCCGGCTACGATCTCGACGCGGCGATCCCCTTCTGGCGCCGCTTCCTCGGCCAATACGACACCGACCCGCAGATCTTCCGCTATCATCCGAGCCTCGGCGCGCGGGAGCGGATCGCGAGGGAGGAGATCGCGGCGATCCGCGCCGCCGGAGCCGGGCCCCGTTAGAGCAGGGTGCGGAGCGACCAGAGCTCGGGGAAGGCGCGCTTTCCGAGCGTCGACTGGAGGTAGGCGACGCCCGCAGTGCCGCCGGTGCCGCGTTTCGCGCCGATGATCCGCTCCACCGTCACCGCATGCCGGTGCCGCCAGGTCGCCACCGCATCGTCGAGGTCGACCAGCTTTTCGGCGAGCTGGTAGAAGGGCCACCAGCGGCTGGTGTCGCGATAGACTTCGGCCCAGGCGCGCTCGACCGATTCGCTGGGCTCATAAGGCTGGCTCCAGTCGCGCTCCAGCACTTCGGCCGGAAGTTCGACTCCGGCGCGGGCGAGGGCGGCATTGGCCTCGTCCCAGAGGCTCGGCGCGTGGAGGGCGGCGAGCAGGGCCGCATAGGCTTCTGAATCCTCCTCCTGAAAGCGCAGATGGCCGCCGTCTTTCAGACCCAATTGATATTCGAACTGGCGGAACTGGGCGGACTGGAAGCCGGAGCTCGACCCGAGCACGTGGCGGAAGCTGGTATAATCGGCCGGCGTCATGGTCGCGAGCACGTCCCAGCTCAGCGTCATCACCGCCTGGATGCGTGAGACCCGCGACAGGCTCTTATGGACCGGCATCAGCGCATCGCTTCGGATCAGCGCGCGCGCGAGGTCGAGCTCGTGCAGGATCTGCTTGAGCCACAATTCCTTGGTCTGGTGGATGATCACGAACAGCAACTCGTCGTGATTCTCCGACAAGGGACGTTGCGCGCCGAGCAGGCGGTCGAGCTGGAGATAGCCGCCATAGGTCATCGGCGGCGGTGCATCGGCCATGATCCCCTCCTCCTCCTGCCTGTATCCTAGAGCCGTTCGGCGCTCGACACGACCTCGGCCGCCCGCAGCGCCGCCAGGATCCGCATCAGATGGTGGACATCGTGCACCTCGAGGTCGAAATGGAAGGTGTGGAAGCTGCCGTCGCGGCTCGCCTGGTCCATGCTGACGATATTGGCGCCGTAATTGCCGAGGATGCCGGCGATCACCGCCAGCGAGCCGGGCTCGTTCTTGATGACGATGCAGAGGCGGGCGGTGCCGCCGTCCGATTCGTCGCCCCAGGCGAGATCGACCCAATCGGCATCGACGCCGTTCGCCAGGGTGTCGCAGCCGATCATATGGACTTCGATCCCTTCGCCCTCGCGGCGCAGGCCGACGATGCGGTCGCCGGGGATCGGATGGCAGCATCCGGCGAGCTGGAAGGCGACGCCGGGGGTGAGGCCCTTGATCGAGATGGCGGTGCGCTGCGGCGGCGGCTTGACCCCGTCCTTGCCGGCCGAGCCCGGCATCATCGCCTCCATCACCGCCACGTCGGAGACGCGCTTCAGCGCGATCGCCTCCATCAGGCTCGAATCGTCGTGGAAGTGGAGCCGCTTCAGCCCTTCGGCGATCGCTTCCCAGCCCGGCGGCGAGGGCAGGCGCTGGACGATCTCCTCGAAGATCTTGCGGCCGAGCGCGACCGTCTCCTCCCGCTCCTTCGACTTGACGAAGCGGCGGATCTTGGCCCGCGCCTTGCCGGTGACGACGAAGCTGAGCCAGGCCGGCTGCGGGTGCTGCGCCTTGGAGACGAGGATCTCGACCTGGTCGCCATTTTCGAGCGGCGTGCGCAGCGGCATCACCCGGCCGTTGATCTTCGCGCCCACCGTCTGGTCGCCGAGATCGGTATGGACGGCATAAGCGAAGTCGACCGGGGTCGCGCCCTTGGGCAGCTGGATCAGCTCGCCTTTCGGGGTGAAGGCGAAGATCCGGTCCTGGTACATCGCCATCCGGGTATGCTCGAGCAGCTCCTCGGCGCTGCCGGCATGTTCGAGGATCTCGACGAGGTCGCTGATCCAGGGATGCTCGGTGGCCGCCGTCGCCACCCCTTCCTTATAGGCCCAGTGGGCGGCGAGGCCGTGCTCGGCCTGCATGTGCATCTCGCGGGTCCGGATCTGAATCTCGATCCGCATCTGCTCGTCGTGGATGACGGTGGTGTGGATCGAGCGATAGCCGTTGCGCTTCGGCGTCGAGATGAAGTCCTTGAAGCGGCCAGGCACCATCGGCCAGCGCTGATGGATCAGGCCGAGCGTCCGGTAGCAATCCTCGACGCCGCCGACGACGGCGCGGAACGCCATCACGTCCGACAATTGCTCGAAGCTGACGTGGCGCTCGGCCATCTTGCGCCAGATCGAATAGGGATGCTTCTCGCGCCCCTGCACCTCGGCCGCGATGCCGCTCGCCTCGAGATGCGCCCTGATGCCGCGGGCGATGCGGTCGATCATCGTGTCGCCGCCGCCCGAATGGAGCTGCTCGAGCCGCTTCGAGATCGAGGCGTAGGCGTCGGGCTCCAGCTCGCGAAAGGCGAGCGTCTGCATCTCGGTCATGAACTCGTACATGCCGATCCGCTCGGCGAGCGGGGCGTAGATGTCCATCGTCTCGCGCGCGATCCGCCGGCGCTTCTCCTCCGAGCCGATGAAATGGAGGGTGCGCATGTTGTGGAGGCGGTCGGCGAGCTTGACCAAGAGCACGCGGATGTCGCCCGACATGGCGAGCAGGAACTTCCGCAGATTCTCCGCCGCCCGCTGGTTCTCGCTCTGCGCCTCGATCTTCGACAGCTTGGTGACGCCGTCGACCAGCCGGGCGACGCTGGGACCGAACAGCCGCTCGATCTCCTCATGGGTCGCCACCGTATCCTCGATCGTGTCGTGGAGGATGGCGGTGACGATCGTCTCGTCGTCGAGATGGAGGTTGGTGAGGATGCCGGCCACCTCGATCGGGTGGCTGTAATAAGGGTCGCCCGAAGCGCGCTTCTGGCTGCCATGCGCCTTCATCGAGAAGACGTAGGCGCGGTTGATCATCGCCTCATCCGCGTCCGGATCGTAGGCCCTGACCTTCTCCAGCAGCTCATATTGCCTCAGCACCGCACCAACATGGGGTGCGGTGCCGAGGTGATGCAACGTAAAAGGCGATCAGCGCGCCCGGGCGTTGCACTTTTCCAGCTCGTCCGCCGGCAGCGCCCGGCCGGCGACGGCGAAGCTGCGAAGCGCGCCGACCTGCCCGGCGAGGGCGGCGCAGTCGGTCGATGCGCGGCTGGTCGTCTGGGCGGCGACGCAGCTGCCGCCGCCGCAGCTCCAGACCAGGTCGCGGACGATCAGGCGCTGCGCCGAGGGCGGCGCCGAAAGCTCGGCCCGATACTGGTTGGTCCTGGCGAGGGCCGGCGCCGCCGGCGCGGCAAGGGCGCCGATCGCGAGGAGCGCGACGAGGGATGAGGTGAGGCGGGTCATGTCGAAACTCCTATTAGGTTGCAATATGCAACTTACTAGGTTATCCAGTTTCATATTGCAACTTAAAATCCACGGCCCATATTCATCCCGTCGGAAAGAGCGTAGGATCGACCCGTGCTGGACCTCGAACGACATCGTGAGATGCTGCGGCAATGCTCGCTCGCCGCCGCGCTGGAGACGGTGGGCGAGCGCTGGTCGTTCCTGATCCTGCGCGGCGCCTTTAACGGGCTCCACCATTTCGAGGAATTCCAGTCCACCCTCGGCATCGCCCGCAACATATTGTCGAACCGGCTGGCGCGGCTGGTGGAGAGCGGCATCCTCCAGCGCGATCCCGATCCGACCGACCGCCGCCGCGTCGCCTATCGCCTGACCGAAAAGGGGCTGGACCTGCTGCCGGTGCTGCTGTCGCTGCGCCAGTGGGGCGAGCGCTGGGTGTCGGGGACGTTGAGCAATCCGGTGCTGGTCGACCGCGCGACGCGCCGGCAGATCGCGCCGATGGCGGTCCGCGACGCCGACGGCCGGCCGCTGCGGCGCGACGAGCTCGAATGGGTCGACCGCGCCGAGCTCAAGGAAGCATAAGGCTCAGGACGCCGGCTTCACCGCCAGCGGCAGGCTGTCGAACAGCTCCGGCGCGCCCGGCCGCTTCGCCCCCTCGATCGCCAGCATCCGGAACTTGGTCGCGGTCCCGCCCGGCGCCGAGAAGCCGCCGCTCCGGCCGGCCGTGGCCAGCACGCGGTGGCAGGGGACGATGATCGGGATCGGGTTGCGGCCGAGCGCGGTGCCGACCGCCCGCGCGGCGCCGGGCGCGCCGATCGCCGCCGCGACCTCGCCGTAAGTGCGGATTTCGCCGCGCGGAATGGCGCGGGCGACGGCGTAGACGCGCTGCTCGAAGGCGTCGGCCGCCGAGAGATCGATCGGAATCGCGGAAAGATCGACCGCCTCGCCGGCCAGGAGACGGGCGACGAGCGCCATTGCTTCGGCGACGGCGGGCGGCGGCGGGGCGTCCTCGGCATCCGGGAAATGGCGGGCGATTCTCGCCCGCGTCGCCGCCTCGGTCGGTTCCGGCAAAGATGCGCCGATCACCGTCCCATCGCGCCAGACGAGGGCACAGGCGCCGATCGCGGTCGGGAAGAGTGTGAAGGCCGCGGCGCTCATCGCCGCCGTCGCAGGACCTGGTTCGGTCGAATCACGTCCTGTTCGAATTTATCGCCGCATTTTCCGCTGCGAAAAGCGGGTCCCCGCCGTTTCGCGCAATGCGTCACGGCCTATTCGTAATCGCCGCCGGCATTGTTGTTGCGGGGCGGCGCGGCGGCGGTGAGGCGCAGCGCCTCGGCCGAAGCGGAGAGCGAGCCGACCTCGTCCGGCGCCTCGTCGTCGTCGATCTGGACGCGCTGCAGGCTGCCGACCAGCGACTCTTCGAGATGCTTGGGCTTGACCATCTCTTCGGCGATCTCGCGCAAGGCGACGACCGGATTCTTGTCGCGGTCGCGGTCGATGGTCAGCTCGGCGCCGCCGGAAATCTGCCGCGCCCTCTGGGCCGAGAGCAGCACCAGATCGAACCGGTTCGGGATCTTGTCGACACAATCTTCGACGGTAACGCGCGCCATGAAGCAGCTCCGCTCATATTCCAGGCTGGCAGGAAAGGGCGGCGGCTAACAGCCGGCCCTCCTTCTGTCAATGATGTGGGAGGGCTTGCCCTGATGCGCAAGGCCGATCATGCCCGCGGCCATGGCCGATGCGCCCCCGCCCCCCGAGCCCCCCACCGAGCTGTCCAGCGCGCTGCCCCCCGAACTGCCGGGCGCGCCGCCCTCCGAGCCGCCCAGGGCGGAGGTTGCCGGCAACCGCCTCACCCTCCTCCCCGACGGACCGGCGCGGCTCGAAGCGCTCATCGCGCTGATCGACGAGGCCAAAGAGAGCCTGCGCTTCCTCTATTACATCTTCCTCGACGACGCGTCGGGAACGCGGGTGCGCGACGCGCTGATCGCCGCCGCCAATCGCGGCGTCGCAGTCTCGCTCCTCGTCGACGGCTTCGGCTCGCCGGGCAATATCGCCTTCTTCCAGCCTCTGCTCGACACCAACGCCTCCTTTTGCCGGTTCAGCCCGCATTGGGGCCGGCGCTATCTGCTTCGCAACCACCAGAAGCTGGCCCTTGCCGACGGCCGCCGCGTCATCATCGGCGGCTTCAACATCTCCGACGATTATTTCGGCCCGGTCGAAGCCGGCGCCTGGCGCGACGTCGGCCTCGAAGTGGAAGGAGAGAGCGTCTCCTGCCTCACCCGCTATTTCGACGGCCTGTTCCGCTGGACCCAGAGTCCGAACCCCCGCATCCGCGACCTGCGCCGGATGCTCCAACAGTCGAGCGTCACCGAAGGCAGGCTCCACTGGCTGTTCGGCGGCCCGACCCGGCGGCTCAGCCCCTGGGCGCGGGCGGTGCGCAGGGACATGCTCGGCGCCCGGCGGCTCGACATCATCGCCGCCTATTTCGCGCCCAGCCCGAGCATCCTCAGGCGCATGGCCCGCGTCGCCCGGCGCGGCCGCACCCGGCTCGTCACCGCCGGCAAATCGGACAACAAGGCGACGGTCGCCGCCGCCCGCTTCACTTATTCCTATCTGCTGAAGCGCGGCGTCGAGGTCTACGAATATGCGCCGACCAAGCTCCACACCAAATTGTTCGTCGTCGACGACGTCGTCCATATCGGCTCGGCCAATTTCGACATGCGCAGCCTCTTCCTCAACCTCGAGATGATGCTGCGGGTGGAGGATGCCGGCTTCGCCTCGGCGATGCGGCTTTTCTTCGACGGCGAGGTGGCGAACAGCGCCCGCATCACCGCGGAGGAGCATCGCCGGCAGCGGACCGTCTTCAACCGCCTCAAATGGGCGATCGGCTGGTTCATCGTCGCGGTCGCGGATTATCGGATCTCGCGGCGCCTCAACTTCCGCGCCTAGAGTTTTTCCAGCCGGACGACTCGGAAAAATGCGGCGATCGAAAGAAAGCCGGACCGGGAGCGCCTCAGTCCTTCCAGGCCCAGAACAGGGTGGCCGGGGGGATGTTGAAGAACTCGAAGCCGCGCTCGATCCGGTCGAAATACGGGGCGATGAACTGCCGGACCTTGGGCGAGAATTGATAGACGAGGAAGGCGCCGCCGGGCCGCAATGCCTCGGCGGTCGCTTCGGCGATCTTCGGGCCGACGCCCGCCGGCAGCGTCGAAAAGGGCAGGCCGGACAGGATGAAGTCGGCCTGGGTGAGGCCGAAATCGGCCATGATGTCGCGCACGTCCGCGGCCGATCCGGTCACCGCGCGCAGGCGGGAATCGCGGATCTTGCTGCCGAGATAGGCGGTGAAATCGGGGTTGGTGTCGATGGTCAGCATGATCGCGTCGGGGGCGAGGCGCCGCAGCACATGCTGGGTGAAGGTGCCGACGCCGGGGCCGTATTCGACGAACAATTTGCAATTCGCCCAGTCGACGGGCGCCAGCATGCGGTCGATCAGCACCTTCGACGAGGGAATCACCGACCCCACCATCACCGGGTGCTTCACGAAGCCCCTGAGGAATTGCCAGAGCGGACCGCCCGACGTGCCGCGCTGAAAGGCGCGCGACCTCTGTGCCTGTTCGCCTGAAAAAGTCATGCCGGATCCCGAAGAAGAGCTGATCAGCTGATTGCGTTGGCAAAACAACGCCGCAATGGCAAGGCCGGGGCCGTCCTCGCGGCCAAATTAGGCCAAAGCGGGACGAGCCGATCGCCCCTTGCCGGAGCCAGGATGTCCGCCCAGACCGCCCTTCCCCGCGACCGCTTCGCTCTGCTGTTCGCGGTGATGCTGGTCGCCGCCTCGGGCAATACGGCGATGCAGTCGCTGATGCCGGCGATCGGCCGCGAGCTCCACGTCCGCGACCTCTGGGTCGCCGCCGCGTTCAGCCTGTCGGCGGTCGCCTGGGTGGCGATGGCGCCTTATTGGGCGCGCCGCGCCGACCATAGGGGCCGCCGCGCGCTGATGCGACTCGGCCTGATCGGCTTCATCGTCTCGATGCTGGTCTGCGGCATCATCCTCGCTTTGGGCCTTGGCGGACGCATCGCCGCCGCCGCCGTCTTCCCGGTCTTCATCGTCGGCCGGACCATCTACGGCCTGTTCGGCTCGGCCTCGCCCTCGGCGGTGCAGGCCTATATCGCCGCGCGCACCGACGGGGAGAAGCGCACCGCCGCCCTCGCCGCCCTCGCTTCCTCCTTCGGCCTCGGCACGATCATCGGCCCCGCCCTCGCGCCGCTCTTCATCTTCGCGCCGCTCGGCCTCGCCGGTCCGCTCTTCGTCTTCGCCGCGATCGGCGGCGTCGTGCTGGCCGCTCTGGCGCTGCGGCTGCCCGACGACACGCCGCGCCATGCGGCGAAGGGCGAGATCGTCGACTATCCGTCGATGGGCGGCCTTACGATTCACCCGCCTTCGGCAGGCGGGCGCGAGTCGCGGCTGCGCTGGACGGATCCCCGAATCCTTCCCTGGAACATCGCCGGCGTGGTCGGCGGCCATGGCAATGCCGCCTTGCTCGGCGTGATCGGCTTCCTGATCATCGACCGCACCGGCGTCTCGCCGGCCGAGGCGCAACGGTCGATCGCCATCGTGCTGATGGCCGGCGCCGGCGCGACCCTGATCGCGCAATGGGGGCTCATCCCCTTCCTCGGCCTGACGCCGCGCCAGCTCGTCCTCTGGGGATCGGCGATGGCCGCGGCCGGCACCCTCGTCACCGGCTGGGCTCCGGGCACCTACGGCATCACCCTCGGCTTCGCTCTGGCCTCGCTCGGCTTCGGCCTGTTCCGCCCCGGCTTCACCAGCGGCGCCTCGCTGGCGGTCGCGCCGGAGGAGCAGAATGCGGTCGCCGGCATGGTCACCTCGGTCAACGGCGTCGCCTATGTCGCCGCGCCGGCGGTGGCGGTGGCGCTCTACGAGGTGCGGATGCCGCTGCCCTTCGCCGCGGTCGCGCTGCTGATGCTGGCCCTGGTCGCCTGGGGCGCGCGGCGGCTCAGCCCGGAGCCCCGCGCGGCGTGAGCATGCCGGGCGAGACGAAGCCGATCGTGCCGGAGCTCATCGCGTCCTGCTTCAGCCGCGCCTGCATCTGCTCATATTCGCGCTCGGTCTCCTCGGTGACCGACGGCCGCGTCTCGTCCAGCGCGCGCTCGAACTCCGCCATCGTGACCCGATTCGCGTCCAGCGAGCCGCGCAGGGCGAACAGGCCGGCGCGCCGCACCAGATCTTCGAGGTCGGCGCCGGTGAAGCGGTCGGTGCGGGCGGCGAGGGCGTCGAGATCGACATCCTCCGCCAGCGGCATCCGGGCGGTGTGGATCGAGAGGATGTGGCGGCGCCCGGCGCGGTCCGGCACCGGGACGTAGATCAATTCGTCGAAGCGGCCGGGGCGGAGCAAGGCGGGATCGACCAGATTGGGCCGGTTGGTGGCGCCGATGACGACCACCGAGCCGAGCTCCTCGAGCCCGTCCATCTCGGCCAGGATGGTGTTGACCACCCTTTCCGTGACCTGCGGCTCGCCGAGGCCGCCGCCGCGGGCCGGGACGAGGCTGTCCAGCTCGTCGATGAAGATCACCGTCGGCGCGACCTGGCGGGCGCGGGCGAAGAGGCGGGCGATCTGCTGCTCGCTCTCCCCATACCATTTGGAGAGCAGGTCGGAGGATTTGGTGGCGATGAAGTTCGCCTCCGCCTCGCGCGCCGTCGCCTTGGCGAGCAGGGTCTTGCCGGTGCCCGGCGGCCCATAGAGGAGGAAGCCCTTGGCCGGGCGGATCCCGAGGCGCTTGAACGCCTCGGGATGGCGGAGCGGCAGCTCGATCCCTTCGCGCAGGCGCTCGCGCACTTCGTCGACGCCGCCGACATCGTCCCAGCCGACGGTCGGCGCCTGCACCATCACCTCGCGCATCGCCGAGGGCTGGACGCGCTTCAGCGCCTCCTCGAAATCGCTGCCCTTGACCGAGAGATTCTCGATCACCTCGGGCGGGATCGTCCCTTCCGCGAGGTTGATCTGCGGCATGATCCGGCGGACCGCCTCGATCGCCGCCTCGCGGGTCAGGGCGGCGAGGTCGGCGCCGACGAAGCCGAAGGTGCGCCGCGCCAGCTCGCCGAGATTGACGCCGCCGTCGAGCGGCATGCCGCGGGTGTGGATGCCGAGGATCTCGCGGCGGCCGCGCTCGTCGGGCACGCCGATGACGATCTCGCGGTCGAAGCGGCCGGGACGGCGCAGCGCCTCGTCGATCGCCTCCGGCCGGTTGGTGGCGGCGATGACGATGAGGTTCTGGCGCGGCTCAAGCCCGTCGAGCAGGGTGAGGAGCTGGGCGACCAGGCGCTTTTCGGTCTCGCCCTGGACCTGGCCGCGTTTGGGCGCGATCGAATCGATCTCGTCGATGAAGACGATCGAGGGCGCGGCCTTGGCGGCTTCCTCGAAGATCTCGCGCAGCCGCCGCTCGCTCTCGCCATAAGCCGAGCCCATCACTTCGGGGCCGGCAATGTGGAAGAAATTGGCGTCGCTCTCATTCGCCACCGCCCGGGCGAGGCGGGTCTTGCCGGTCCCCGGCGGGCCGTAGAGCAGGACGCCCTTGGGCGGATCGACGCCGAGCCGCTCGAAAATCTGCGGATAGCGCAGGGGCAGCTCGATCATCTCCCGGATCTGGTCGATGGTCGTGCCGATGCCGCCGAGATCGTCATAGGTGACGTCGGCGCGGCGGGTCTCGGTCGCTTCGGTATATTCCGGGCGGAGCTCGACCTCGGTATTGGCGTCGATATGGACGATGCCCTTGGGCGCGGTCGAGATGACGGTGAGGCGGATCTCCTGGAGCGCATAGGCCGGCGCGTAGAGCATCTGCCGGAGCTCGGGCGGGATGTCGCCGCGCTGGACCTGCTGCTGGCCGGTGGTGGCGACGACGTCGCCGGCGGTCAGCGGCTTCATGCCGAAGCTCCGCTTCAGCGCCTGGGCGGAGCCCTGGAGGCGCAGATTCTTCTGGGCCGGGGCGAAGACGACGCGCTGGGCGGGCTTGGATTCCGTCTTGCGGACGGTGACGAAATCGCCGGAGCCGATCTCGGCATTGGCGCGCTGGAGGCCGTCGAGGCGGATGATGTCGAGCCCCTCATCCTCCGGATAGGGCCCGACCGCGCGGGCCGGAGTCGCGCGCTTGCCGGTAATCTCGACGACGTCGCCTTCGGCCAAGGCGAGCTGCTCCATCACCCGCCGCGGCAGCCGGGCGAGGCCGCGGCCGCTATCCTCGGGGCGCATCGTCGCCACCTGCAGCCGCGTCGGCTGCTTTTCCTCGTCGGCCATTTTCGTCTCCCGGATTGCGACGCGCAGGGACAGGGCCTGCCGCAGGGCAGATAGGAAGCGTCAACGGCCCGTCCAGCCGGACGGGTCCTCCGGGACGAAAAAAGCGCGTTGCGGGACAAAAAAAGGGCCAGCCCCGAAGGGCCGGCCCAAAAGTTTGTTTGGAGAGGATGCCTGAAAGGCACGGCTTTTGTCGCGCCGCAGCAACTATTGTGCAAGTGCGAAGAGATATGCTACGAGTGCAGAATATGCATCTCTCTTCCGCTGGATTTCCGCGGATTCTTGCGGCAGGAGAATAGGGTGCGGCGCAAGGGAAAGGGCTCGCCCGATGAGACGGCTGCCGCCATTGACCGGAATCGAGGCCTTCGTCCAGGTCGCCCGCCTGGGCTCGCTCAAGGCGGCGGCGGAGGCCCTCTCGCTCTCCTCGCCGGCGCTGACCCGGCGGATCCAGGCGCTGGAGCGGTTCGTCGGCCACCCCCTGTTCGAGCGGCGGCACCAGGCGGTCCACCTCAATCCGGACGGGGAGCGGCTGCTCGCCGAGATCGGCCCTTCGGTCGATGCGCTCGCTCTGGCGATGGAGCGGGCGGCCGGCAATGCCGAGATGATGCGGCTGAGGCTTGCCGTGCCGTCGCTATTCGCGTCGCAGCGGCTGATGCCGGCGCTGCCGACGCTGCGGGAGCGGCACCCCGACCTCCACATCGACATCGACACCGGCGCCAACCGCCTGGCGCGGCTCAACGAGGGCCTCGATGCGGCCATCGCCATCACCGCCGAGGTCGATCCGGCGCTCTATTCGCGGCGGATCGACAACAACAAGGTGATCGCCATCGCCTCGCGCGAGCTTCGCGACGGGCCGAGGGCGGTCCGCCACCCGGCCGAGCTCGCTCTGGCGACCATCTTCCTCCATCGCGACATGCCCGAGACCTTCTCCCTCTGGCGCGACGCGGCCGGGCTGCCGGACCTGCAGCCGGCTGCCGTCGATCACTTCGATTCCGGCCAGCTGATCCTCGACGCCGCCGCCCAGGGGCTTGGTGTCGCCTTCATGCTGGAGAGCCACCTCAGGGGCTCGGCCGACGACCGGCTCGTCCAGCTCTTCGACGTCGAGGTGGAGAGTCCCTATAGCTATTGGTTCGCCTGCCGCCGCTCGGCACTGAAGCGCCGGCCGGTCCGGATCTTCCACGACTGGCTGTTCGCCCAAGCGCCGGCGGCGGCTGCGGCCTGAGCCTCGCCGGCCCCCGGGCCTCCGATCTGCCTGGAAGCCGAGCCGCTCAGGCTTTGATCGCCGCGACGATCCGCCGCATCGCCGCCCGCGGCAACAGCCGGTTCGACTGGGCGGTGAGCTTGTTCATCAGGCCGGGGATGACGATGGCGCGGTTGCGCGCCAGGCCGGCAAGGCCCGCCCGCGCCACCTCCGCGGGATTCGCGCCGAGCCTGGCGAGCCGGCCGTCGGCGGCGCCGGCCACCTCGAAGAATTCGGTCGCGATCGGCCCCGGGCAAAGGGCGGTGACGTGGATGCCGCTGCCCTTCGCCTCCTGGTGAAGCGCCTCGGTCAGCGACAGCACATAGGCCTTGGACGCATAATAGACGGCCATGTTCGGGCCGGCCTGGAAGGCTGCGGTCGAGGCGATGTTGAGGATGAAGCCGCGGCGGCGGCCGAGCATCGGCGGCAGCGCGAGGCGGCAAAGCTCGGTCAGGGCGCGGAGGTTCAGCGCGATCATCTCGCTCTGGCGCTCGGCCGGCTGGTCGGCGAAGCGGCCGGCGAGGCCGAAGCCGGCATTGTTGATCAGAGTCTCGACCGTCAGGCCCAGCGTCTCGATCTCTTCGATCAGCCGGGCGGGCGCGCCGGGCGCGGCCAGATCGAGCGCGACGACATGGGCGCCGCCGAGCTCCGCCGCCAGCGCGTCGAGCCGATCCCGGCGCCGGGCGGTGAGGACGAGGCTGTCGCCCCGCGCCCGGCACTGGCGGGCGAATTCGGCGCCGAGACCCGCCGAGGCGCCGGTGACGAGGGTGACCGGCCGCGCCGTCACCTCAGGCCCTGAGGCTCGCCTTGACGATCTTGCCCGGATTGCGCGGCGGCTCGCCCTGGGGGAGGGCGTCGACATGCTCCATGCCCTCGGTCACTTCGCCCCACAAAGTATATTGGCCGTCGAGGAAGCGGGCCTCGTCGGTGCAGATGAAGAACTGGCTGTTGGCGCTGTTCGGGTCGGGCGTGCGGGCCATCGATACCGCGCCGCGGCTGTGCGGCGCGCTCGAGAATTCCGCCTTGAGATTGGGCTTGCTCGAGCCGCTGCGACCGGTGCCGGTCGGGTCGCCGCCCTGGGCCATGAAGCCGAGAATGACGCGGTGGAAGACGATTCCGTCGTAAAAGCCCTCTTCGACCAGCGCCCTGATCCGGTCGACATGGCCTGGCGCGAGGTCCGGCCGCAGCCTGATGACGACGTCGCCGCCGGTGTCGAGATTGAGGACGAGGGTGTTGAGCTCGTTGGCCATGAGGCGTCTCCGTGGTTCGTTCGGGTCGCGACTTAGGCTCGGCCCGGCCGCCGCGCCAGCCCCGCCGCTTCAATATCGACAGCCGTGACCGCCCGGCCTAGGAAAGCGCCGGTTCCGGTTCCGGCACGGATGGAGGGCGATGAGCGAAAGCAATCTCGATACGCCCGGCGCCGCGGCAGCGCCGGACACCAGGCTCGACGAGGACGACCGGCTGCGGCCGGAATTCGTCCGCGCCGTCGTCGGCCGGGTCGCGGCGGGCGATGCCGAGGGCGTCCGCGCGCTGGTCGAGCCGCTCCATCCGGCCGACATCGCCGACCTGTTCGAGCTGATCGATTCCGACGACCGCCGGGCGCTCGCGACCGCGCTCGCCGACACGCTCGACGGCGACGTGCTCGCCGAGATGAACGAGCATGTCCGCGAGGAATTGATCGACGCGCTCGAGCCGCACCAGGTCGCCGAGATCGCCGGCGAGATGGAGACGGACGACGCCGTCGCCATCATCGAGGACATGGAGGAGGACGAGCAGCGCGCCGTCCTCCGCGCCCTCGATCCCGACGACCGCGCCGCGATCGAGGAGGCGCTCGCTTATCCGGAGGAATCGGCCGGCCGGCTGATGCAGCGCGATCTGATCGCGGTGCCCGCGCATTGGACCGTCGGCCAGGTGATCGACTATCTGCGCGCCGCCGACGACCTCACCACCGATTTCTGGGAAGTCTTCGTCGTCGATCCGCAGCATCATCCGGTCGGCACCTGCATGCTGAGCTGGATCCTGCGCGCGCGGCGCAACGTCCGCGTCGCCGACGTGATGAAGCGCGACCAGACCCTGATCCCGGTCGACATGGACCAGGAGGAAGTCGCCCTCCGCTTCCAGAAATACGCGCTGATCTCGGCGGCGGTGGTCGATCAGTCGGGCCGGCTGGTCGGCATGATCACGGTCGACGACGTCGTCCACATCATCCAGGAGGAAGCGAGCGAGGACGTCCTCCTCCTCTCCGGCGCCGGCGAGGGCGACATCAACGAGCCGATCTGGGAGACCGGCCGCCGCCGCCTCACCTGGCTGATCGTCAATCTCGGCACCGCGATCGTCGCCGCCGGCGTCGTCGGCCTCTTCCAGGGCGAGATTTCGCGCCTCGTCGCGCTGGCGGTGCTGATGCCGATCGTCGCCGGCATGGGCGGCAATGCCGGCACCCAGACCATGGCCGTCACCGTCCGCGCGCTCGCCACCAACCAGTTGACCAGCTCCAACACGCGGCGGATGATCTTCCGGGAATTCCGGATCGCCCTGTCGAACGGCCTCGCTCTGGGTGTGCTGATCGGGCTGGGGGTCTGGCTGATCTTCGGCCGCAGCGATCTCGGCACCGTCATCGCATTGGCGATGCTGATCAACAATCTCGTCGCCGGCCTTTCGGGCATCCTCATCCCGGTGACGCTCGAGAAGCTCAACATCGATCCGGCGGTGTCCTCCGCGGTGTTCGTGACGATGATGACCGACGTGATGGGATTCTTCTCCTTCCTCGGCCTCGCCACCTTGTGGGGCCTTCACGGCTGATGCCAAGCTCTTGATTTCACGACCTAAAAGCGGCACCTGACGATTCATGCCAAGCCTCAACATCAGCAAGGTCGCGGTCGGCTGCGCCAGCCGGGAGACGCTGGGGCGGCGCCAGGCGCTTCGCGTCATCAACGGCCAGGTGCCGATCGTCACCCGCTTCCGGCCGAAGCGCGCGGAGGAGCTGATCGGCGGTTCGATCTACTGGATCATCAAGCACCGGCTGGTCGCCCGGCAGACCATCCTCGGCTTCGAGTTGCGGGCGGCGGATCGCCGCACGATCATCCGGCTCTCCCCGGATCTCGTCCCGGTTCAGCCGGTCGCCCACCGCGCCCATCAGGGCTGGCGATATCTGGCCGAGGAGGATGCGCCCCGCGATCTCGACGGGGACGAGACCGGCCTCGCCGATCTGCCGCCGCAGCTGGCCTCGAAGCTCTCGGCATTGCTGCTGATCTAGGGTCCGGAGCCTAGGAGCCGCAGCGGACGCGGCCGGAGCCCCTGTTGTCGACGGTGCAGGCGGGCGAGCCGCCGATGGCGATGTCGCCGAGGCCGGCGGCGACCACCTTGGCCGAGCGGGCGCTGCCGATCGCGATCGTGCCGGCGGTCTCGGCCGAGAGCTGGACGTCCTCCGTCCGCAGCGCCGCCGCGTCGAGATCGCCGCTGCCCTGGACGATCGCGCGCATCTGCCTGGCATGGCCGGCAAGGCCGATCCGGCCCGAGCCGACGAGGCCGACGACCAATTGGTCGGCGTCGAGCGCGGCGACGGCGAGATGGCCGCTGCCGCCGACCGACAAATCGATCCGCAGCCCCCGCGCCTTGTCGACGGCGAGGCTGCCGGCGCCGAGCACCGAGGCCCGGACGAGGTCGTGGGTCGTCGCCTCGATCCGCACCGGCCCCGGCGACCGGCCGGGCGTGCCGCCCCAGGCGGAGCGGTCGACGCGGATGCGGAGCGTCCGGCCCTCGACCTCGACGCTCAGCCGGTCCAGCGCATCGGCCGGCCCGCTCGCCCGCAGCCGGGAGGAGAGGCCGGTGGCGAGCGTGACCTCGAACGGCCCCTCGACCTGGATGCGATCGAAATCGGTCACGGAATAGCTGCGCTCGGCTGCCTCCGCGGGAGCGGCGGCGAGGAGGGCGGCGAACAGAGCGGCGATGGTCCGGTTCATGCGCCCGATCATGACCCGCGCCGCGATTGCGTCAAGCGAGCATCGCCCGAACGGTCGAAATCCGGCCGATAGTGATGCGCGGCCGAGCCGTGTAAGGAGAGCCATGACCGACGATCCCTTCCTCCTCACCCTCCGCCCCACCACCCACGATCTCGGCGGGTTCAAGGTGCACCGGACGCTGCCGAACCGGGAGCGGACGACGGTGGGACCCTTCATCTTCTTCGACCAGATGGGCCCGGCGCAGCTGCCGCCCGGCAACGGCATCGACGTCCGGCCGCATCCCCATATCAACCTCGCCACCGTCACCTATCTGTTCGCGGGCGCCATCGAGCATCGCGATTCGCTCGGCACCTTCGCGCGGATCGAGCCGGGGGCGGTGAATCTGATGACCGCCGGGCGCGGCATCGCCCATAGCGAACGCTCGCCCGCCGAGCTGCGGCCGCGGGGGCCCGAGCTTTCCGGCATCCAGACCTGGCTCGCGCTTCCCTCGGCGAAAGAGGAGATCGACCCGGCCTTCGAGCACGTCCCCCGCGAGGCGCTGCCGGTGGCGGAAGGCGGCGGCGCGCGGGCGCGGGTGGTGATGGGCACCTTGTGGGGCCAGATCTCGCCGGTCACCTGCCACAGCGAGACCATCTATGCCGACATCGACCTGACGCCCGGCGGCGCCATGCCGATCGATCCGGAAGCGGACGAACGGGCGCTCTACGTCGCCGAGGGCGAGGCGGAGCTGGACGGGCTGAGGCTCGAGCTGAGCACGCTCTACGTCCTCCGCCCCGGCATCGCCGCCACCCTGCGCTCCGCCACCGGCGCCCATGTCATGCTCTGCGGCGGCGCGCCGCTCGACGGCCCGCGCCACGTCTGGTGGAACTTCGTCTCCTCGCGTCGGGAGCGGATCCAGCAGGCGAAGGAGGATTGGCGTGCCGGCCGCTTCACGCTGCCGCCCGACGATCATGACGAATTCATCCCGCTGCCCGAGGCCAGGCCGCTGACGGTGAGCTATCCGTGAGCGGGATCGAGGCCCGCCTTGTCCCCCTCTCGACCGGCGTCACGCTGAACGTCGCCATCGGCGGCCGGCCGGACGGGGAGCCGATCCTCTTCCTGCACGGCTTTCCCGAATCGCATCGGACCTGGCGGCACCAGCTTGGCGACCTCTCGGCCGATCATCTGGTCGCGGCGCCGGACCAAAGGGGCTTTGCCGGATCGGACAAGCCCGAGGGGGTGGAGAATTACGCGACCGACCGGATCGTCGAGGACGTGATCGCGCTCGCCGACACCCTCGGCTTGGGCGCCTTCACCCTCGTCGGCCACGATTGGGGCGGCGCGGCGGCCTGGCTGACGGCGCTCAGCCATCCCGATCGGGTGAAACGGCTCGTCATCGTCAACGCGCCCCACCCGCTCATCTTCCAGAAAAGCCTGATCGAGGACGAAGCGCAGCGCGCCGCCTCCCAATATATGAACGCCTTCCGCAATCCGGCGATGGAGGCCGGCATCGCCGCGATGGGCCTCGACACCTTCTACGCCAAAACCTTCGGCGCCCATGCCGATCTCGACTCGATTCCCGAAGAGGAGAGGCAGGCCTATCTCGACGACTGGGCCCGTCCGGGCGCGCTGACCGCCATGCTCAACTGGTATCGGGCGTCCCGGATAGACGTGCCCGCGGTCGGCGAGGAGGCCGGCCTGCCGCTCTGGACGCACGCACCCTTCCCGCATCTGCGGATGCCGACGCTGGTCGTCTGGGGGCTGAGGGACAAGGCCCTGCTCCCGGTCCAGCTCGAGGGTCTTCACGGCCTCGTGGACGACCTCCGCATCGTCACTTCCGCCACCGCCGGCCATTTCGTTCCCTGGGAGGAGCCGGCGCTGGTGACGAGCGCGATCCGCGATTTCATCGCCGAGACGGGCTAGACTGAATGTCACTCCATACGAACGCGACGGTGGGACAGATTGGAGGCAAGTGGAGAAGGATTGACACTTTACTCAGTGGCGACTGCCGGGGTTGCGGTCAAACGGTGAGGCAGCATTCTGGATACGGCGGTGCCGGTGGCGGTTATGTTTATTCTGGGACGTATAGTGGGCATTAATATCGGGGAGTGTTCGCGTGACCTTAACTGGCATTAGCCTTAAATGGCGCGTTTGCGGCGCCCTCTTGGTCGCGCTGCCTTTGCTTGCTGGCGGAGGTGCATATGCCGCCCCTGCCGCAATACAAGCTCCCGCTACGGGCGCCCTGCTTCCGAGGCCCGATTTCCATTTTTCGGATCGTAAGCTCGATGAGGAATATCGGGTGCTCGTCATTCGCGAGCATGACATCTCTGTCCGCTATAGTTCTTCGCTCTTGGTCGCCCGACGCGCGCTTGCGGCCGCCCGGCAGAGCCCTATTGGGTCGGACTCATGGCTGCAAGCCCGAGAGTCCATTCGGTCTGCCCTTCGGGATGGTGATGCGTTCAGTTCAGCACTTCGCAGTCGAATTTATTTCCTGCAGCGAGCATCGCGGCTCGTACCCGTCGATGAGAAAGACGAAGTCATCTCCCTTGAGCGGAGCTCGCAAGAAAGTTTGTGTGGGCCTAACAACGTTGAAGTTGATCTTTTGCGATCTCTGGTGAAGCTCGATCAATAAGGCTCCCGGCCGCTCATAACCGTTTCTCAGATTGCCGCTCCTTGCCCGAAACAATCGAAGCGCAGCATCGCCGCTAATTTACGCCGGTTGACGCCGCCCTCAGCCCCGGATCGCCACCCTTTGCGCCGGCAGGAGCTGCCGCGGCGGCGGTCCGGGCCGGCTCACCTCGTCCGCGCCCAGGCGGAAGGAGGCGGCCTGGCGCGGCGCGACGCACTGGGCGACGACGGCCGGATAATCGACGTCGCTGTTGCGCATCAGCGCGTCCTCGCTCGCCGCCATGCAGGCGGCGCGGCTCTCGTAGCGCGTCTCGAGCGTCCGCACCGGCCGGCAGGCGGTGTTGCCTTCGCCGCAGCCGAAGATCGCGATCAGGAAGATGCCCGGTCCCATGATCGTTAAACCTTTGGTTTCGGCGTCCGTTCCCCTCGGCTCGTCGCAAGCCTTGGTGCGGCGCGGCCGGGACCCTATTTAGGAAGGCGATGCGGCCGCTCGAATCCCCCAACGTCACGCCCAAGGCGGGCTGGGCGGCGCTCCGGCGCTTCCTGCCCTATTTGTGGCCGCGTCACGCGCCGGCGCTGCGGGCGCGGGTGGTGCTGGCGGTGGTGCTGGTCTTCGCCGCCAAGGCCGCCACCCTGGTCATGCCCTTCGCCTATAAGGGCGCGATCGACCGGATGTCGCATGGCGTGACGCCGGCGGCCGGGCTCGCCATGGCCCTGGTCGTCGCTTATGCCGGCGCGCGCTTCGCCGGCGTGCTGTTCGACAATTTGCGTAACGCCATCTTCGAGCGGGTCGGCCAGGATGCGGCGCGGCGGCTTGCCGAGACGGTCTTCCGCCACATCCACGAGCTGTCGCTGCGCTTCCATCTCGAGCGGCGGACTGGCGCCCTCACCAAGATCGTCGAGCGCGGCACCAAGAGCATCGACATGATGCTCTATTTCCTGCTGTTCAACATCGCCCCGACGATCATCGAGCTCGTCGCCGTCTGCATCATCTTCGGCGTCAAGTTCGGCCTCGGCCTCGTCGCCGCGACGGTGGCGATGGTGGTCGCCTATATCGCCTTCACCCGCCTCGTCACCGAATGGCGCACCCACCTCCAGCGCCGGATGAACGACGTCGACAACCAGGCGATCGCCCGCGCCGTCGACTCGCTGCTCAATTACGAGACCGTCAAATACTTCACCGCGGAGGACCGGGAGGCGCGGCGCTACGGCCAGGCGATGCACGCCTTCGCCGACGCCGCGGTGAAGAACGAGGTGTCGCTCGCCTGGCTCAACATCGGCCAGTCCTTCATCACCAATCTGATGATGGCCGGCGCCATGGCCTATACCGTCTGGGGCTGGAGCCGCGGCGCGTTCACCACCGGCGACGTCGTCTTCGTCAACACCTTCCTCGCCCAGCTCTTCCGCCCGCTCGACATGCTCGGCTGGGTCTACCGGACGATCCGCCAGGGCCTGATCGACATGGAGGCGATGTTCGACCTGATCGACACGCCCGCCGAAGTGACCGATGCGCCGGACGCGGCCGAGCTTCGCGTCTCGGCGGCCAGCGTGCGGTTCGAGGATGTCCGCTTCGGCTACGATCCCGACCGCGAGATATTGAAGGGCGTCTCCTTCGAGGTGCCGGCGGGCACCACCCTGGCGGTGGTCGGGCCGTCGGGCGCCGGCAAGTCGACTTTGTCGCGCCTGCTGTTCCGTTTCTACGAGCCGACCGCCGGCCGCATCGCGATCGACGGCCAGGACATTGCCCGCGTCACCCAGAAGAGCCTGCGCGCGGCGATCGGCATCGTCCCGCAGGACAGCGTCCTGTTCAACGATTCGATCGGCTACAATATCGGCTACGGCAAAGACGGATCGAGCCAGGCGGAGATCGAGGATGCCGCGCGCGGCGCGGCGATCCACGATTTCGTCGCCGGCCTGCCCAAGGGCTATGACTCGATGGTCGGCGAGCGCGGGCTCAAGCTTTCGGGCGGCGAGAAGCAGCGCGTCGCCATCGCCCGCACCCTGCTCAAGGACCCGCCGATCCTGATCCTCGACGAGGCGACCAGCGCCCTCGACAGCCGCACCGAGGCGGCGATCCAGGAGACTTTGCGCGACGTCGCCGCCCGGCGGACCGCGATCGTCATCGCCCATCGCCTCTCGACCATCGTCGACGCCGATCAGATCGTCGTCCTCGATTTGGGCCGCATCGTCGAGCGCGGCACCCACGCCCAGCTGCTGCGCAAGGCCGGCCTCTATGCCGAGATGTGGGAGCGCCAGCAGAGCGAGCGCGAGGAGGAAGCGCAGGCGGAGGCGGCGGAATAGAGCCGGCCCGAACCCCGCATTTGCCGCTCGAAGCCGGCGCTGCTAGCCTTTCTTCCTCATCATCCCGGAGCGAATATATGAAGCCTCGTTCGGCCGCCCTGCTCGCCTCTTTGCTGATCGCCGCCGCCTCGCCGCTCGCCGCGCAGACGGCGCATCCGCGATACGGCACCTGGGGCGTCGCCACCGCGGACATGGACAAGGGCATCAAGCCGGGCGACGATTTCTTCCGTTTTGCCGAGGGGACGTGGCTGCGGACCGCGTCGATCTCGCCGGACAAGGCCCGCGCCGGCTATAATTACGATCTTCCCGACGAGGCCGAGGCCGAGGTCAGGGCGCTGGTCGAGCAGTCGGGGGCCAATCCGTCCGATCCCCTGATCCGCCAGATCTCCGATTTCTACACCGCCTGGATGGACGAGGCCGGCATCGAGCGGCGCGGCCTCGCGCCCGCTTTGCCTTATCTGAAGCGGATCGCTTCGATCCAGTCGCGCCCGGCCTTGGCCCAATTGATGGCCGAGCCGGGCTTCGCCGCGCCGATCGATATCGGCATCGGCCCGGACGAGAAGGACCCGACCCATTATACGGTCGAGGCCGGCCAGGCGCGGCTCGGCCTGCCCACGCGCGATTATTATCTCCTCCCCGGCGCCAAATACGAGGCCATCCGCAAGGCCTATCGCGATTACGTGATCCGCATCCAGGCGCTTGCCGGGATCCCCGACGCCGCCGCCAAAGCGGACCGGATCATCGCGCTCGAAACGCGCCTGGCGCAGGACCAGTGGACGCCGGAGCGCCGCCGCGACCCGCAGGCGACCTACAATCCGATGACGCGGGCGCAGCTCGCGGCCCTGGCGCCGCAATTCGGCTGGACGCCGACCCTCGCCCATGTCGGCCTCGGCGCCATGCCGATCGTGGTGGTGCGCGAGCCGAGCGCGGTCGCGGCGGCGGGCAAGAGGCTGGACGACGTGCCGCTCGCCACCTGGAAGGATTACATGACCTTCCGCTTCGTCAGCGACCACGCCCAGTTCCTGCCCAAGGCCTTCGACCAGGCGCGGTTCGACTTTTACAGCCACACTCTGCAGGACGTGCCGACCCAGGCCGAACGCTGGAAGCGCGGCGTCCGGCTGCTCAACACCAGCCTCGGCGAGGCGGTCGGGCAGCTCTACGCGCGGCGCCACTGGACGCCCGACACCGAGCGCCAGATGAACGAGCTGATCGGCGACCTTCGCGCGGCTTACGGGGATCTCATCAACCGGGCCTCCTGGATGGACGAGCCGACCCGCAAGGAAGCGCTGGTCAAGCTCGCTTCCTTCGACCCGCGCATCGGCCATCCGGCCAAATATATCGATTATTCGAGCCTCCGGGTCAGCCGCGCCGATCCGCTCGCCAATGCGATCGCGTCGAACAATTTCGATTGGCGGCTGCAGCTCTCGCGGCTCGGCAAGCCGGTCGACCGCGCCCTCTGGGACATGAACGTCCAGGAGGTGAACGCTTATTACAACCCGCTGATGAACCAGGTCACCTTCCCCGCCGCCATCCTGCAGCCGCCCTTCTTCGATCCGGCGGCGGATCCGGCGGTCAATTACGGCGAGACCGGCGCGACGATCGGCCATGAAATGGGCCACGGCTTCGACGATGAAGGCCGGCAGTTCGACGCCAAGGGACGGCTGCGCGACTGGTGGACGAAGCAATCAGCCGACCGCTACACCGCCCATGCCCAGTCGCTGGTCAGGCAGTTCGACGCCTATGAGCCGATCCCCGGCGTCCATATCAAGGGCCAGCTGACGCTCGGCGAGAATCTCGGCGATCTCGGCGGGCTCGAAGCGGCCTATCTCGCCTACCGCCGCTACGTCTCCCGTCACGGCGAGCCGCCGGTGATCGACGGCACCACCGGCGACCAGCGCTTCTTCATCGCCTATGCGCAGAGCTGGCAGGGCAAGGCGCGCGAGGGCGCGCTCAGGGCGCAATTGCTCTCCAACCCGCACAGTCCGGAGGAATATCGGGTCAACGGCATCGTCCGCAACGTCGACGCCTGGTATGCCGCCTTCGACGTGAAGCCCGGCGAGAAGCTGTACCTCCCGCCCGAGCAGAGGGTGCATGTCTGGACGAATTGAGGCGCTGCGACGGCTCATCGGCGGCTTGAACAAATCTGGAACGCGCGGCTAGAGGGATGGCGTGAGCAACCCTCTCGAAATCCTTCGCGAGACCTTCGGCTTCGCCGCCTTCCGCGGCGTGCAGGAGCAGGTGATCGACCGCGTCATGGCGGGCAAGCACAGTCTCGCCGTGATGCCGACCGGCGCGGGCAAGTCGCTTTGCTATCAGGTGCCGGCGATCGCCCGGAAGGGAACGGCCCTCGTCGTGTCGCCGCTGATCGCGCTGATGCACGACCAGATCCGCTCGGCCTCGGCCTTCGGCATCCATGCCGCCTCGCTGACCTCGGCCGACGGCGAGGCCGACCGCCGCGAGACTTTGGCGCGGCTGGAGCGCGGCGAGCTCGATCTGCTCTACGTCGCGCCGGAGCGGGCGAGCACGAGCGGCTTCCGGGCGCTGGCGGAGCGCGTGCCCTTCTCGCTGATCGCGATCGACGAGGCCCATTGCGTCTCCGAATGGGGCCACGATTTCCGACCCGACTACCGGATGCTGAAGCCTCTGCTCGACGCTTTCCCGGACGTGCCGCGGCTCGCGCTCACCGCCACCGCCGATCGGCAGACGCGGGCCGACATCCTCGTCCAGCTCGGCATTCCCGAGGAGGGCCTCATCCTCGCCGGCTTCGACCGGCCCAACATCCGCTATCATGTCCGGCCGCGCGACGGCGTCGCCCAGCAATTGAAGGCCCTGCTCGCCGAGCAGCCCGGCCCCGGCATCGTCTACGTCCCCAGCCGCGACAAGGCGGAGAAGCTGGCCGAGCAACTGGGCGGCAACGGCCGGCGCGCGCTTCCCTATCATGCCGGCCTCGACCCGCAGGTGCGGGCGGCGAACCAGAAGGCCTTCGTCGCGGCCGACGGCGGCGAAGGCGTGGTGATGGTGGCGACGATCGCCTTCGGCATGGGGATCGACAAGCCCGACGTCCGCTTCGTCGCCCATGCCGGCCTGCCCAAGTCGATCGAGGCCTATTATCAGGAGACCGGCCGCGCCGGCCGCGACGGCGACCCGGCCGAGGCCTGGCTGTTCTGGGGCGCCGACGATTTCTCCCGCGCACGACGGCGGATCGAGACCGAGGTGCCGGAGGACAGGCGCCCAGGCGAGCGGCAGCGGCTGAACGCGCTCGCCTCTTTGGTCGAGGCCGCAGGCTGCCGCCGCGCCATCCTGCTCCGCCATTTCGGCGAGACTCCGCCGGAAAGCTGCGGCAATTGCGACAATTGCCTGGCGCCGCCGGCGACGATCGACGCGACCGAGGCGGCGCGCAAATTGCTCTCCGCCGCCTTCCGCACCGAGATGCGCTTCGGCATCCAGCATCTCACCGACGTGCTGGCGGGGCGGGAGACCGACAAGGTGCTCGGCTTCGGCCACCAGCGCCTCTCCGTCTTCGGCGTCGCCAATGAGGAGGAGCTGGCCTTGGTGAAGCCGGTGGCCCGCGCGCTGATCGCCCGCGACGCGCTGCGCCCCGACGATTATGGCGGCCTCTCCTTCGGTCCCGGCGCCCGGCCGATCCTCAGGGGCGAGGAAAAGGTCGCTTTGGTCGTGCCGCCGAAACGGCAGCGGCGCGCCCGGGCCGGGCGCGAGACCAATCCGGAAGGCGATCCCTTGTTCGAGGCTTTGCGCGCCTGCCGGCGGGACCTGGCCAAAGAGGCCGGCATGCCGCCTTACGTCGTCTTCCACGACAGCACCTTGCGCGAGATGGCGGCGCTGAAGCCGGGCAGCCTGGCGGCGCTCGGCCGCGTCTCCGGCGTCGGCGCCGCCAAGCTCGAACGCTACGGGCCGGCTTTCGTCGAAATCATCCGCGCCCATGACGAGGCGGCGTGATGTTTCGCCGGCTCGACGAGCGCACTTTGGTATCCGGGCAAATCCGGCCCGAGGATCTTCCCCAAGCCGCTGCCGCCGGCGTGGCCATGGTGGTGAACAACCGGCCGGACGGCGAGGAGCCGGGCCAGCCATCCTCCGCCGAGATCGAGGCGGCGGCACAGGCTGCGGGCCTTGCTTACCGCTACATCCCGGTGGCGGGCGGGTTGTCGCCGGCGCAGGTGGACGCGATGGCCGAGGCGCTGCAGGACGGCAACGTCCTCGCCTTCTGCCGCTCGGGCACCCGCTCGACCTGGCTCTGGGCGCTGGCGCGGGCCCAACTCGGCGACGATGCCGACAGCCTCGTCGCCGCGGCCGCCGCCGCGGGCTACGATATCAGTCCGGTCCTGCGCCATCTGCGGGCGCGCTGAGGATCCGGCGCGCGCGCGGGACATCGTCCTCGTCGACCATCAGCCGCACCGGAATGGCGAAGCCGACGCCCTGCAGCGTCATGCCCATGTCGAAAAGGAAGGTGTCGATCCCGTCCGCCTCGAGCCGGGACTGGACCACCCCGGCCGAGAGGCTGTCGTAATATTTCGCGAGCTCGACGAGTGCCATTACCAGGGCACCACGTCGCCAGCCTGGGCTTCCTCGGGCCGCGGCGGCCGGCCGAGGATGGAATTGCGATGGGGGAAGCGGCCGAAGCGCGCGACGATGTCGCGATGCTTCTGCGCGTAACCGAGCTGGCGCGCGTCGCCGAGCGCGGTGAAGAGGAGGAGCGATCGGTTCTGCTCCTCCAGCCGCTCGCTATGCTGGAAGGGCATGTAGAGGAAGCCGCGCCGCTCCGGCGGCAGCTGCGCGTCGAGGCCGCGCTCCACCGCCCCCTTCGCCACCGCCAGCGCGAGCAGGTCGGTCGAGAATTGATCGGCATGGCCGCGGAACATGTTGCGCGGGAGCTGGTCGAAGAGGATCACGGCCGCCAGCGCGTCCCGGGCGCTGCCGAGGAAGCTTTCGGCAAGGCCCTGCCTCTGCTCTTCCCATAATTCCTGGAAACGCTCGCGGATCGTCTCGTCCAGCGCCGGATCGGCCTTCCACCATGAATCGGGAGCGAGGCCGAACCAGAAGTCGAGCACCTCGTCCTGCCATGCCATCAGGCGGCGGTGCCGCCGACCGTCAGGCCTTCGATCAGCAGGGTCGGCTGGCCGACGCCGGCAGGCACGGATTGGCCGCCCTTGCCGCAAATGCCGACCCCCTCGTCGAGCTCGAGATCGCTGCCGATCCCGGCCACTTTGGTGAGGACGGTCGGGCCGTCGCCGATCAGGGTCGCGCCCTTGATCGGTGCGCCGAGGCGGCCATTCTCGATCCGATAGGCCTCGGTGCAGGAGAAGACGAACTTGCCCGAGGTGATGTCGACCTGGCCGCCGCCGAAGCTCTTCGCATAGATGCCGTTGCCGGCGCGGGCGAGGATCTCGCCCGGATCTTCCCTGCCCGCCAGCATGAAGGTGTTGGTCATCCGCGGCATCGGCGCGTGGGCGAAGCTCTCGCGGCGGCCGTTGCCGGTCGGCTCGACCCCCATCAGGCGGGCATTGAGCCGGTCCTGGATATAGCCCTTGAGGATGCCGTCCTCGATCAGGGTGGTGCAGCGGGTCGGCGTGCCCTCGTCGTCGATCGACAGCGAGCCGCGGCGCTCGCCGATCGAGCCGTCGTCGACGACGGTGACGCCGGGCGCCGCCACCCTTTCGCCGATCCGGCCGGAGAAAGCCGAGCTGCCCTTGCGGTTGAAATCGCCTTCGAGGCCGTGGCCGATCGCCTCGTGGAGGAGCACGCCGGGCCAGCCGGGGCCGAGCACCACCGTCATCTCGCCCGCCGGCGCCGCGATCGATTCGAGGTTCACCAGCGCCTGGGCGAGCGCCATGTCGACGGCCCGGTTCCACACCTTCTCCTCGAACAGATGGTCGTAGAGATAGCGGCCGCCGAGGCCGTGATAGCCGGTCTCGCGGCGGCCGTTCTGCTCGGCGACGATCTGGACGTTGAGGCGGACCAGCGGGCGCACGTCATGGGCGACGAAGCCGTCGGGCCGGACGATCTCGATCACCGACCAGCTGCCGGCGAGCGACACCGAGACCTGGGCGACGCGCGGGTCGCGGGCGCGGGCGGCGGCGTCGATCCGCTGGCAGAGCGCGACCTTCTCGGCGAAGGGGATGAGGCTCAGCGGATCGGCATCGGTATAGAGGCTGGCATTGGTGCGGCGCGGCGGCGCCGGCCTCGGGCCCTGCGCCGGGTCGAGCACGCTCATCGTGTCGGCGGCGCGGCGGATGGCGGCCTCGCTCAATTCGTTGGCATGGGCGAAGGCGGTGGTCTCGCCGGCGACGCCGCGCAGGCCGAAGCCCGCCTGGGTGTTGAAATCCGCCGTCTTCAGCCGGCCGTCGTCGAAGCCGAAGCTCTCCGAGGCGGTGTATTGGAGATAGAGCTCGCCATCGTCGCAATTCTTCAGCGCCTCGGCGGTGAGCCGCAGGGCGGCCTCGGGCTGGAGCGCATCGCTGCGATAGAGGAAGCGGCGGGGATCGGCGGTGAAGGTCATGTCGCCGATATAAGCGCGTTATGCGGCGGCGCCAGCCTCGTCGGCCGGGCCGCCCTTCAGGACGAACCTCTTGTCGCAATAGCCGCAGTCGACATAGCCCTTCTCGTCGATCTGCAGGTAGACGCGCGGATGGCCGAGCGCGGGCCAGGTGTCGCTGGCGCCGTCGCAGGCGACGCGGGGGCTGGCCGTATAGGCGATTTCGGGCGTGAACCGGTCGGTCTGCATGGGTCCGGACCCTAGCAATGCGGCCCGCGCCCGACAATGCTCTGCCGCAGGCGGAAAGCCGCTCCTATGCTTGGGCCCGGCGAGCCGCTAAATGCGCCCCATGACCGAAGCCGCCATCGCCATCGCCGACCTTCAGAAAACCTATCAGGGCGGCAAGCGGGCGCTGGACGGGGTCAGCATCGACGTGCCGCGCGGCCAGATTTTCGGCCTGCTCGGGCCGAACGGGGCGGGCAAGTCGACCCTGATCAACATCCTCGCCGGCCTGGTCAACAAGAGCGGCGGCACCGCCACCATCTGGGGCTTCGACATCGACCGGCATCCGCGCAACGCCAAGGTGTCGATCGGCATCGTGCCGCAGGAGATCGTCTTCGATCCCTTCTTCACCCCGGCCGAGACGCTGGAGATCCAGGCCGGCCTCTACGGCGTGCCCAGGGAAAGGCGGCGGACCGCGGAGCTGCTCCGCGCCATGCATCTCGAGGACAAGGCCAATGCCTATTCGCGGACCCTGTCGGGCGGCATGAAGCGGCGGCTGCTGGTCGCCAAGGCGATGGTCCATTCGCCGCCGATCCTGGTCCTCGACGAGCCGACCGCCGGCGTCGACATCGAGCTTCGCCAGCAGCTCTGGTCCTATGTGCGCCGGCTCAACGCGAACGGCGTCACCATCGTCCTCACCACCCATTATCTCGAGGAGGCCGAGCAGCTTTGCGACCGGATCGCGATCATCAATCACGGCCGCGTCATCGCCAACGAGACGACGCGGACGCTGGTCGGGATGGCGCAGGAGAAAGCGGTCGAGGTCGTCGTCGACCGCGACGTGACGCAAGTGCCGGATGCGCCCTGCTTCGAGAAGATCGAGCTCAAGGGGGAGCGGACGCTGGCGGTGACCTATCGCAAGGACAAGGTGAATGCCGGCGAGGTGCTGGCGGCGCTGCAGCGCGACGGGCTCGGCATCGTCGACGTCTCCACCCGCGAGGCGGATCTGGAGGACGTGTTCCTGAACCTGACGAGGGCGGCGAATGCGAATGGCTGAGAAGGCAGCGTGAGCGAAGCGCGCGCCTTCGACGTCGTCATCATCGGCTCCGGGGCGGCGGGGCTGAGCGCGGCGCTGACCCTGGCGCCCGAGCTGAAGGTCGCGGTGCTGGCCAAGGGGGCGCTGTCCTCCGGCTCGACCGCCTGGGCCCAGGGCGGCATCGCCGCGGTGCTCGAGCCGGGCGATACGTTCGAGAGCCATGTCGAGGATACGATCGTCGCCGGCGCCGGTCTCAACCGGCGCGAGACGGTCGCGTTCGTCGTCGGCGCCGCGCCGGCGGCGATCGAGCGGCTGGCCGCGCTCGGCGTGCCCTTCGACCGCGGCCCCTTCGACCGCGAGGGGGAGGCGCCCTGGCACCTCACCCGCGAGGGCGGCCACAGCCACCGCCGCATCGTCCATGTCGCCGATGCGACCGGCTGGGCGGTGCAGCAGGCGCTCGAGACCGCCGCCGCCGCCCATCCCAACATCCACCTCATCCCGGACATGGTCGCGGTCGACCTGGTGACGGACCGCCACGCCGCGACGGGCGGCGACGAGAAAAGGATCTGGGGGGTCTACGCGGTCAACCGCGCGACCGGCCGGGTCGAGACCTTCACCGCCAGGGCCACCATCCTCGCCACCGGCGGCGCGAGCCGGGCCTGGCTCTATTCGACCAATCCGAAAGGCTCGACCGGGGACGGCATCGCCATGGCCTGGCGGGCGGGCTGCCGGGTGTCGAACATGGAGTTCAACCAGTTCCACCCGACCTGCCTCTACCATCCGGAGGTCAAGAACTTCCTGATCACCGAGGCGATGCGCGGCGAGGGCGCGCGGCTGAAGATCCCGGGCCAGAGCGGGGCGGGGGGCCGCCGCTTCATGAAGCGTTTCGATCCGCGCGAGGAGCTGGCGCCCCGCGACGTCGTCGCCCGCGCCATCGACCATGAGCTGAAGCGGCTGGGCCTCGATTACGTCCATCTCGACATCAGCCACCGCGATCCGGATTTCGTCCGCAGCCACTTCCCGACCATCGCCGCCCGGCTCGCCGCCCCCGACATCGGCATCGACATCACCAGGGAGCCGATCCCCGTCGTTCCCGCCGCCCATTATACCTGCGGCGGGGTGGTCGTAGACCTCGACGGCGCCACCGATCTGGCCGGCCTCTATGCGGCCGGCGAAGTCACCCAATCGGGCCTGCACGGCGCCAACCGCCTCGCCTCCAATTCGGTGCTCGAATGCCTGGTGTTCGGCGTCGCCGCGGCCGAGGCGATCAACCGCGACTGGCAGGATCGTCCCCAGCCGCCGCGAATCCGTCCCTGGGACGAGAGCCGGGTGCGCCATTCGGACGAGGAGGTCGTGGTCCACCACAATTGGCGCGAGATCAGGCGGTTCATGTGGGATTATGTCGGCATCGTCCGCACCACCAAGCGGCTCGAGCGGGCGCTGAACCGGATCAATCTGCTGAAGCAGGAGACGGAGGATTATTACGGCCATTTCCGGGTGACGCCGGACCTGGTCGAGCTGCGGAACCTGGTCGTCGTCGCCGAGCTGATCGTCCGCTCGGCGCTGGCGCGCAAGGAAAGCCGCGGCCTTCATTACACGCTCGACTATCCGGACCTGCTGCCCGAGCCTGTCGACACGATCCTGGTTCCGGCCTAGGGCGACGCTCGGCCTCGATGCGGCCGCGCTTCGGCAAGGCGTCCAAAAGGGTAGCTTTTCCGGACCTTTTGCGCTATATGCCCGCCATCGAAGCGGATGCGGAGCGCATCCCGCATAGGTGGTCTAGAAAGAATCGCCGCAAATCGTAGCTCGGAAGCGCGGGGTGGGCGCGGTCTGGCACGCATCGGCGGCTGTTTCCATGGGAAGGTCGAATAAATGGCAGCGAAAGCGTTGAGCTTCGACGTTGGCGATTACGTGGTTTACCCCAAGCACGGCGTCGGCCGGGTGGTCGAACTGCAGAGCACCGATATTGCGGGCATGCAGCTCGAACTCTATGTGCTTCGGTTCGAGAAAGAGAAGATGACCCTCCGCGTCCCCACCAACAAGGCGGAGAGCGTCGGCATGCGCAAGCTGTCGTCCGACAAGACGATGCAGGAAGCGCTCGCCACGCTGAGGGGCAAGCCGAAGGTGAAGCGCACCATGTGGTCGCGCCGCGCCCAGGAATATGAAGCGAAGATCAACTCGGGCGACCTCGTGTCGATCGCCGAGGTGACCCGCGACCTGTTCCGCGCCGACGACCAGCCCGAGCAGAGCTATTCGGAGCGGCAGATTTTCGAAGCCGCCTCGAGCCGTCTCGCCCGCGAGCTGGCCGCGATGGAGCAGGTCGACGAGCCGACGGCGCTCCAGAAGATCCTGGAGATCCTGAACAAGGCGGCGGCGATCTACAACAAGGACAAGATGCTCGAAAAATAAGCGCCGCTCCGGCGGAAGCTGCGGAAAAGGCGGTCCCGGAAGGGGCCGCCTTTTCCATGTTGCGCCCCCTCTCGCATGCGTGTATTAGAAAGGTAATACAGCTGGGGAGAGAGAAAATGCGCGCAGCCTTGTCATTGACCGCGATCCTGCTGCTCGGGGCCTGCAACATGAGCGCCGACGCCCGCGAGGACAAAGGCGATCACCAGAACGTCCGCCGCGACTTCCAGGTCGGCGCCTTCCAGAAGGTGGGGCTGGCCGGCCCGCACGACGTGGTGGTGACGGTCGGCGGCGCGCCGTCGGTGCGCGCGGAAGGCGACAAGGCCGAGATCGACCGGCTCGACATCAGGGTCGAGAATGGCGAGCTCAAGATCGGCACGAAGCGCGACGAGGGCTGGTCCTGGCATTTCGGCGGCGGCCGCCACCGCCACGACCGGGTCACCATCTACGTCACCGCGCCTTCGCTGGCGGCCGCCGCCATCGCCGGCTCCGGCGACATGAAGATCGACAAGGTGACGGGGAGCGGCTTCAACGCCTCGATCGCGGGCTCGGGCGACATGCATCTCGCCAGCCTGAACGTTGGCGAGGCGCATTTCTCGCTCGCCGGATCGGGCGACATCAGCGCCGCCGGCAAGGCGGGGAAAGCGACGATCTCGGTCGCGGGCCACGGCGACATCGTCGCGAGCGGCCTCGAGATCGCCGATGCCACCATTTCGGTGATGGGCTCCGGCGACGTCACCGCCCGCGCGACGCAGACGGCCGACGTGTCGGTGATGGGCTCGGGCGACGTCACCCTCTCCGGCCCCGCCAAATGCAGCATCCACAAGATGGGATCGGGCGACGTCCACTGCGGCGGCTGATCGAGACGAGCATGCTATGATCGGAAGCCGTCGCAACAGGCTTCTATCTCCTAGCGCATTCTTGCCGATTGAGATCGAGCGCGCCGGCCATGTCCTGCGTCGAGGCCCATAATCAGCTCCCGCGGTGCGAAGAGAGACTCCAGCACAGTCAGTGTTCCTGATATGTTCTTATGTCGCGAGTCGCTTAGGCTCGCGCAGCAAGGAGATCGTCATGAACGCCGCTTCCTTCATCCGCTATTTTCTCGCGCTTCGGCCGGAGCCGCCCATGGCGGCCCGCATCGGCCAGGTGCGGGATTCGATCGGGCCCCTGCGATCGCAGGTAAGCAACGACCGAATTCATATGACGCTCGGCATCCTCGCCGAGCTACCGTGCCCGGACGAGCGCGTGGCCGCCGCCGTCAAGGCGATGCTGTCGGATCATTCGCTCCAGGCCTGCCGTGTCGCGCTCGGCCGACTGGCCGTCGCGGACGGCATAGCGACGCTGTTGCCTGCCGGAGGGCATGCAAGCCTGAGAGCGCTTCAATCCGGCCTTTTCGAGAGACTCGGCCGCCATGGAATCGACATCAGGCGTCCTCGAGATTTCCGGCCGCATGTCACGCTGGGTTACGGGCCGCGATTCAGCGACCGGCGGACGATCCGGCCGATTGGCTGGTTCGCTGACCGGATCGTGCTGATCGAGAGCTGGGTCGGGCGCACCGTCCACCACATCGTCGGGAGCTGGAATCTCCTGCCGCCGGCCCAATATGAGCTCGACTTCGCCGAGTGAGGCTCAGCTCTCGCCGGGCGCCCGCGCGCGGATGGCGAGGGCGTGGATCCGGTCCCGCATCAGATCGCCCAGGGCCGCGTTGACCTGCCGCTGGCGCTCGAGGCGGCTCAGGCCGGCGAAGAGCGGCGACTCGACCGCGACGGTGAAGTGGCTTTCGCCGCTGCCGTCATGGCCGGCATGGCCGCGGTGGCGGTCGCTGTCGTTGGTCACTTCGAGGTGCGTCGGAGCGAGCGCCTTTTCGAGGCGTTTGGCGATTTCGAGGGCAAGCGGACCGGTGAAAGCATCTGTCATCGGCTCTATATAAGGGCTTTGGCTGCGAAGGGCAGAGAGTGGCGAGTTCCGGCAAGAGGCAGGCGCGGTTTCACGGGCGGGTCGAACGGGGCGAGGCGCCCTGCGCCCATCCCGGCTGCACCGCGCCCGGCGAGTTCCGCGCTCCGCCCGCGGACGGCCGCAGGGCCGATTTCGACGGGCCGGCGGACTGGCGCTGGCTCTGCCTCGACCATGTCCGCGAGTTCAACGACCGCTACAATTATTTCGAGGGGATGAGCCCGGAGGAGATTTCCGAGGCGCAGAATCCCTATGGCGGCTGGGACCGCGAGACTCGCGCCTTCGCCGGCGCCGGCGGCGATGCGCAGCCGCGCTGGGCCGATTTCGCCGATCCCGTCGACGCGATCGGGGCCCGCTTCCGGCGGCAGGCGGAGCAGGCGCCGCGCCAGGACGGGCGCGAGCTCAGCGGCGCGGACCGCGCCTCCCTCAGCGTGCTCGGCCTCGGCGTCGATGCCGACCGGCGGGCGCTGCGCCGGCGTTATGCCGAGCTCGTTCGCCTTTACCATCCCGACCGCAATGGCGGCGACCGCAGCCACGAGAAAGCGTTGCAGGCGGTGATCTACGCCTATACCCAGCTCAAGTCGCGTCCGGCCTTTGCCTGAACGCCGCCAAGTTCGAACTTTACCCCGCAGCCGCGAAACGGCATGGGGGGAAGCCTTCTTCCCAGCAGGCAATTCCCGAAGATGACCGACCTCGCCAACGCCAACCCCGCCAGCCGCGGCGCCGTCGTGATGGACACGCCCGACAAGGTCGTGAAGGTGCGCGACCTGTTCGGCATCGACAGCGACATGGAGATCCCCGCTTTCTCCGAAGCGGATGAAAGGGTGCCGGACCTCGATCCGGCCTATGTGTTCGATCCGGACACCACCCTCGCCATCTGCGCCGGCTTCGGCAAGAATCGCCGGGTGATGATCCAGGGCTATCACGGCACCGGCAAGTCGACCCATATCGAGCAGGTCGCCGCCCGCCTCAACTGGCCGCTCATCCGGATCAACCTCGACGCCCATATCAGCCGCATCGACCTGATCGGCCGCGACGCGATCGTGCTCAGGGACGGGCAGCAGGTGACCGAGTTCCGCGAGGGGCTGCTGCCCTGGGCGCTGCAGACGCCGACGGCCCTGGTGTTCGACGAATATGATGCCGGCCGGCCGGACGTGATGTTCGTCATCCAGCGCGTGCTGGAGACCGAGGGCAAGCTGACCCTGCTCGATCAGAACCGGGTGATCCGGCCCCACCCCTATTTCCGCCTGTTCGCGACCACCAACACGGTCGGCCTCGGCGACACGACCGGCCTCTATCACGGCACCCAGCAGATCAATCAGGGCCAGATGGACCGCTGGAACATCGTCGTCACCCTCAACTATTTGCCCGCCGCGACCGAGGCCCGGATCGTCCTCGCCAAGTCCGGAGAGTATGATCACGAAGGCGGCCGCCTGGAGGTCGAGCGGATGATCAAGGTCGCCGATCTCACCCGCCAGGGCTTCGTCAACGGCGACATCTCGACCGTGATGAGCCCCCGCACGGTGATCAGCTGGGCGCAGAACGCGCTCATCTTCGGCGATGTCGGCTTCGCCTTCCGCCTCACCTTCTTGAACAAATGCGACGAGGCGGAGCGGGGCCTGGTGGCGGAATATTATCAGCGGGTCTTCGGCAAGGACCTTCCGGAGAGCGTTGCGAAGGCCTGACATGGCCGGCGAGGACAATCCCCTCGAAATCTTCCGCCAGGTGCTGACCGGCGCCGCGCGGGCGATCGCCCGCGAGCCGGAGCTGGAGCTCGGCTTCACCGCCGAGAGTCCCTCCGCCTCCGGCAAGGCGGTGAAGGTACCGATGCCGGGGCGAACGCTGCCGGCACGGGAGGTGGCGGAGGCGCGGGGCTTCGCCGACGCGGCGGCGCTGAAGCTGCGCCACCACAATCCCGCCCTCCACGCGCGCCATTTGCCGGCCGACGACATCGCCCGCGCCGTGTTCGACGCCGCCGAGCAGGCGCGGGTCGAGGCGCTCGGCGCGCGGGCGATGGCGGGGGTGCGGTCGAACCTCGCTTCGGCCACCGAGATGCGGATGCGCACCGATCCGATCACCCGGGCGCGCGCCAAAGCGGAAGTGCCGCTCGACACCGCGGTCGGGCTGATGGTCCGCGAGCGCCTGACCGGCGAGGCGCCGCCCGCTTCGGCGCGCGCCGGGCTGGACATGGTCTCGGCCTGGATCGAGGAGAAAGCGGGGGGCGATCTCGACGCGCTCGGCCTCGCCATCGACGACCAGGCCGCCTTCGCCGCTTTGGCCTCGCGGCTGCTCAGGGACCTCGAGCTGGTCGAGGGCGATCTCGATCCCGATCAGGATCCCGACGGGTCGGACGAGGGCGAGGGCGACGAGAACGACAAGGACGGGGAAGGGGAGGACGATACCGAGGAGGAGCCGGGCGGCGCCGAGGGCGATGCCGACATCCGCGTCGAGCAGGGCGAATCGGGCGAGGATGAAGGCGAGAGGGACGCCGCCGAGGAGGAGATGAGCGAGGCGGACGGCCTCGGCGAGGAGGGGGAGGACGGCATGCTCCCGGTCCGCCCCAACCGGCCGCTCTCCGATCTGCCGCCGCAATTCGACTATCGCATCTACACCCATCGCTATGACGAGCTGGTCGAGGCGGCCGAGCTTTGCGACGAGGAGGAACTGGGGCGGCTTCGCGCCTATCTCGACCAGCAGCTGGTCCATCTCCAGAGCGCCGTCACCAAGCTCGCCAACCGCCTGCAGCGCCGGCTGATGGCGCAGCAGTCGCGCAGCTGGGATTTCGATCAGGAGGAGGGGCTGCTCGACGCCGCCCGTCTCGCCCGGGTGATCGTCAACCCCGCCCATTCCCTGTCCTACAAGATCGAGCGGGAGACCGAGTTTCGCGACACGGTGGTCAGCCTGCTGATCGACAATTCGGGCTCGATGCGGGGGCGGCCGATCTCGATCGCCGCCATTTCCGCCGACATCCTCGCCCGCACGCTCGAGCGCTGCGGGGTCAAGGTCGAGATATTGGGCTTCACCACCCGCGCCTGGAAGGGCGGCCAGTCGCGCGAGAAATGGCTGGCGGACGGGCGCCCGCCCAACCCCGGGCGGCTCAACGACCTCCGCCACATCGTCTACAAGGCCGCCGACGAGCCGTGGCGGCGGGCGCGGAAGAATCTCGGCCTGATGATGCGCGAGGGGCTGCTCAAGGAGAATATCGACGGCGAGGCCTTGCTCTGGGCGCATAACCGGCTGATCGGCCGGCCCGAGGAAAGACGGATCCTGATGGTCATCTCGGACGGCGCGCCGGTCGACGATTCGACCCTGTCGGTGAACAGCGGCACCTATCTGGAGCGCCATCTTCGCCAGGTGATCGGCTGGATCGAGACGCGCTCGCCGGTCGAGCTGATCGCCGTCGGCATCGGCCACGACGTCACCCGCTATTACAGCCGCGCCGTCACCATCATGGACGCGGAGCAGCTCGGCGGGACGATGATCGAGCAGCTCGCCGCCCTTTTCGACGCAGAATAGTTCGACGGCGAATGAAATAGGGGCCGGCACCCTTGGGATGCCGGCCCCGCCCTCGCTACACCACTGGAGGGTACGCTAAGCTGGTCGAACCGGTTCAGCGGCGACAGGAATTCTTGTCGACGGCCCGGCCGGCGAGGGCGCCGATGGCGCCGCCGAGAATGGCGCCGGTCGTGCCGCTGCCGCCGCGGTTGTAGTAACCGCCACCGCTGCGGCCGATCGCATTGCCCAGGAGGGCGCCGGCGACGCCGCCGACGATCGTGCCGGTGGTGCCGCTGCAGCGGCGGCCGTTATTATAATAGCGGTTGTTGTAGCCGCGGCCGTTATAGCCGTTGTCATAGCCCTGATTGTAATAGCCGTTGTCGTAGCCCCGGCTGTCATAGCCGTTGCCGTAGCCGTTATTGTAATAGCCGTTGTTGTAGCCGTTATTATAACCGGAATAACCCTGGCCATAATAGCCGTGGGGGCGCGCATCCGCGGCGGTCGGAACCGCGATCATGGCGGCAGCGGCGGCGGAAGCGAGAGCAATTTTCTTGAACATGATCCAACTCCTGTTGATCGGCGGCGGGCGGAACCTTCGCCGACCTTCTCCGTATGCCAGCCTTATCCCATGATTCGTTTGAGCCTTGCCTGAATGTGTTCGTCAGCCGCGGTTCAGGCTAGGAACGGCGCGATGCGTGTCCTTTTCGCCCTCGCGGCGCTCCTCTTCCTCGCCACCTTTTCGCCGCTTGGGACGTTTCGTCCGGAGCCGCCGCCGGCGGTGAGCTGGGTCCGGTTCGAGCCGCTGCTGCTCGATGCCGGCGACCCGGCGCGGACCCGCCTCGGCCGCCTGCGATTCCTCGGCGCCTGGCGCCTCGCCAGCAACGATCCGCGCTTCGGCGGCCTCTCCTCGCTGCACGTCGAGGGAGACGCAGCGATGGGGTTCAGCGATGCGGGCTGGCTGATCCGCTTTCCGCTGCCGCACGGCGCCGGACCGGTGCGCGGCGAGATCCGGGAGCTGGCCGACGGCCCCGCCGCTTCCGCGCGCAAGAGCGACCGGGACATCGAATCGATGGCGGTATCGGGCGATGAGGTCTGGCTCGGCTTCGAGCGGCGCAACGTCGTCTGGCGCTACAGCCGGAGGAATTGGCATGCGGAGGCCGGGGCCTGGCCGCCCGGCATGCGGCGCTGGCCCGCCAATCGCGGCGCCGAAGCGATGGTCCGCTTCCCCGACGGCCGCTTCCTCGTCCTTTCAGAAGGCAAAGGCCGCGGCGGGCCGGCCTTGCTGTTCGCCGGCGATCCGGCGGTCGAGGGGACGCCCGCAATGGCTTTGCGCTACCAGCCGCCCGACGGCTATCGCGCCACCGACGCGGCTTTGCTGCCGGACGGGCGGATCCTCGTCCTCAACCGCCGCTGGCGGCTGCTCGAAGGACTGTCGGCGAAGCTTACCTTGCTCCGCGGCCGGCTGGCGCCGGGGGCGGTGCTGCGGGGGATCGAGATCGCCGATTTCCACCGGCCGGCGACGGTCGACAATATGGAGGGGCTGAGCGTCACGCGGGAAAGCGGACGGACGATCGTCTGGCTGACGTCCGACGACAATTACAGCCCGCTGCAGCAGACCCTGCTGATGAAGTTCGCGCTGGAGTAATCCGCGCCGCAAGGATCGTTTCCCGGCGAAAGCCGGGGAACGGGAAGGATCAGGCCTGCGCCGGCTCGGCCTGCTTCTTCGCGATCTCGCGCTTGAGGCGGCGGGCCTTCAGGCTGAGCTTCTCGCTCGAGGTCTTGGTCAGCCAATTGTCGAGGCCGCCGACATGCTCGACCGAGCGCAGACCGTTCATCGACACCCGCAGCTTCACGCCCCGGCCCAGCGCATCGCTGATCAGGGTGACGTTCTGGAGGTTCGGGAGGAACGTCCGCTTGGTCTTGTTGTTGGCGTGGGAAACGTTGTGGCCCACCTGCCGGCCCTTGCCGGTCAGCTCGCAAATACGCGACATGATCTTTCGTCCTGAATGAAAAAGGGACGCAGCGGTCCCTCTGATCGGGGGCGCGGATAGCCCCGGGCGGCGCTCCCGTCAACCTCCGCCGAGATCGTTGCGGAACTGCAACCGGTTTGCGCCCGCTTCGTTATTGAGGCAGGTTAAGCCTCTCTCCCGATGAAGGACCTGCCATGCTTCGCGCCCTGCTCATCCTGATCGCTCTCGGACTCCTGATCCTCATCGTCCTCACCTATACCGGCATCATCAGCCTCAGCCAGACCCAGCAGGCGCAGGCGCCGAAGTTCAACGTCAGCGTGAAGCCGGTGGAAGTCGGCACCACCACCGCCAACGTCCAGATGCCCGCCGTCGAGATGAAGAACAAGCAGGTGCAGGTGCCGACGGTGCGGGTCGGCGACGGCAATCAGCAATAGCGCCGGTGCCGGGGGGGCGCTAACCCGCCCCCAATGGCCCAGCCTTCCCCGGATCCGATGCGAATCGCGCTCGACGAGGCGCGGGCGGCGGCGCTCGCCGACGAAGTGCCGGTCGGCGCCGTCGTCACCCGCGGCGGCGAGATCGTCGCCAGGGCGCGCAACCGGATGCGGGGCGGCAGCGATCCGACCGCCCATGCCGAAATGACGGCGTTGCGGGCGGCGGGCGAGGCGCTCGGCACCTCCCGGCTCGACGAATGCGACCTCTGGGTGACGCTTGAGCCCTGCGCGATGTGCGCGGCCGCGATCGGCCTGGCGCGGATCAGGCGGCTCCATTTCGGCGCGTCCGATCCCAAGGGCGGCGCCGTGCTCCACGGCCCGCGCCTCTACGAGCAGCCGACCTGCCACCATCGGCCGGAAGTGATCGGGCCGCTGGCGGCGGAGGAGGCCGGCGAGATGCTCCGCGCCTTCTTCCGCGTCCGGCGCTGACTTGTCCTCGCCCGGTCCGGACCGCTAAGACCTCCGAGCGCCATGCCGCACGAGCACCCCCTGTCCCCCTTCCCGTGGATCGACGTCGTCATCCTGCTGCTGCTGGTCGGGGTGAACGGCCTGTTCGCCATGGCCGAGCTGTCGATCGTCTCCTCGCGCAAGCCGCGCCTCAGCGCGATGGCGAAGAAGGGCTCGCGCGGCGCCCAGACCGCGCTCGACCTCGCCGCCGACCCCGGCCGCTTCCTCTCGACCGTGCAGGTCGGCATCACCGGCATCGGCGTCCTCGCCGGCGCCTTTTCGGGGGCGAGCCTCGGCGGGCCGGTCGGCGACCGCCTGATCCTGCTCGGCGTCAAGCCGGAGACGGCGCAGACCCTCGGTTTCGCGATCGTCATCCTGATCACCACCTACGCTTCGCTGGTGATCGGCGAGCTGGTGCCGAAGCAGATCGCGCTCCGCTCGCCGGAGCCGCTCGCCGCGATCATGGCGATGCCGATGCTGTGGATCGCCAAGGCGACCGCGCCGCTCGTCTGGCTGCTCGACCGCACCAGCGGCCTCGTCTTCCGGCTGCTCCGGCTCGACCGCGACAGCGCGACCAAGGTCACCGCCGAGGAGCTCCACCTCGTCGTCGCCGAGGCGCACAGCGCCGGCGTGCTCGAGGAATATGAGCGCGCGATCATCTCCGGCGTCGTCCGCCTCGCCGACCGGCCGACGCGCGAGGTGATGACGCCGCGGACCGACGTCGAATGGATCGACGTCGACGCCGGGGTCGAGGCGATTCGCGAGGTGCTGCGGGAATCGCCGCACAGCCGCTATCCGGTGGCCGAAGGCTCGGTCGACAGGCTGGTCGGCGTCGTCCAGGCGCGCGACATCGTCGTCGCCGTGCTGGACGGGCGGCCGCTCGCGCTGCGGGAGTTGATGCGCGAGGCGCCGGTCGTTCCCGACCAGACGGATGCGATGGACACGCTGAACGTGCTGCGCATCGCCGAAGTGCCGATGGCCTTCGTCCATGACGAATACGGCCATTTCGAAGGGATCGTGACGCCGGCCGACCTGCTCTCGGCGCTGGCCGGCGCCTTCACCTCGGATTTCGAGGCCGGCACCGATCCGCCCCTGGTCGAGCGCGAGGACGGCAGCTGGTGGGTGTCCGGCTCGCTTCCCGCCGACGCGCTCGCCGACCGGCTCTGCTTCGACCTGCCCGAAGACCGCGACTATGCCACCACCGCCGGCTTCGCCCTCTCGCACCTCAAGCACATCCCCGAGGTCGGCGAGCGCTTCGCCTTCGGCGGCTGGCAGTTCGAGATCGTCGACATGGACGGGTTCAAGATCGACAAGCTGCTGGCCAGCGAGGTGAAGCGGAAAAGGCGGGGCCTGTAAGCCCCTCCCTGAAGCGGAGGGGAGGTATCAGCCCCCCAGCTTGCCGAACACCGCCTCGAAGCCGTCCTTGTCGCCGCGCGCCAGATAGCGGGCCTGCTCGGCCAGCCGGTCGCGGGCGATGCGGCCGCGGAACGGGCCCATCCTCTCGTCGAGCATCGCCACCTCATTGTCGCCGAGATGGGCGAGCTGGTCGTAGCGGGTGATGCCGAGGGCGTTGAGCTGGGCGGCCAATTTCGGCCCGACGCCCTTCAGCAGCTGCAGATCGTCGGGGGGGCCGGAGGGGCCGGGAATGTGCGGATGCGCCTCGACGCCGAATATCTCGCCGGCGACGTTCTCGGTCGCTACCGCATATTCGTCGGTGAGGCCCTCGCCATGCGGCCCGACCTTGGCGGCGGGCCGAGGCGCCGGCGCGGCCCGCGGCGCTTCGATCCTGTCCGCGGGGGGCCGCCGCCGGAACGCCCAGAAAGCGACGATCAGGCCGATGAGAAAGGCGATGATGATGATCGGAAGCTCATATTGGGCAAGCATCGTCATGGATGTTCCTTAGTCGAGATAGGATTGCCGCTTGCGGCGGCCGAAGATCAGGGCGCCGAGACCGAGGCCGAGGGCATAAGCGAGGATGAGCAGGATCCAGGTCTCGGCGAGCAAAGGCAGGCCGCCGGGGCCGCCGGGCGCGTCGGTCCAGTGGACGCCGGCGACGCCGGGAACCGCCTGGACATAATCGGACAGGCCCATCTCGCTTCCCAGCCCCTCGCGCTGGATGTCGTCGGCCGGGCCGCTCATGATCGCGACGCGGCGGATCGGATCGCGCGCCATCCGCACCCGGATGCCGGGAATGCCGATCGGATCGATGGCGGCGCGGGCCTGCGCGTCGAGCGCGGCGGCAAAGGCTTCGCCGCGGCCGGCGGGGCCGTGCCAGACCCAGCCGAGCAGCATGATCGCGACCATGCCGACCAGCAATTTGACGGGCCATTTCATCGGCTCACCTCCATGCGACGCCCATGATCGCGGTAACAATGGTGCGGGCGGAAAGCTCCGCTGTCCAGTCCGCGGCGCCTAGCCGCCGCGGGCGATCTCGCGCCAGCCGATGTCGCGCCGGCAGAAGCCGGTCGGGAAGCGGATCCGGTCCACCGCCCGATAGGCCCTGTCGCGGGCCTCGCCGACCGTGGCGCCGCGGGCGGTGACGTTCAGCACCCGGCCGCCATCCGCCACCAGCCGCTCCTCCTCGAGCGCGGTGCCGGCATGGAAGACCTTCGCTCCGCCCGCCTCGGCCTCCGCGATTCCCTCGATCGCGCCGCCCTTTTCGGGCGTGCCGGGATAATTGTCCGCCGCCATCACCACCGTCAGCGTGGCGTCGTCGGAGAAACGCGGCGGCGGCAGCTGGTCGAGCCGGCCGCGGGCGACGCAGTGCATCAGCTCGAGCAGGTCTCCATCGAGCCGCATCATCAGCACCTGGCATTCGGGATCGCCGAAACGGACATTATATTCGATCAGCTTGGGCCCCTCGGCGGTCAGCATCAGGCCGGCATAGAGCAATCCCGAATAAGGCGCGCCGCGCTCCGCCATCGCCGCGATCGTCGGCCGGACGATCTCCGCCATCACGCGCTCTTCCACTTCGGGCGTGACGATCGAAGCGGGGCTGTAGGCGCCCATTCCGCCCGTATTGGGGCCGGTATCGCCGTCGCCGACCCGCTTATGATCCTGAGCGGTGCCGAACGGGACGATGGTGGTGCCGTCGGTGATCGCGAAGAAGCTCGCTTCCTCGCCGTCGAGAAACTCCTCGATCACCACCGATCCGCCGGCCGCGCCGAAGCCGCCGTCGAACATCGCATCGAGCGCCGCCTCCGCTTCCGCCGCATTCGCCGCGATGATCACGCCCTTGCCGGCGGCGAGGCCGTCCGCCTTGATCACCACCGGCAGGCTGAAATCGGCGAGCGCCGCTTCCGCCGCCAGCCGGTCCGAGGCGCGGGCGAAGCGGGCGGTCGGGATGCCGCGCTGGGCGCAGAGCTCCTTGGTATAGCCTTTCGACCCTTCGAGCTGCGCCGGCACCTTGTTCGGCCCGAACACGCAGAAGCCCATGGTGCGCAGATTGTCGGCGAGCCCGTCGACCAGCGGCGCTTCGGGGCCGATCACGACCAGCTCGATCGAGTTGCGCGTGCAGAAATCGACGACCGAGCGATGGTCGGCGGGATCGAGCCCGACCAGCTTCGCATGGTCGGCGATCCCTGGATTTCCGGGCGCGGCGAACAATCTTGAAAGCCTGGGCGATTGCGCGAGCTTCCACGCAAGGGCATGTTCGCGACCGCCGGAGCCAAGCAGCAGGACATTCATGGACGACGATTTCCCACCAGCCGAGAGCGGGCTGTTAGCAACCGAAAGCCCCGGCGACAACGCGGCGCCCTTTTCGGTGTCCGAGCTTGCCATGCGGCTGAAGCGCACGGTCGAGGACGCATTCGGCTTCGTACGCGTGCGCGGCGAGATTTCCGGCTGGAAACGGGCGGCCTCCGGCCATTGCTATCTCTGCCTCAAGGACGACAAGGCGGTGCTCGACGGCGTGCTCTGGAAGGCGAATGCCGCCGCGCTCGCGTTCCGGCCCGAGGACGGCATCGAAGTGGTGGCGACGGGGCGGCTGACCACCTATCCCGGGCGCTCGCGCTACCAGATCGTGATCGAGCGGCTGGAGCTGGCGGGGCAGGGCGCGCTGATGGCCCTGCTCGACAAGCGCCGCCGGGCGCTCGCCGCCGAAGGCCTGTTCGACGAGGCGCGCAAGCAAAGGCTTCCCTTCCTGCCGCGGGTGATCGGCGTCGTCACCTCGCCGACCGGGGCGGTGATCCGCGACATCCTCCACCGCCTCGCCGACCGCTGCCCCTGCCACGTTCTCGTCTGGCCGGTCCAGGTGCAGGGCGAAGGCGCCGCGGCGCAGGTGGCGGCGGCGTTGCGCGGTTTCGACGCCTTGCCCGCGGGTGGCCCGATCCCGCGTCCCGATCTGCTGATCGTCGCCCGCGGCGGCGGCTCGATCGAGGATCTGTGGGCGTTCAACGAGGAGGAGGTGGTGCGCGCCGTCGCCGCCGCCTCGATCCCGATCATCTCGGCCGTCGGCCACGAGACCGACACCTCGCTTTGCGACTTCGCCGCCGACGTCCGCGCGCCGACGCCGACCGCCGCGGCCGAGATCGCCGTCCCCGTCCGCGCCGATCTGCTCGGCCAGCTGGGCGAGCTGGGCCTGCGCACCGAACGCTGCGCGCGGCGGCAGGTCGAGCGGTCGGCCGAGCAGCTCGCCAGCAGCCTGCGCCGCTGGCCGGAGCGGGAGGCGCTGCTCGCGCCGCAGCGCCAGCGGCTCGACGATCTCGCCGAACGGCTGCCGCGCGCGCTGCGGACCGAGCTCAGCCATGCCCGCGCCGAGCTCTCCCGATCCGCGGGCGCGCTCAGGCCGGGCCTGCTCGCAGCGGCGGAGCGGCGGGCGCGCGAACGGCTCGAATCGCTCTGGCGCGTCGCCCAGCTCGCCCATCCCAACCGGCCGCTCGAGCGCGGCTATGCCCGGGTCGAGGACCGGGCCGGCAAGACCCTGACCTCGGCGGCGGCGGCCAAGGCGGCCGCCCGGCTCCGCCTCATCTTCGGCGACGGCGAGGTCGAGGCCTCGGTCGGCGCCGGCATTGAGCGGCCGCGGCGCAGCGCCTATCTCGGCGCGAAGGGCGAGCAGCCCAAGTTGCTTTAGGCCAAATTGCTGTAGGAGATTCCGAGTCCATGCTGATGTCGAACAACGGACGCGAGGCGCGGCTCCATTACATGCAGGGCACCTTCCGCGTGCTGAGCCCGGGCGACCATGTCGTCTGCGCCGTCACCGGCCGCCGCATTCCCCTCGACGAGCTCCGTTACTGGAGCGTCGCCCGGCAGCAGCCCTATGCCGACGGTCCGACCGCCGTCGAAGCGGAGAAAAAGGGGTGAAAAGGGCCGCGGCGGCGTTCGCCGCCGCTTCGCTGATGGCCGCGGCGCCGCCGGCGGCGCCCGATTTCGCCCTGCGCGGCGACATCGCCCAGGGGGGCCTCGTCTACGGCACCGCTCCCGCCGGCACCGAGGCGCTGAGCCTCGACGGCAGGCCGGTGCCGCTGTCGCCCGACCGTGCCTTCGTCATCGGCTTCGACCGCGACCGCGCCGCCCCGGCCGTGCTCGAAGCGCGGCTGCCGGGCGGCCGGACGTTGCGGCGGGCGCTGGACGTGGCGCCGCGCCGCTGGGCGATCGAGCGGGTCGACGTCGCCCAGCGCCCCGCCGGCGTGCCGGATGCCGATTATCTGCGCATCCGCGAAAGCGAGGTCGCCCGTATCGCCGCCGCCCGCGCGATCCGCTCGGACAGCCAGGGCTGGCGGCAGCATTTCATCTGGCCGGCGCGGGGCCGGATCAGCGGCATCTTCGGCTCCCAGCGCATCTATCGCGGCCAGCCCGGCTCCTTCCACGCCGGCGTCGACGTCGCCGCCGGCGCCGGCGCGACGGTGGTGGCACCGGCCGACGGCGTCGTCGTCCTCGCCGGGCCGCCCGCCTTCACGCTCGAAGGCAATCTCCTGATCGTCGACCACGGCATGGGCCTGAACAGCGCCTTCCTGCACCTGTCGAGCCAGGCGGTGAAGCTGGGCGACCGCGTCCGCCAGGGCCAGGCGATCGGCACGGTCGGCATGACCGGCCGCGCCACCGGGCCGCCTCTCCACTGGGCGATCAAATGGCTCGACGCGCGCGTCGATCCGGCCCCGGTGGCGCGGCCGATGCCCGGCCCGATTGTCAGATGAGCGCTCCCGCGCTGCCATAGCCGCCGCGCGCGACCCAGGGGGCGAGCAAGGGCAGGACCGGCGCCAGCGGCCCGGCATAGTCGCGCCAGCGGCCGATGCCTTCGGCGTTGAGGCCGCGGGCGAGCTGCGGCCCGCTCGGCGTCAGCACGCCGCGGTCGCCGACCGCCGCCGCGAAGTCCCGCAGCTTTGCCGTCCATTCGATGCCGAGCGCGGCGCAGAGCTTGCGGGTCTCGCCGTCGAAATCGGCGACCAGGGCTTCCAGCGGGCAGGGCAGACTTTCGAAGCCGAAGGCTTTTTCGCTCGCCTCGACGAAACGCATCGTGCCGTCGAACAGCTCGGCCGCGCCTTCGAGGGTCAGCATCTGATAGACCGGCGCCGACATCCGGAAGCGGTGGCGGAAGCAGCTGAGCACCGTGTCGCGGGGATCGCGGCGGGCGAAGAGGATATGGGCGTCGGGAAACAATCGCGCGATCAGCGGCAGCTTGAAGCTGTGGAAGGGATGCTTGTCGACGAAGATCCGGCCGGCGGGGTCGATCCCCTCCTCCCGGACCCTGTCCCAATAAGCGGCCCGGTAGGGATCGAGCGCTTCATCCGGCATCAGGCAGAAGGCTTCGAAACGCTGCCGGTCCCCCATCAACGCGGCGACGCCTTCGAAACATTCCTTTTCGGCGAGGGTGGCGACCTCGGGATGCTGCTCCAGCACCTGCTCGATCAGGGTGGTGCCGGAGCGCGGGAAGCCGGCCAGGAAGACATGGCGCTTCGCCGAGCCCGGGCGTTGGCGCGGCGGCGACGGCGGGAAGCTTTTTCCGTCCAGCGCCTCCGTCAGGTCGCGGAGCAGGCCCGAGGTGGAGGGCTGGTCCGCATAGGCGAAGCGGTGGAGCGCCGCGAAGGCGCGATTGGCCTCGGCATAGGTCCGGAAGGCGTCGGCGAATCGCTTCTGCCGGTCGAGCGTGTCACCCAGCAGGCCGAGGGCGAGGGCATGTTCGATCGGGCGCGGCCGCGGGTTGCCGAGCAGCCCCCGCAGCCGCCGCTCGGCCTCGGCCGCCTGCCCTTCCGCCAGCTCCGCTCCGGCGAGGGTGAGGATCGCATTGGGGAAATCGGGCGCGCGGGCGAGGGTACGGAGCGCGAGCGCGCGCGCCTGCGCCCCGTCGCCCCGCCGCAGGGCCAGGGCGGCGAGGCCGTCCAGCGCGATCGGGTTCTGCGGATCGAGCGCCAGCGCATGATCGAAATCGCGCCGCGCCTCGTTCGGCCGCGCGAGCGCGACCAGCGCGCTCGCCCGGTTGGCGAGCGCGGGTGCGAAGCCGGGGTCGAGGGCGAGGGCGCCGTCGAACTCGGCCACGGCCTCGGCGTAAAGACCCGACAGGGTGAGCGAGAGGCCGAGGGCGTTCCACAGGCCGGGCGCCTGCGGCGCCAGCGCCTTCGCCCGCCGCAGCAGGGCCAGCGCCTCCTCGGCCCGGCCCGCTTCCTCGAGCCGGCCGGCGGCGAGGCTGAGCACCATCGGATGCTCGATCCCGTCGGCGAGCGCGCGCGCGGCGAGCTCGGCGGCGGCGGCGACATCGCCGCCGGTCATGGCGGCGTGGATCGCGCGCAGCCGCTCGCGCTCCGCTTCCGTCCGATCCGCCCCTGCTTCAGGCAAAGCGGCCGTCATCTTGGCCCCGGAGTCACGGACTCGCCGGCGCCCGACGATCGGGCCGGGCCGTAGCGCTTCACCTGCTTCACGGCTCAGAGCTGCCTTTTGGCCCGCACGCCCGGCTGGCCGTTGATCCGCATCATGTAGCTGCCCATCGCGGCGCGCTTGATGACGACTTTCTGCCCGGCCTTCGGCCAGATCGCGACCGGGCTGTCGTCCGTCTGGGCCCAGGTTCCGCCTTCCTCCAGCCGGACCACCCATTTGCCGTTGCCGTTCTGGAAGGCCGAGCCGATGACGCCGTCGATCTGCGTCACTTCCTCGGCCTTGTCGTCGCCGCCGCCGAAGAAGGGCAGGCGCGGCAGCTCAAGTCCGAACAGGGTGCGCTTGGTCTGGCGCACCTGGGCGCGGTCGATGATCACCACGTCGCGGCGCGCGGCGGCCTGCTCCAGCGCGCCACTCGCCTGGTCGAAGCAGCGAAGCCGCGCGGCATCTTCGGCGATGGCGCGGCATTTGACCAGCGCCTCGAACGCCTCAGGCCGGGCCGGCGCCGGCGCCGCCGGCCTGGCGGCGGCGGCAGCGGCCGCGACGATGAGCCCCGCCGCCATCAATCCGTATCGCATGCTCGTCCTCTCCCGCTCGCGCCCGGCATATTAGGCCCCGCCGCGACTCGCGCAACCGAAGTCTGGCCGGTGTCCGCTCTGTGGCAATTTTGTCACGAGCACTGAAATTGGGCCGTCATTCCAAGGGCCGCGATTGCTTCGTCTCCGTTACATCCCGTAAACAGGCCGCGCTCGCCGGCTTCCGCGCCGGCGCCAGGGATGAAAAACTCCGCGGCCAACGAGCCGCCTCAAGGGGACCGACATGAACAAGACTCGCATTCTCAACAACCTGCTGGCCACGACCGTCTTTTGCGGCGCGCTCGGCATCGCGGCGCCCGCTTATGCGCAGGACCAGAAGCAGGACACCCAGCCCCAGTCCGGACCGGTCGAGGCTTCGACCCCCGGCGTTTCCGCCAATGCCGACACGCAGGCGGCGGACCAGGGCACGATCGTCATCACCGGCTCGCGCATTCCGCAGCCGAACCTGACCGCGGTCAGCCCCGTCACCGTCGTCAACAGCCAGGAAGTCCGCCTCTCGGGTGCGACCCGCGCCGAGGATCTGATCAACTCGCTGCCGCAGGCCTTCGCCGCGCAGTCGGGCAATCTGTCCAACGGCTCGACCGGCACCGCCACCATCAACCTGCGTAACGTCGGTTCGCAGCGCACCCTGGTGCTGATCAACGGCCGCCGGCTCGTCCCGGGCGATCCGACCACTTCCGCAGCCGATATCAACGCCGTCCCCGCCACCCTGATCGAGCGGGTCGACGTCCTCACCGGCGGCGCCTCCTCGGTCTACGGCGCCGACGCCGTCGCCGGCGTCGTCAACTTCATCATGAACACCAATTTCGAGGGCATCCGCCTCGACGGCCAGTACAGCTTCTACCAGCACCAGAACCGTGCCGGCCAGCCGTTCATCGACGCGTTCAACCGGCGCGGCTTCGGCTATCCGCACGGCAGCGTCGCCGATGGCGGCACGATGGACTTCAGCGCCCAGATCGGCGCCGCCTTCGACGACGGCCGCGGCCATGTCGTCGCCTACGGCACCTATCGCAGGCTCGACGCGGTCACCCAGAACAAGCGCGACTACAGCGCCTGCGTGGTTCAGGCGCGTACGCGCGCCCAGATCACCGCCGCTCCCACCCGGCCGTTCGACTGCGGCGGCTCGCTGACCAACTCCGCCGCGACCGTCATCGCCTTCGACAACGGCACGTCCACCCTGTTCCAGGTGGGCCCGAATCGGACGCTGACGCACAATCTGGATCGCTTCAACTTCGCGCCGACCAATTACTACCAGCGGCCGGACGAGCGCTACACCCTGGGCTTCTTCGCCAATTACGAGATCAGCGAGTCGCTGCGCCCGTATATGGAAGGGATGTACATGGACGACCGCACGGTCGCCCAGATCGCGCCGTCGGGCGACTTCGGCAACACCTTCGCGGTCAATTGCGACAATCCGCTGCTCAGCGCGCAGCAGCGGTCGATCCTCTGCGATCGCGAGAATCTGCTGACCACGCCGGATCTGATGGGCGTCTTCCCGGGCACGGTGACCGCGCCCGACGCCACGGATTGCGCCACGCGCGGCCAGGCCGCCTGCACCACGCCGTTCACCTTCATCGATCCGGTGACCGGCCGGCCCTATAACAAGGGCTTCGCGCAGATCCTCCGCCGCAACATCGAAGGCGGCCCGCGCCGCGACGATCGCGAGCATAGCGAGTTCCGCATCGTCGCCGGCATGCGCGGCGATCTGAGCCCCGTCTGGTCCTACGACGCCTATTATCTGTACGGCCGGACCACCTTCTCGGAAATCTATCAGAACGACTTGTCCGTGACCCGGCTGAGGAACGCGCTCGACGTCGTCACCGGCCCCAACGGTCAGCCGGTCTGCCGCTCGGTGATCACCGGCGCGGATCCGGGCTGCGTCCCCTATGACGTGTGGGGCACGGGCACGGTCAGCCAGGCGGCGGTCAGTTATCTGTCGACCCCCGGCTTCCAGAAGGGCGTCAACGGCGAAACCGTGGTCAGCGGCTCGATCACCGGCAAGCTCGGCGAATATGGGGTGAAGTTCCCCTGGGCCGAGAACGGCGTCGGCATCGCGCTCGGCGCCGAATATCGCAAGGAATCGCTGGACCTGCAGACGGACGCGGCCTTCTCGCTGCTGCCGTCGAGCGATCTGGCGGGCCAGGGCTCGCCGACGCTGCCGACCAGCGGCGCCTTCGACGTCCGCGAAGTGTTCGGCGAGATCCGCATCCCGATCATCGAGAACGGCATCTTCCAGAACCTTTCGGTCGAGGGCGGCTATCGGCATTCCAGCTACCATATCATCGGCACGAACAACCGTTTCTCGACCAATACCTACAAGGTCGGCGGCGACTTCGCGCCGATCCGCGACATCCGGTTCCGCGCCAGCTACAACCGCGCCGTCCGCGCTCCGAACATCCAGGAGCTGTTCGCTCCCGTCCATGTTCAGCTCGACGGCAACAGCGATCCCTGCGCGGGCGGCACTCCGACCGCTTCCGTGGCGGCCTGCCAGGCGCAGGGCGTGACGGCGGCCCAATACGGCCGCATCGCGGGCAACCCGGCCGGCCAGTATAACGGCCTGGTGGGCGGCGTGCCGACGCTGCAGCCGGAAGTGGCCGACACCGTCACCCTCGGTGTCGTCCTCCAGCCCCGCTTCGTCCCGCGGCTCGCGATCACGGTCGACTGGTTCAACATCAAGATCAAAAACGCGATCCAGGGCATCGGCGCCGACACCATCCTCGCCACCTGCGTCCAGACGCGGGACCCGAAGTTCTGCGGCCTGATCCATCGCGACGCCTCCGGCTCGCTGTGGCGCTCGGCCAACGGTTACGTCGCCGATCAGCCGCTCAACATCGGCGGCTTCTCGACCCGTGGCATCGACGTCGGCGCCAGCTATGCGATGAACATCGGGCGCTGGGGCGGTCTCAGCTTCAACCTGGCCGGCACCTGGCTGGACCGGATCGTCGTCGATACCGGCATTTCGACGCCGTATAATTGCGCCGGCCTCTACGGCCTGATCTGCTCGGGCGGCGGCGCCTTCACCGGTCCGAACCCGAAATGGCGGCACAAGGCGCGCCTCACCTGGAACGCGCCGGACGGCATCGGCCTGTCGGTGGCATGGCGCTATTACGGCAAGGTCGATATCGACCGGTCGAGCACGCAGCCGGGCCTGGCCGGAGTGTTCTCGCAGTTCAACGCGAAGATCCCGTCCCAGAGCTATTTCGACCTCGCGATGACCGCGAAGATCGGCGATCACTATCAGTTCCGGCTCGGCGTCAACAACATCCTCGACCGCTCGCCGCCGATCATCGGCTCGAACGGCAGCAGCGCGGAAATCAACGCCTGCCCGGGCATCTACTGCAACGGCAACACCTTCCCGGGCACCTACGATGCGCTCGGCCGCTACATCTTCGCCGGGGTCACGCTCGACTTCTGATCGAGGACAAGCAGAAGCAACTGACGGCGGGCCCTCGGGTCCGCCGTTTTCTTTTGGGCGGCCGCCGCGCTAGGACAGGCCGGTGACCGAGGCGGCGAAGCGAACTGACCAGGCGGAGGCGCTGGAGGCGCAGGCCGACCATGCGGCGGCGGCGGGCGACGTCGCCGCGGCGCGGCGCCTGCTGGAGCAGGTCACGTCGCTGGCGCCGGACCGGGGCGAGCCGTGGCTGAAGCTCGCCGCGATGTGCCGCGCCCAGGGCGACCTGCCGGCCGCGCTCGCCGCCGTCTCCGGCGCGCTCAAGCTCGAGCCTCTGGCTTTCCTGCCGCTGCTGCTCAAGGCCAGCCTGCTCGAGCAGGCGGGACGGATCGACGAGGCAGGGGAGGCCCATGGCCATGCGCTGGCCCAGCAGCCGCCCGACCTGCCGCCCCAATTGCGCGTCCTCGCCGACCGCGCCCGGCAGGCGAACGACGCCCATGTCGAGCGCAAGGCGGCCCGGTTGCGGCAGGCGGGGGCGGCATCCGCGGCCGCCCTCGCGCCGCGCGAACGGCAACGGGTCGAGCGGTTCAGGAGCAACATCCTCCGCCGCACCAGGCCCTATCATTCGCAGCCGACCGACTTCCACTATCCGGGCCTGCGCGAGCGGGAATTCCACGACCGCGAGGACTTTCCCTGGCTGGCCGGGCTGGAGGCGGCGACCGACGCCATCGCCGGCGATTTCCGGCGGGCGACGGCGGCGGAGCGCGCCGAGCTCGTCCCCTATATCCAATATCCGGACGACGTTCCGCTTCGGCAATGGGCCGAGCTCAACCGCAGCCGCGCCTGGACCGCGATCCATCTCGTCCGCAACGGCACGATCGTGGCGGCGAACGCCCGCCACTGCCCGGCGACCATGGCCCTGCTCGGCGATCTCGATCAGCCGGACGTCGCCGGCCGCGGGCCCAATGCGATGTTTTCGCTGCTCGCCCCCGGCGCCCACATCCCGCCCCACGAAGGCGTCGCCAATACGAGGCTGGTCTGTCACCTGCCGCTGATCGTGCCGCCGGGCTGCTGGTTCCGCGTCGGCGCCGAGACCCGGTCGTGGGAGGTCGGCAAGGCCTGGATCTTCGACGACACGATCGAGCATGAAGCGAAGAATCCGAGCGACGCCCTGCGCGTGATCCTGATCGTCGACACCTGGCATCCCGACCTGTCGGCGGCGGAGCGGGCGGCGGTCGCGGCGGTGATGGCCGCCACCGATCCGGCCGAAGGGGACATGCTTTGAACGCCCAGGCGGCCTGGCTGCTGAAGACCACCAGGCCCGACGACGCCGACGGGGTCTACCGCGCCGCCCTGATCGCAATGAAAAACGGGCTTGCCGGGGAGGTCGTACCGCTCGCACGGGCGGGAGCCGACCGGCACCCGCAGGATGCGCGGATGTGGCAGGTCCTCGCCCTCGCCTGCCGCCAGCTCGAGGATCTGGCGCCGGCGGTGGAGGCGATCGAACGGGCGGCCTCGCTGGCGCCGCGCGACCCGCTCATTGCCCATACCCGCGCCCGCGCGGCGCTGGAGGCCGGCCTCCCCTCCTCCCATCTGTTCGAGCCGGCGCAGCGGCTGGCGCCGGACGACATGTCGGTGCTGCTCGGCCATACCGCCGCCCTCTTCGCCGAAGGCCGGCTGGACGCCGCCATCGCGTTGCTCGAAGCCCGGCTGCGCGCGCATCCGGATTGGCTCGACGGCCAGGCCAGCCTGGCCCGGCTGCGCTGGATGGGCGGCGAGCGCGAGACCTTCACCTCGGGCTATGAAGCGGCGCTCGTCGCGGCGCCGACCAATATCGCGCTCTGGCGCGAGCGGATCGACACCTCGATGCACGCCGCCTTTTACGAGGACGCGCTGGACGCTTTGGCGCGGGCGCGGGCGGCCGCGGGCGAGCATCTCGCCTTCGACGCGCTCGAGACGGTGTGCCGGGCGGAAAAGGGGGAGATCGAGGCGGCGGACCGGCTCTTCGCGCGGCTCGGCCCGATCGAGCATATCACCATGGCGGCGCGCCACATGCGCCATTTGCTCCGCGCCGGCCGCCCGGAAGCCGCGTCCGCCTTCGCCGACAGCTGGCGCGGTCGCGATCCCGGCCATTTGCTGGTCCCCTATCAGTCGGCCGCGTGGCGGCTGACCTCGGACCCGCGCCGGCAATGGCTGGAAGGGGACGAGCGCCTGATCGGAATCTACGACATCGGCGACAGGATCCCTTCCCTCGCCGCCTTGGCGGAGCGGCTGCGCGGCCTCCACCTCTCGCTCCACCACCCGCTCGAACAGTCGCTGCGCGGCGGCACCCAGACCGACGGGCCGCTCTTCTCCCGGATCGAGCCCGAGATCCGGGCGCTGCGCGCGGCGGTCGCCGCCGCGGTGGAGGAGCATGTCGCGCGGCTGCCGGCGCCGCAGCCGGGACACCCGACCCTGATCGCCCGCCGTTCGCCGATCGGCTTTTCCGGCTCCTGGTCGGTGCGGCTGACCGGCGAAGGCTATCACGTCAATCACGTCCATCCGGCCGGCTGGATCAGCTCGGCTTTCTACGTGGCGCTTCCGCAACAGGCGATGGGCGGGCCGGAGCATGCCGGCTGGCTGTCGATCGGCGAAGCGACCGAGCTGGGCCTCGATCTGCCGCCGATCCGGCTGATCGAGCCGAAGCCGGGGCGGCTCGTCCTCTTCCCCTCGACCATGTGGCACGGCACCCGCCCCTTCGCCGCCGGCGAGCGGCTGACCGTCGCCTTCGACGTCGCCTACCCGCCGCCATGAGCACCCTCTCCTCTCCTCCGCCCGAGGGCCTGGCGCCGGCGCTCGACCGGCTTCGCCGCGGCGATCTCGCCGGGGCTCGCGACGCCGCGGAAACGGCGCTCGCGGCGCAGCCGGACTCCCCGCCTTTGCTGGCCTTTGCCGCCCTCCTCGCCGCCCAGGCCGGCGAACCCTTTATCGCAGCCGGCCATTTCCGGCGGGCGCTCGCGCTGCAGCCGGAGGATCTTGCGACGCGCGTCAACCTCGTCACGGCCCTGATCGCGATGGGCTCGCTGACCGAGGCGGCGGAATTGTGCGCCGGCGGCGATCGCGATCCGAAGCTGCTCCGGCTTGCGGCTTATGTTCATCAGGAGCAGGGCCGGGCCGCCGAGGCGGCCGAGGCTTATGAGATCGTGGTCGCGGCCTATCCGGACGATTTCGAGAGCTGGAACAATCTCGCCAATGCCCGGGCGGCGCTGGGGCGGCTCGAAGGCGCCATCGCCGCCCTCCAGCAGGCGATCGGCCTCAGGCCCGATCTGGCCGCGCTCTACCTCCATCTCTCCGAAATCCTCGCCATGGCCGATCGGCACGAGGCGCGGCAGGCGGTGATGCGCGAGGCGGCGCGGCGCGATCCCGGCAATGCCGAGGTCCAGGCCGAGCTCGGCCTCGCCGAATCGAGCATGGCCGATTATCCGGCCGCCGAACGCGCCTATCGGGAGGCGATCCGCCTCAGCGCCGGCTTCACCCCCGCTTATCTGGAGCTGGGGCTGCTGCTCGAAAATCTGAACCGGGTCGACGAGCTGGCCGGACTGGTCGAGCAGGCGCGGGCGCGAGGGGTCGCCGAGGCCGAGCTCGACCTGATCCGCGCCTGGGCGCTGCGGCGGCAGGGGCGGTTCGAGGAGGCGATGGCGCTGGCGGAAGCGGTGCCGGCCTCGATCAACCCGATCCGGCGCGCGCAGTTGATCGCCGAGCTGGCCGACCGGCTGGGGGATCCGGACCGGGCCTTCGCCGCCTTCGAGGAGATGAACCTTGAATCGGCGGCGGCGAGGCCGGCCCCGCAGGGGCCCACCTATCGCGAGCAGGTCGCCGCCCGCGCAGCGCCGATCACCGCCGAACGCGTCGCCGGATGGACCGCGGTCGAGACCGACACGTCGCCGCCGAGCCCGATCTTCATCATCGGTTTCCCCCGCTCGGGCACGACCCTGGTCGACACCCTGCTGATGAACCTTCCGAAGCTTCATGTGCTGGAGGAAATGCCGGTGCTCCGCCAGGTCGAGGAGGCATTGGGGGACGAGGCTCGGCTGGCAACGCTTTCCGCCGGCGAGGCGAATGCGCTTCGCGCGCTCTACTTCGAATCGCTGGCGTCGGTCGCGCCGGCGCCGGCCGATCGGACGATCGTCGACAAGCACCCGCTGCACATGGCGCGGATGCCGCTGGTCCACCGCATCTTCCCCGACGCCCGGATCGTCTTCGTCGAACGCCATCCGTGCGACGCGGTGCTGAGCTGCTTCATGGCCAATTTCCAGCTCAACCATGCGATGCGCAGCTTCGTCTCGCTCGACGAAGCCGCGCGGACCTACGATGCGGTCTTCGATGCCTGGCGCCGCGCCGAGACCCTGCTGCCGCTGCGGGTCCACCGCATCCGCTACGAGCGCATGGTCGAGGATCTGGAGGGCGAGATGCGCCCCCTGCTCGACTTCCTCGGCCTTCCCTGGGACAGGCAGGTGCTGGACAATCGCGGCAGCGCCGCCCGGCGCGAGCATATCCGCACCGCCAGCTATTCGCAGGTCACCGAGCCGATCTATCGCCGCTCGGCCGGCCGCTGGGAGCGTTACCGGCGGCAGATGGAGCCGGTGCTGCCGATCCTCGCGCCCTGGGCGGCGCTGATGGGCTACAAGGTCTGACCTCTATTCGGCGGCGATGCCGGCAGCCGGCATCGGCAGGGCGTCGCGCACGCGGCCGAGATAGTCGTCCAGGGCGGCGTCGAACGGCCTCAGCAGCGGCCCCCGCAGGCTGTCGAGCGCGGTGAGGGCGGGCTCACGCGCCGGCTCGCGCTCGATCAGGGCGGGGTCGAAGCCCGCGCCCGCGGCGACCCGGCAGGCGAAATCGTACCAGCTGAGCCGCCCCTGATTGGCGAGGTGCCACACGCCCTTTTCGCCGTCGATCAGCAGGTCGAGCGCGACGTGGCAGAGATCGGGGACATAGGTCGGCGAGACCTCGCTGTTCGGGCAGGCCCTGACCGGCTCCCCGCGGGCGAGGGCGCAAAGCACGTGCCAGGCGAAATTATGCTCGTCCCACGGGCCGAAGAAGGCGCTGGTGCGGATGATCAGCGCCTCCTTCATGATCTCGCTCACGCGCTGTTCCGCCCGCGCCTTGCTCAGCCCATAGACGCCTGTGGGATTGACTAGATCGCCCTCGACATAAGGCCGGCCGAGCCGACCGTCGAAGACCAGATCGGAGGAGAAGGTGACGAGGGGGATGCCGGCGCCGCGGCAGGCACGCGCGAGAGCCTCGGGCCCCAGCAAATTGGCGGCCATGCAGGCCTCCCGCTCCCGCTCGGCGTCGGCGACGCGGACGAAGCCGGCGGCGTTGACGATCGCCCAGGGCCGGTGCGCCGCGATCGCCGCTTCGATCGACTCCCGGTCGCAAATGTCGAGCTCGCCGCGGCCGGTGAGGCAGAAGGGGAGGGCGCGTTCCTCGCAGATGCGGGCGAAGGCATTGCCGAGCGTGCCGGTGGCGCCGGTGATCAGCAATTTGCGGCCGCCCCATTCGAACGTCTTGCAGCGCCCGTTCCAGGGATAGAGGCGCGGCGGGCGACGCCACCAGCCCGGAGAATCGAGCACCGGATGGTCGAAATCCCCGCCCGCCGCATAAGCCTTTGCCGCCCGCGCCAGGATCGTCGGACGCGGCGTCGCCGGCCGGATGTCGAACACGCCGGTATCGTAAAAGCCGTGTCGTTCGGTCAGCAGGAAGCGCCAGTCGACATTGCCGAACAGCGACCAGAGGGTGACGGCGCGCAGGTCCATGCCCTCGCTTCGGAGACTCTGGCAGGTTTCCCAGACTTCCGCCGCCCAGCGCAGCTGCTCGTCGCGGTGACAGCCGTGATGGACCTCGGTGACCGCGATCGGAATGCCGTAGCGTTCCCACGCCTCGCGCAGCCGCGGGCCGATGCCGGTATCCGCTTCCAGCCTTTTCACCCGCACCGCTTCGGCGTCGATATAGGAATCGCGGCCGTTCCCGCCGACCGGATGGCCTGGATAGAGGTGGATGCGGTGGTCGAGGAAACGTTCGCTGGTCAGATAATGGTTGATGCCGATGAGGTCCGGCCTCGCCTCGCCGTCCTCGAAGCGGGCAATCTCCTCCCGGCCGATGCCGGCATCGCGCAGGACGCCGAGCAGGGGATGGTCGCCGCCAACCTTGCCGCACAGGAGGTCGAGGCTCAGCCAGCGCCGCTCATTCTCGTGCGCCGCCTGGTGGCCGAGCGGCGCGGTCGAGAAGGTCTTGCCGAGGTCCTCGGTCTGGACGAGCCGCGCGCCGGGGATGCGCCCCCGGATCGCCCGCATCGCCTCCAGGACTCCCTTGCACTGGTTGACGAGGGCGCGGAGGAAGGCGGGATAGTCGCGCCGGTGCGGATACCAATGGCCGTAAAGGCCGGAGAAGCGCGCCGTGGTCAGCGGTTCGTTGACCGGCGTCCACATCTCGATCCAGGGATAGCGCTCGGCGACGCGGGCGGCGTAATCGGCCAGCTTCCCGGGGAAATCCGGGTCGAGCAGATCGGTGTAATGCGGCCCCGAGCCGTGATGGACGAGGCCGCCGACCACCCGGATTCCCCGCTCGCGCAGCATCGCCAGCCGCTCGTCGGTCCAGGCGAAGTCGAGCACGTCCGGCCGATCCGGCGCGACCTGTTCCCAGAGGATCGGGTAGCGGATCGTGCGGATGCCGAGCCCGGCGATGAGGTCGATATCCCCCCGCCGCTGCAGGTGGCCCGTCTCCGCGGTCTGATTGCGATAGTCGTCGCCAAGGCGGACGATCGTGCATTCGACGCCTCCCCAAAGCTCCAGCGGAGGCGCCTTCACGCTTGATTCCGTCATTCCTGTTCGATCTCGATTCTTGCGGGTCAGTAACGAAACACGACTCCCCAAGCCACGGTTCCTGCAAAACGACCGGCTGCTAAAACAGGTTAGGCAATTTTCGGCCTCACTAGGGATTTCGAAAGGATTGCTGCGTCATGGTCGGCTCCACTCATCGGGAGGCCGGCAATGGGTATCCAATCGGGCAGGGCAGCAGCGTCGGTCGAGCGGCGGTCGGAAGAGCGCCACGAGGGGCTCGTCGAAAACGCGACCATCTGGTTTCGCGGCGCGGCCCATAATGTTCCGGTCCTCAACATCTCCTCGCGCGGCACGATGGTCGAGAGCGACATCGCCCCGCGGCTCGGCGAAACGGTGCTGGTCGAATTCCCCGAATGCAGCAAGATCCACGCCTTCGTCCGCTGGGCGCGCGAGGGCCGCATCGGCCTCAATTTCGGCCACGAGATCCTGATCGGCTGAAACAATTTCCGTTCGGGTCATCCCGACGGTCCGGAAAATGCGGGATCAGGAATTCCAAACGCCCGGCTTCGGGCTTCCCAGGAAAGTCGCGACTTCGACACCTTGCCGCGCCCCGGCGCGCTGCAGGCGCGCGGGGCCATTGCCGAACCTCCCGAGGAGGTCCTATTTCGCAACCCGCCGGCCCGGACCGGATCGCAGGGGGAGTTGCGCAGATATGAGATTCGCCTTTCCCACCGCCATCGCCCTCGGCATCGCCTTTCGCCCCTGCCGGGACGACGATCTTCCCTTCTTCGCCCGTCTCTACGCCTCGACCCGGGCGGAGGAAGTGGCGCAGACCGGCTGGCCGGCCGAGGCGCAGGACCGCTTCCTCGCCCAGCAATTCGACGCCCAGCACCGCCATTACGCCCAGCATTATCCGAACGCGGAGCGGCTGGTGGTGGAGCGGGACGGGCAGCCCGTCGGCCGCGTCTATGTCGACGAGGAGGGGGAAAGGCTCCACCTGATCGACATCGCCCTGCTGCCCGAGGCCCGCGGCCACGGGATCGGCGGCGCCATCCTCTCCGATCTGCTGCGCGACGCGCAGGGCGGCGGCCGCACCGTCGCCATCTATGTCGAAAAGAACAATCGGGCGCGGCACCTGTACCAGCGACTCGGCTTCGTCCGGATCGGCGAGCAGGGCGTCTACGATTATTGGGAATGGCGCGGAGCGGGTGCCGCTCCCCCGTGACGGCGCCTCGCAAGGTCGATTGCGCCGCGGCGCGATATATGTAATGTCCTACGCAGCAAGGGGGGAAATATGGGCACACCATTCATGGGCGAGGTGAAGATCGTCGCCTTCAACTTTGCTCCGAAGGGCTGGGCCCTGTGCAACGGGCAGTTCCTGCCGATCAATCAGAACCAGGCATTGTTCTCCCTCCTCGGCACGACCTATGGCGGCAACGGCCAGACGACCTTCGCCCTGCCGGACCTGCGCGGCTGCGCCTCGATGCATCTCGGCAACGGCCACATCCAGGGCGAAAAGGCCGGCCAGGAATCCCACACGCTAACCATCAGCGAGACGCCGCAGCATCTGCATTTCGCGCAGGCCAGCGGCAACAACGCCGCGGCCGACATCCCGGCCGCGGGCGTCATGCTCGCCACCGCCTCGCTCGACCTGTATCGCGACCCGACCTCCCTGGTGGCGATGGAGCCGGGGGTCGTCGGCAATACCGGCGGCAGCCAGGCGCATAACAACATGCAGCCCTATCTGGTGCTGAACTTCTGCATCGCCCTGCAGGGCGCCTTTCCGTCGCGCAATTAGAGGGACCAAGGCATGAGCCAACCGTATGTCGGTGAAATCCGGATGTTCGGCGGCAATTTCGCGCCGGCCGGCTGGATGTTCTGCGAAGGTCAGCTGCTGCCG
>JAXDOV010000049.1:0-14461 GCA_034668705.1 Sphingomonadales bacterium
TCGCCCATCAATATTACGGCTTCGACGACGGCATCTATTCGGCCGTCCGCCTGATCCGCGCCGTCACCCGCCTCGGCGGCTCGCTGACCGCGCTCCGCTCGGCGATGCCGGCGATGGTCAACACGCCCGAGATCCGCTTCCAGGTCGACGAGAGCCGCAAGTTCGCGGTGGTCGACGAGGTGCTGGCGCGGCTGGAGGCGGACGGCGCCCGGGTCGACCGCACCGACGGCGCCCGGGTGTCGACCGACGACGGCTGGTGGCTGCTGCGCGCTTCGAACACGCAGGACGTGCTGGTCGCCCGCGCCGAGGCCAGGGACCAAGCCGGCGTCGAGCGGCTGCTGGCGCAGATCGACGCCCAACTCGCTCTGTCCGGCATCGAACGCGGTCCCGAGGTCGCCCACTGAATGCCGAAGCTCTACCCCGAGGCCCTGGCCTTCTGCATCCTCTGGATGGCGCTCGCCATCTGGGGCTGGTCCCTGCTTGGCCTCACCGCCGGCCTTTTGCTCTCGGTCGGCCTGTTCCTGATCGTCATGCCGTCGAGCGCGCTCATCCTGTCGCGCACCAGCAATTTCGCGCTGGAGCGGGGGGTGAGATGGGGAATCCTGGCGCTGGCCGCGCTGGCGCTGCTTTCGGCCGCCGATCTCTTCCCGTGATTACCCCTCTCCCTTTGAGGGGAGAGGATACGAAGCCTTAGCGACGAAGGAGCTTGGGCGAAGTTGGTGAGGGTGACACCGTCAGCGGGTCTGCTCCGGGGCCGCACCTCAGCAGACCTGCGCCACCTCGAGGCTGCCGGCGGGGAGCGGCTTCAGCACGTCGCGCGCCGGCACGGCGGGATCGAGCCAGCGCGCCCAATCCACCGGACCCAGCACGACGATCTGACGATCGTGGTAAGGGGCGACGTCCGGTCCCGGCTCGGTCGTCAGCATGGTGAACGCCTCGCCCACCTGCCTGTCGCTGCGCCACAGCCCGGCGATGCCGAACCCGGGCTCGCCCTTCAGCGTGAACAGCCATTTGTGCTTGCGCTTGCTCTTCGGGTCGCTGTGGGGGGTGAATTCGTAGAAGCCGTCGGCGACGATCAGGCAGCGGCCGCCCCTTTCCGAAGTGCCGAACTCGCGCCCTTCCGAGCGGAAATTGTAGACCGGCTTGCCGCTTGGCCCCGGCCAGCTCCATCGGCGCTGGACCAGCTCTCCGGACAGGAGCGCGGGGCCCTGCTGCTCTCCGGACCCCGGAAACTCTTCGGCCGCGACACGAATGATCGGCGCGCGGTCGGTGATGCGGATGTCGTCGCGCGGCTCCATGTTCGGCCGCCCCTCCGGGTAGACCAGGCGAATCGCGGCGCGGGCGGCGAGCTGCTCGAGCGCCTCGAGCTCACGGCGCTGCCGGTATTGGTTGCACATGGCAGCCGCCTTAGCAGAAGCGCCATCGGCCGCGACGGCGAAGAGTCTCTCGACCGTCCGATCGATCCGGGGACCGGCAACGAAACATCGCAATTGTCATCTTTAGCGCGAAATCGTATAAGCACGCATGGCTCAGATGAACATTTCGATCCCCGACAAGCTGAAAGGCTGGGCGGAAACGCGCGTCGCCGAGGGGCGCTACAGCAGCACCAGCGACTATGTGCGCGATCTCGTCCGTCGCGACCAGGAGCGGGAGGAGACGCTGCGCCGATTGCAGGCGGCGATCGATGAAGGGCGCGCCTCAGGCATCAGCAAACGATCCGTCGAAGACATTATCGCGGACGGACGGGCGCTTCGCCGCCGCGGATGATCCCGCTGCAGCTCAGCGAAGCGGCCGACGCCGATCTCGCGGAAATTCTCAGCTACGGCGTCGAAACCTTCGGGGAGGAAGCCGGCGAATCCTATGTGGCAGGTTTCGCGCATGTCTTCGCCTTGATCTCTCAACACCCGTTCGCAGGTGCCGTCCATGACGAGGTGCGGCCGCCGATCCGAAGCCTTGCTCATGGCAGCCATCGGGTCTTCTACGACGTGCTGGCGGACCGCCTGGTCGTTCAGCGCATTCTTCACAAAGCGATGGACGTGGAGCGACGTTTGTAAGCGGCCAGTCCCCCGCACGACATTCCGGACTCCGGCCGGGCCGGCGCGAGGTCAGGGGTGATCCATCGCCGCGATCGTCGCGTTGAGCGGCGGCTCGTTCCGCATTGAGGCGGCGACCTGTTCGGCCTGTGCCATCGCGCGCAGCAAATTGTCGCCGGCGAGCTTCGCCAGCTCCGCATCGCTCCAGCCGCGCCGGGCGAGCTCGCGGAACAGGGCCGGATATTTGTCGACGCCTTCCAGACCTTCGGGATGGGTGCCGTCGATGCCGTCGAAGTCCGAGCCGATGCCGACATGGTCGACGCCGGCGATGCGGCGGACATGGTCGATATGGTCGGCGACCTCAGCGAGGGTCGCCGGCGGCTCGGGATGGGCGGCATCCCAGGCGGCGAGCGCCGCCTTGCGCCGCTCGGGCTGGCCCGAAAAGAGCGATTTCAGCCGCGCCTCCTCGGCGGCACGGTCGGCGCCGTGGCGGCCATAAGCTTCCGAGACGAAGGCCGGGTAGAAATTGACCATCACCACGCCGCCGTTGGCCGCGACCAGCCGCAGCACGTCGTCGGGGACGTTGCGCGGATGGTCGCGCACCGCCCGCGCGCTCGAATGGGAGAAGATGACGGGCGCCTTCGTCTCCGCCAGCGCCTGGCGCATCACCTCGGGCGAGACGTGGCTGAGGTCGACCATCATGCCGAGCCGGTTCATCTCGTGGACGATCGCCTTGCCGAACGGGGTGAGGCCGTGATGGACCGGATCGTCGGTCGCCGAATCGACGAAGTCGTTATTGGCGCTGTGGCTGAGCGTCATGTAGCGGGCGCCGAGCGCGTAGAACATGCGCAGGGCCGCCGGCGAATTGCCGATCTGGTGGCCGCCCTCGACTCCGATCAAGGAGGCGATCTTCCCCGCTTTCTCGACGCGGCGGATATCGGCGGCGGTCGAAGCCAGCTCCAGCCGGTCCGGGTAGCGCGCCACCATCCGCCGGACGATGTCGATCTCCTCGAGCGTCGTCTGCACCGCCTCCGCGCCCTTCAGCGTCGTCGGAATCCAGACCGACCAGAATTGCGCTCCGACATGGCCTTCTTTCAGCCGCGGCAAATCGGTCTGCAGCGGATGATCGAGCCGCGACGTGTCCGCATCGAGGTCGAGCGGCTGGCGCCAGAGATCGTATTTCTCCCGGATCTCCCACGGCAGGTCGTTATGGCCGTCGATGATCGGTGTCGCGCTCAGCACCCGCTCGACGCGCCGGTCTAGCGCGTCTCCCGCCGGATCGGCGGCGAGAGCGGGCGCGGCGGCGGCGAGGGCGGCGAGGGCCAGTAGGAGCGGCTGCGTCATCGGAAGAATTCCCCTTTGCCGGCCGAGAGTAGAGGATCGGCGATGCTTGCCAAGATCGTTTCGGCGCGCCCCTTGACTTCGCGCCCCGCCTGACGAGGGTGTCCGTTCTTCTTGACGAGGGGTGCCATGCGTTTTGTTCTCGCTTCCTTTCTCGCCGCCGCCGCGACCATGACCGCCGCTTCCGCCCAGACCCCCGCCGCCTCCACAGCGCCCGACGATCCTTATCTCTGGCTCGAAGACGTCTCCGGCGCCCGCGCCATGGACTGGGTCAATGCGCATAATGCCAGGTCGCAGGCGGTGCTCGAGGCCGATCCCCGTTACCAGACCTATTATGCCGAGGCGCTGGCGATCGCCCAGGCGAAGGACCGCATCCCCTTCGGCCGCTTCATCGGCGGCCAGATCTACAATTTCTGGCAGGATGTGGACCACGTCCGCGGCGTCTTCCGCCGCACCAGCCTCGCCGATTACCAGAGGGACCAGCCGGCCTGGCAGAATGTGCTCGACCTCGACGCGCTCGCCGCGAGCGAGAAGGCGAACTGGGTCTATAAGGGCGTCGACTGCGCCCGCCCGGCCGAGCGGCGCTGCCTGGTCAGCCTCTCCGACGGCGGCGAGGATGCGGTCACCGTGCGCGAGTTCGACCTGCCGAGCGGCCGCTTCGTCGACAACGGCTTCGTCCTGCCCAAGGGCAAGCAGAGGATCGACTGGGAGGACGAGAACACTCTGCTGGTCAGCCGCGAATGGGTTCCCGGCCAGCTCGGCCGCACCGGCTATCCCTATATCGTCAAGAGGCTGAAGCGCGGCCAGCCGCTCGCGGCGGCGGTGGAAGTGTTCCGCGGCGACCCCGCCGACGGCGGCTACGGCGTCACCCCCTATGTGCTTCGCGACGCCCAGAACCGCACCTTGTCGGTGGTCGTCCGGCCGCTCGATACCTTCCGCTCGGAGACCTACATCCTGGGCGCGAGGGGCGCGCAGCGCGTCGCCATTCCGGCCAAGGCCAATCTGTCCGACATGGTCGCCGGCCGCGTCATCATCCAGAGCCAGGAGGAATGGACGCCGGCCGGCAGCCGCACGACCTTCCCCGCCGGCTCCCTGCTCTCGGTCGACCTCGCCCAGTTGAAGGCGGATCCGGCCCATCCGAGGCCAGTCCTGATCTACACGCCCGGCCCGCGCGAGGCGCTGGAGGGGGCCACCGCCTCGCACGGCGTCCTGCTCGTCTCGACCCTCGACAATGTCCGCGGCCGCACCTTGCTCTTCACCCCCGGCCCGAACGGCAGCTGGCGGCGAACGGCGCTGGCGCTGCCCGACAATTCGAGCATCGGCGTGGTCGATGCGAGCCGCAGCGACGACCGCGCCCTCGTCTCGGTGACCAGCTTCCTCACCCCGCCCTCGCTCTGGCTCGCCGACGCCGCCACCGGCCAGGCGCATCAGATCAAGGCGCAGCCGCCCAAGTTCGACGCCTCGAACCTCGTCGCCGAGCAGCACGAGGCCGTGTCCTCGGACGGCACCCGCATCCCCTATTTCCTGGTCCACCGCCGCGACATCAAGCTCGACGGCAACAACCCCGCCTTGCTCTACGCCTATGGCGGCTTCGAGGTCAGCCAGACGCCGAGCTATTCGGCCGGCACCGGCAAGCTCTGGCTGGAGCATGGCGGCGTCTATGCCCTCGCCAACATCCGCGGCGGCGGCGAGTTCGGGCCGAAATGGCACGAGGCCGGCCTCAACACCAAGCGGCAGATCGTCTACGACGATTTCGCCGCCGTCGGCCGCGATCTCATCGCTCGCAACGTCACCAGCCCGCGCCGCCTCGGCATTCGCGGCGGCTCCAATGGCGGCCTGCTGATGGGCGTCCAGTTCACCCAGCATCCCGAGCTGTGGCATGCGGTGGTGATCGACGTGCCCCTGCTCGACATGATCCGCATCTCGAAGATCGCCGCCGGCGCCTCCTGGGAGGGCGAATATGGCAGCGTCGACGATCCGGCGGTCCGCGCCTTCTGGGAGAAGACCTCCCCTTATCGGAATCTGCGCCGCGGCGTGGCTTATCCGACGCCCTTCATCTTCACCACGACCAAGGACGACCGCGTCGGCCCGCAGCATGCCCGCAAGTTCGCGGCGCGGATGGAGGAGATGGGCCTGCCCTTCCTCTATTACGAGAATACCGAAGGCGGCCACGCCGCCGGCGCCAACCTCCGCCAGACCGCCCACACCCAGGCGCTGGAGATGATCTACCTCACCCGCATGTTGATGGACGAGACGCCGGGAGCGGTGGCGGCGGGGACGCGGTAAGGGCTCAGTACGAGCCCGGCAGATTGCGCTGCTGCACGCTCGGCCGGTCGGGCATCAGCAGCTCGCGCGCTTCCTCGCGCACGCCCTGCGGCGTGATGCCGGCGCCGGCGGTGATCGGCGTGCAGGCCTGCCCGCCGAGATAATCGAGCGCGGCGCGGGTCGAGGCCTCCTGCGGGTCGCCCATCGGGTGGGCAATGTCGTCGCCGGCCTGGCAGCTCGCCTCCATGCGGCTGGCGAGGCCCGCAAAATAGTCGCCCTGATGCGCGGCATTCTGCAGTGCGAAGGCTATGATCCGGAAGCGGTCGTCGCATTCGGAGCGGTCGACCGCGATCTGGCCGACCGGTTTTCCGTAGGTGTTGGCGCCGATCAGCGCCTCGTTGGCGTGCAGATAGGGAAGCATCGCGTTGATCATCAGCTCGCTCGCCGAGGCGCTGGCGCCGGTGGTGATGAAGGCGATGCGGGCGGGAGCGGCCGATTCGGGCTGGCGGGTGAAGAAATGGCTGCTGTTGCTGGCCGCCTTTTCCGGCCGGAAGCTCAGCGAATCGAACAGGTCGTTCGAGGCCCGGTTGCCGCCGAGCAGGTCGCCGAACAGCTCCGCGACCGAGACCAGGCCGCCGCCATTGTAGCGCATGTCGATGATGAAATCGGTGACGCCCTGCGCACGAAAGCCGGCAAAGGCGTCGCGCAACGGCTGGTTGGCGTTGAGGATGAAGCTGCGCAGGTTGATGTAGCCGACCTTCCGGCCGCGATCGGCGATCACCTCGGAGCCGTAACGGGGCGACAGCGACTGCAGATCGAAATTCGCCTTGGTGACGTTGACCTCGCGCGTGCCGCCGGCGTCGCTCACTCTCAGCAGCCGGGTGAGGCCCGCAGTGCTTGGGCCGATCGCGTCGCTGAGCGCCTGCGCACCGCCCGAAGCGAGGATGTCGCTCACCGGCTTGAGGTCCGCCGCGCTGGTGCCGATGGCGAGGATCTCGGTGCCGCGGTCGATGCCCGCCGCCAGCGCCGGCGCCCCTTCGAACGCCTCCATGATGAAGACCCGCCGCGCATTGAGGTCGGTCGAGAGGCGGATGCCGAAGCCGGCGGTGGCGCCCGAGCTGTTGAAGGCGTTCTCCTGCGCGATGGAGGTCAGGAAGGTGAAGAAACGATCCCGCCCCTGCGCCCGCGCCGTGGCCGTCAGCGCGTCGATATAATCTTCGACCGAGGCGTAGGGCGTCGGATCGAGGCTGGCGGGCAGCGTTTCCGGGAAGAGATACCATTCGCGAAGCTGCGAGGCGGCCCAATCCTGCCGGGCGCGCAACGTGCAGGAGGCGGTGCCGCCGGACGGCGGCGTCGAGGCGATCGGGCCGGTGAAGGTCCCGCCGCTATCTCCGCCGCCACCGCCGCCGCATGACGACAGGATCAGCGTGAGGCTCAGCAATGCCCCCGGTTTACGCATCTTACCCCTCCTCCACGCGGGACGAGCCTAGTCGCTTGAGCGAGCCCCGCAAGACCCCGGGCCCCGGCTTTGCGGGGCTCACGCAAAATCTGCCCGGGGGAGTCGCGGGAGACTTCTGCCTTTTTCACTCGTTATTGATAATCAGTCGCATTATATAGAGGGCATGGCCCTGCGGCTCGACCAGCTTCCCTTCCGCACCCCGGCGCGCGTCACCGGCATCGACTGGGCGTGCCTGAACGAGGCGGATGCGCGGCGGCTGCGCAATCTCGGCTTCGACGAGGGCGTCAGCGTCGAGGCTTTGCACGGCGCGCCGTTCGGCCGCGACCCGCTCGCCGTCCGCATCGGCCGGATGATGGTGGCGATGCGGCTCGCGCAGGCGCGCGCGGTCAGCGTCGAGGCGATCGACACGGCCGCGTCATGAGCTCGATCCCGCTCGTCGCCGTCGTCGGCAATCCCAATGCCGGCAAGAGCGCCCTATTCAACATGCTGACCGGCGCCCGGCAGAAGGTCGGCAATTATCCGGGCGTCACCGTCGAACGCAAGGCGGGCCGGCTGTGGCTGCCGGACGGGCGGCCGGTCGAACTGGTCGACCTTCCGGGCGCCTACAGCCTCGATCCCTCCAGCCCCGACGAGGAGGTGACCCGCGACGTCGTCATCGGCCGCCAGGCCGGCGAGCGGCTGCCCGACGCTCTGCTGCTGGTCCTCGACGCGACCAATCTCGACAATCATCTCCGCTTCGCCCTGCAGCTGATCGCGCTCGGCCTGCCGACCGTGGTCGCGCTCAACATGGTCGACCTCGCCCGCCGCGACGGGCTTGAGATCGACCCGCAGCGCCTCGAGCAGGCGCTCGGCGTCCCCGTCATCGCCACCGTCGCCGTCCGCCGCCGCGGCGCCGACGAGCTGAAAGAGGCTCTGAGCGAGGCGGTCGGCGCCGCCCGGCGCCTGCGCCCCGGCGACGGCGGCCGGACCGAGGATTTCGTCGCCGTCCAGCGCCGCGCCCGCGACATCGCCCGCCTCGCCACCGTGTCGGAGACGGGCGTGCGGCGGACCACCCACATGATCGACCGGATCGCGCTCCATCCGCTCGTCGGCCCGGTCATCTTTTCCGCGATCATGTTCCTGATGTTCCAGGCGGTCTTCGCCTGGTCGAAGGCGCCGGTCGAATGGATCAACCGGGGCGTCTCCGACGCGCAGAATGCCGTCTCCACCCTCGTCGCCGCCGGGCCGCTCCGCTCGCTGCTGGTCGACGGCATCCTGGCCGGCGTCGGCGCGGTCGTCGCTTTCCTGCCGCAGATCCTGATCCTGTTCCTGTTCATCCTGATCCTGGAGGCGAGCGGCTACATGGTCCGCGCCGCCTTCATGATGGATCGGCTGATGGAGCGGGTCGGCCTCTCCGGCCATGCCTTCATCCCTTTGCTCTCCTCCTTCGCCTGCGCCGTGCCGGGCATCATGGCGACGCGGACGATCGAGGATCCCAAGCACCGCCTCACCACCATCCTGATCGCGCCCCTGATGACCTGCTCGGCGCGGCTTCCGGTCTATGCGATCATCATCGGCGCCTTCATCCCGGCGCGGAGCGTCGGCCCGGGCTTCGGCCTGCAGGGGCTCGTCCTGTTCGGCCTCTACGCGGCCGGCGTCGTCGGCGCCCTGCTCGCCGCTTTCGTCCTGCGGATGACGGTGACCAAAGGCGTGCCGCGCGGCTTCATGCTGGAAATGCCGAAATATCAGATGCCGCGCCCGCGCGACATCCTCATCGGCCTCTGGGCGAGGGCCCTGATCTTCCTGAAGCGAGCCGGCACGATCATCCTCTTCTCGACCATCGTCCTCTGGGCCCTGCTCTCCTTCCCGCAGCCGAAGCCCGGCCAGACCGCGCTCGACAGCTCGATCGCCGGCAAGATCGCGTCGGGACTGGAGGTCGTGGTCCGCCCGATCGGCTTCAACCACGAGATCGCGCTCGCCCTGATCCCCGCCATGGCGGCGCGCGAGGTCGCCGTTTCCGCGCTCGCCACCGCTTATTCGGTGCAGGAGAATGACGGGACCAGGGCCGGTCAGTCGCTGATCGGCAGCCTGCGCGGCCGCTGGTCGCTGCCCACCGCTCTGGCCTTCCTCGCCTGGTTCGTCTTCGCGCCGCAATGCCTGTCGACGATCGCCGTCACGCGACGTGAAACGAACGGCTGGAAGTGGCCGGCCTTCATGCTAGGGTATCTCTTCACCCTCGCCTATGTGGCGGCGGGCGCGACCTACTGGAGCGCCGTCGCCCTGGGCCTCTAGGACACAGGAGAGCGAAGAGATGGCGGGCGTCAACAAGGTGATCCTGGTGGGCAATCTGGGCGACGACCCCGAGGCCCGCTCGCTCAACAATGGCGGCGAGGTCGTGAACCTGCGAGTCGCCACGTCGGAGAGCTGGAAGGACCGCGAGGGCAACCGCCAGGAGCGGACCGAGTGGCACCGGGTCGTCATCTTCAACGAGAATCTCGGCAAGGTCGCCAAATCCTATCTGCGCAAGGGATCGAAGGTCTATCTCGAAGGCCAGATCCAGACCCGCAAATGGCAGGACCAGACCGGTCAGGACCGCTATTCGACCGAGATCGTCCTCCAGCGTTTTCGGGGCGAGCTCGTCCTCCTCGACAGCCGCGGCGGCGGCGGCGGGGGAGGCGAGGCCGACTTCGCCGGCGGCGAGGCCGGCAGCAGCGCGGGGGGCTTCGGCTCCGGCGGCAACCGCCAGTCCCGGCCGGCGCCGGCCTTCGACAGCGACCTGGACGACGACGTTCCCTTTTAAGCAACGAGGGGACCGATTCTGATTGTTCCCTGCAGGCCAGACCCTATTTCCCGAGCTTATCCTTGAGCCCCTGCAGAGCGGCGAACGGGCTCGACTCCCGCGCCGCCTGTTCCTCGTCCTTCACGCCGGCCTCGCGCAACGCCTCCTCGGCGTCCGGCGCGCGAGGCCAGGGGTCGAGGTTGAGCGACAGGGTCTCGGCCGCGGCCTCGCCGAGATCGACCGCGGCGCCGTCGTAGAAGGTCACGTCGAGCTCCGCTTCGCCGAGCTCGATCTCCTCCTCGCCGCCGCTCTCCGGCTCCGGGCGGAATTCGATTCGGAACGGCGCTTCGATCTCGGCCGCGACCGGCTCGCCGGTGGCGACGCAGCTCTGGATGACGGCGGCGCGGACGATGCCGGCGGCGGTCACCGTCTCGCCGTGCAGGCTGAGCGCCGCCTCCGCCTCCAGCCGGTGGATGGCGACCAGATTGAAGCGCGCGGCGAGCGCCGCCCGCTCCGCCTCATCCGCCTCGATCGCGACCTGGCGCGGCGCGCCGCCGAGCATGTCCACCCGCCAGATGCGGCTGAACTCCGGGTTCATCCGATCTCTCCCGCCAGCAGGGCGTCGAGCTTCAGCGCCCGCAGCTGCTCCCGCAGCGCCTCCAGCCGCGCGGCGACGAAGCGCACCCTGGCCTCCTCCACCTCCGCGCCGGCGAAGACGTTGCGGCGGACCGGCGCGTCGAGCGCCTCCGCCTCGCGAAAGGCGGAGAGCCGGCCGCCCAGCGCACCGACCAGCTTGCCGACATGCTTGCCGACGACGAAATCGCCGATGCCGATCTCGCGCAGGCTCGAATCCATGTCGTCGATGAAGGTCTCGGTGAGCAGGACCGATTCGCGCCGCGCCCGCTCGCCTTCCGCCTCGAGCCGCAGCAGGACCAGCGCAGTGACGGCGGCGACCATGGCGAAGCGGCCCTCGATCGTGTCGGGAACGCCGCCGTCGCGATACCAGGCGGGGTCGCGGGCACACGCCACCATGGCATCGTAGAGCGGCCGCAGCGGCGCGCGCTCGCGTCGCTGTCCGAACAGGGTCTGGAGAAAGGTCAGGGTCGTCGCTCCATGGGCGGGCGGCGATACTTGCGCCGCCTTGGCTTTTCCGGATATTGGGGGCTCCCGTCCTTGCCTGCAAGGCGGCCGCGGGGGCGCGATCTCAATCGGCAGATTCAGGAGTGTTTTAAGGATGTTTTCTCGCCGCAGCCGCGCCGCCCCCCTTCTCATCGGCGTCATGGTCGCCGGCGCGCTCGCGCTCGGCGGCTGCACCCGCGTCCGCCAGCACCAGGGCTTCATCCTCGAAGAGACCCTGGTCAGCGCCATCCAGCCGGGCACCGACACCAAGGATTCGGTGATGAACACGCTCGGGCGGCCGAACTTCACCGGCTCGTTCGACCAGAACGACTGGTATTACGTGTCGCGCGATTCGCGGAACATGGCCTATAACATGCCCCATCCGGACAAGCAGACGATCCTCCACGTCCACTTCGACGCCGCCGGCAACGTCGCCTCGGTCGACCGGCGGGGGCTGGAGCAGGTCGCCTCGATCCATCCGAGCGGCGACAAGACGCCGACCCTGGGCAGCCGGCGCAGCCTGTTCGACGAACTGTTCGGCAATATCGGCGCGGTCGGCGCCGCCGGCAAAGGCGCCCCGACCAGCGACAATCCGAATCCGTAAGGCTTAGAGCATTGCGCAAAAAGCAATGCGGTAACAAAGGCTTCTAGCCGACCACGCCGCTGGCGGCGAGCACGCCGAGGGTCACCAGGTCCGACGCGCTCGCGGTCATCGGCGCGATCTGCACCTGATGGTCCATGCCGACGAGGATCGGGCCGATCACCGCGTCGCCGCCGAGCTCGCGCAGCAGCTTGGCCGAGATGTTCGCGGTCTGGAGGCCGGGCATGACCAGGACGTTGGCCGGGCCGGTGAGGCGGCTGAACGGGTAGACGCGCTGCATCGCCGGGTTGAGCGCCACGTCGGGCGACATCTCGCCCTCATATTCGAAATCGACGTCGCCGCGCGCGTCGAGGAGTTTGACGGCGTCGCGGATCCGCTCGAGATAATTTCCCTCCGGGTCGCCGAAATTCGAATAGGAAAGGAAGGCGACCCGCGGCTCGTGGCCCATGCGGCGGGCGACGCTCGCCGTCTGCAGCGCGATCTCGGCCAGCTGCCCGGCGGTCGGCCGCTCGGTCACCGTCGTATCGGCGATGAAGGTGGTGTGGGTCTGGCCGACGAGGATATGGACTCCGAACGGCGTCGTCCCTTCCTTCGGCTCGAGCACCAGCTCGATCTGGCCCAGGCTCTGGGCGTAAGGGCGGGTGACGCCGGTGATCATTACGTCGGCCTCGCCGAGCGCGAGCAGCAAAGCGGCGAAGACGTTGCGGTCCTGGTTGACCATCCGCTCGACGTGGCGGCGGAGGAAGCCGCGCCGCTGCACGCGGCGGTAGAGCGTATCGACCATCTCGTCGATGCGGCCGTAGACGCGGCTGTTGAACAGCTCGAAATCCTCCGGCCGCTCGACGCCGAGCGCCCGCAGCCTGTCCCTGACGTCGTCGCGCCCGACCAAAACCGGCGTGCCGTAGCCGCCGTCGCGAAAGGCGATGGCGGCGCGCAGCACGACATCCTCCTCGCCCTCGGCGAACAGCACCCGTTTCGGGTTGGCGCGGGCGGCCTCGTAGGCGAGGCTGAGCACGGAGGTGGTCGGGTTGAGCCGCGAGCGCAGCTGGGTGCGGTAGGCAATCATGTCCTTGATCGGGAAGCGGGCGACGCCGCTGTCCATCGCCGCCTTCGCCACCGCCGCCGGCACCACCTCCATCAGCCGCGGGTCGAAGGGCGCGGGGATGATGTAATCGGGGCCGAAGCAGTGGGCGCGGCCGCCATAGGCCGCGGCGACCTCCTCGGGCACCTGCTGGCGGGCGAGCTCGGCCAGCGCCTCGGCCGCGGCGATCTTCATTTCCTCGTTGATCGTCGTCGCCCGCACGTCGAGCGCGCCGCGGAAGATGAAGGGAAAGCCGAGCACGTTGTTGACCTGGTTCGGATAATCGGAGCGGCCGGTGGCGATGATCGCATCCGGCCGCGCCGCCTTGGCGTCGGGCGGCGAGATTTCGGGATCGGGATTGGCCATGGCGAAGATGATCGGCTGCGGCGCCATCGCCTTGACCATCTCCGGCTTCAGCGCCCCCGCCGCCGACAGGCCGAGGAAGACGTCGGCCCCGACCAGGGCCTCCTCCAGCGTGCGGGCGTCGGTATCGGCGGCATGGGCCGACTTCCACTGGTCCATGCCTTCGGCCCGGCCCTGGTAGATGACGCCCTTGCGGTCGCACATGATAACGTGGCCGTGGCGGACGCCCATCGCCTTGATCAGTTCGGTGCAGGCGATGGCGGCGGCGCCGGCGCCGTTCACCACCACCCTGACGTCCTTCAGCGCCCGCCCGGTCAGGTGGCAGGCGTTGATCAGTCCGGCGGCGGTGATGATCGCGGTGCCGTGCTGGTCGTCGTGGAAGACCGGGATCTTCATCCGCTCGCGCAGAGTCTGCTCGATGATGAAGCAGGCGGGGGCGCCGATATCCTCGAGGTTGATGCCGCCGAAGCTCGGCTCCATCAGGGCGACGGCGTTGATGAAGGCGTCGGTATCCTCGGTGTCGAGCTCGATATCGATCGCGTCGACGTCGGCGAAACGCTTGAACAGCACCGCCTTGCCCTCCATCACCGGCTTGGCGGCGAGCGCGCCGAGATTGCCGAGGCCGAGAATGGCGGTGCCGTTGGAGATGACGGCGACGAGATTGCCCTTGGCGGTATATTCATAGGCCTTGGACGGATCCTCGGCGATGGCGCGGACCGGAACGGCGACGCCCGGCGAATAAGCGAGGCTGAGGTCGCGCTGGGTCGCCATCGGCTTCGAGGCGATGATCTCGATCTTCCCCGGCCGCCCCTGCGAGTGGAACAGCAAGGCCTCCTGCTCGGAGAATTTGACGCTGCTGCCTTCGCTCATCGCGCTCTCCCGGCTTTTGAACCCCGCCTTAGGGCGTGAAGGATGAACGCCGCAACCGGCTTGTCCCCCACCTCGGCCCACCCCCAAGCAGCAACACCTGTCACCAGGCTGACGATTTCCCGTTTCAGGCGGTTCAGGCCCGCGCGAACTTGGTCTAGGCTCGGGCGGATGGCGACGCAGGCGAAGACGAACGGGGCGCCGACCCCGATGATGGCGCAATATCTCGGGCTCAAGGCCGAGGCGCCCGACTGCCTGCTCTTCTACCGGATGGGCGACTTCTTCGAGCTGTTCTTCGACGACGCCAGAGCGGCCGCGCAATGCCTCGACATCGCGCTGACCGCCCGCGGCGAGCATGAGGGGGAGCCGATCCCGATGTGCGGCGTGCCGATCCACGCCGCCGAAGCCTATCTCGCCCGGCTGATCAGGGGCGGCTTCCGGGTCGCCATCGCCGAGCAGATCGAGAGCCCGGCCGAGGCGAAGAAGCGCGGCGCCAAATCGGTGGTGAGCCGCGCCATCGTCCGCGTCGTCACCGCCGGCACCCTGACCGAGGAGGCCCTGCTCGATTCGCGGG
>JAXDOV010000050.1:0-4449 GCA_034668705.1 Sphingomonadales bacterium
TCCTCGGCGCCGAACCGGGCGATGACGCCCTTGATATAGTCGAAGTTGCAGCGGCAGCCCTTCGCCAGCGTCACCGCGGCGAGGACATGCACCTCCTCCTCGTGGAACAGCCGCCACAGGGCGCCTTCGAGCGGCAGCCGCCTGTCGGTCAGCTCATTGCCCTTGATCGTCTCGGCGAGGATGCGGACATGCTCCCATTCCGGATCGTCGAGCCTGGTATGGAGCCGGTCGCGCCCCTCCTCCCCCGCCGGCAGATGCTGGACGAGGATGCCGCCGGCGACATGGCCGGTGTCGTCGACGGCGAGCCGGACGACGCTCGGCAATTGCTCGGACTGGATGAAATAGCTCTGGGCGGCCTCGGCCAGCGAGCTTCCCTCGAGCGGGACGATCCCCTGATAGCGTTCGCCCGACTTCGGATGGTCGAAGGTGATCGCGAGATAGCCCTTGCCGAACAGGGCGAAGAGATCGCGATGGCTGGGCAGCGCGCCGAGCCGCTCGCAGTCGAAGCGGACATAGCCGCGCAGCTCGCCCGATTTATAGTCGCAGACGAGGAGGTCGACGATGCCGCTCTCGGTCTGCGCCTGGATGGTCAGCTGGCCGTCCTCCTCCTTGAGCAGCGAGCCGAGCAGGGCGACCAGCACCAAAGCTTCGGAGAGGATGCGGGCGATCGGCGCCGGATAATCATGCGCCGAGAGGATATGGTCGAGCACCGGGCCCAGCCGCACGATGCGGCCGCGGGCGTTGCGGCCGGGAATGGTGAAGCCCAGCGCCTCGTCGAGATGCGCGGCCGCCGCTGCTTCGATGCTGTCGGGAGAGGTCATGGCCCCGATGTGGCTAAGGCGCTGCCGCGGTTCAATATCCGGAGGGTCCTCCCTCAGCCTTCCGGCGCATGATAATGCCGCGCCGCCTCCGACAGCCGCTCGACGAAGGTCGCGATCTCCGCCTCGCCGACGATCAAAGGGGGGAGGACGCGCATCACATTGTCGCCGGCGGCGACGGTGAGCAGGCCGTGCTCGCGCAGGTGATTGACGAAGGCGCGGCTGTCGGTCTTCATTTTGACGCCGAGCATCAGGCCGATGCCGCGCACGCTCTCGAACAGATGGTCGTGGTTCGGGATCATCTGCTCGAGCGCGCCGCGCAGCCGCTCGCCCATCGCCCGGACATGGTCGAGGAAGCCCGGCTCGAGGATGACGTCGAACACCGCCTGGCCCGCCGCCATCGCCAGCGGATTGCCGCCGAAGGTGGAGCCGTGGGTGCCGATCACCATGCCCGCCGCCGCTTTCTCGGTGGCGAGGCAGGCCCCCATCGGAAAGCCGCCGCCGATTCCCTTGGCCGAAGCGAGGATGTCGGGCTCGATGTCGTAATGCTCATGGGCATAGAGGCGGCCGGTGCGCGCGACGCCGCACTGGACCTCGTCGAGGACCAGCATCAGGTCCTGCTCGTCGCAGATGCGCCGCAGCCCCTGCATGAATTCGCGGCTGGCCGGACGGATGCCGCCCTCGCCCTGGACCGGCTCGACGAGGAAGCCGGCCGTGTTCTCGTCGACCGCCGCCTCGGCCGCCGCGAGATCGTCGAAGGCGACGACCCGGAAGCCTTCCAGCAAGGGCGCGAAGCCGTCGCGCAGCTTCGGCTGGTCGGTGGCGCTGATCGTCGCCATCGTCCGGCCGTGAAAGGCATTGGCGAAGGTGATGAGGTTATGCTTCTCCGGCCGCCCGTGATGATGATGGTAGCGGCGGGCGGTCTTGATCGCGCATTCGACCGCCTCGGCGCCGCTATTGGTGAAGAAAACGGTATCGGCGAAGCTGTTCTCGGTCAGCCGCCGGGCGAAGGCCTCGCCTTGGGGGCTGCCGTAGAGGTTGGAGACGTGGATCAGCGTCGCCGCCTGCTCCTGGATCGCCCTGGTCAGATGCGGATGGGCGTGGCCGAGCAGGTTGACCGCGATGCCGCTGGCGAAATCGAGATATTTCTCGCCCCTCTCGCCGTAGAGCCACACCCCTTCCCCTCGCACCGGCCGCACCGGCGAGCGCGGATAGACGGGCATGAGCGGCGTGATGGCCATGTCGGGCTCCTGGCGAGATCCGGATGCAAGAAAGGCGGCCGCGAGGGCCGCCTTTCCGCCTCTAGAGAGGGGACCGAGGCCCCGTCAATGTTACCAGCGCCGGTCGCGGCGATTGTCGAAGCGCTCGAAGCGCAGCCGCTCGCGCAGCGCCTGGACGCGGCGCTGCAGATCCTCGCGCTCGCGGCCGTCTAGGCCGTCCCAGGCGCGGCGGTTCAGCCGCTGCTCGATCTTGTCGGCATCGCGCGACAGGCGGGCCGCCTCGCCGCGCGAGACCATGCCGCGATCGAAGCCGAGGCGGATCTGCTGGCGGATTTCCACCAGCTCGCGCTGGATGCCGCCGCCGCGGAACTGGCCATAGCCGTTGCCGTAATGCTGGCCATAGCCGGGATTGCGATACTGCGCCTCGGCGGGAGTCGCGATCGACACCGCCGCGGCGGACAGAAGGGCTGCTGAAATCAGGAACTTACGCATCGTGATACTCCTCTTCGCAACGCACGATGCGGTCCTTCTACGAAACGGTGAATGTGACGGCGCTGAACGGACCCGTCAGCCGCCGTTCAGCGGCCGAAGCAGGACGGTTTAGTTCTTCAGCTTCCAGCCCCGGCGCAGCGCCGTGTAGCAGAGCGCCCAGAGCAGCAGGTCGATGGCGAGGATCAGCAGCGCCCCGAACAGGATCGGCGAATCGCTGCGGCCGAGGAAGCCGAAGCGGAAGCCGGAGATGACGTAGAAGAATGGGTTGGCGTGGCTCGCCGCGCGGAAGGCCGGGGCGAGGCTCTCGATCGAATAGAAGGTGCCCGAGAGGAGGGAGAGCGGCGCCACGACGAAATTGGTGACCGCCGCCGCATGATCGAACTTGTCCGCCCAGATCGAGGTCAGCAGGCCGAAGAAGCCGAGCATCGCCGCCCCGGTCAGCCCGAACCAGATGACCGCCCAGAAATGGCGCGGAACGACGTGCACGCCCGGCCATAGCAGCATCGCCAGCCAGACGGCGCAGCCGACCAGCACGGCGCGGGTGACCGCCGCGCCGATCAGCGCCGCGATCAGCTCGCCCGTCGACAGAGGCGGCATCAGATAATCGACGATAGTGCCCTGCATCTTGCCGACCAGCAAAGAGAAGCTGGCATTGGCAAAGGCGTTTTGCAGCATCCCCATCATGATCAGGCCGGGGGCGATGAAATCGGCGAAATGGACCTCCTGGCCCTGCAGCATCACCACCCGGCCGCCGCGGCCCAAAGCGACCGTGAAGATGACCAGAAAAAGCAGGGTGGTGATGGCCGGCGCCCATACGGTCTGCAACTGGACCTTGAAGAAACGCCTGACCTCCTTCACATAAAGGGTCCTGAGGCCGCCCCAATTGACGTTCCGGATGGTCGGAACGCCAGGTTCGGCCCGAACCCAATTGGAAGCCTGCTCGGTCATCGCGACGTCGCTAGAGGCAGACGCTGTGGCCCGCAAGCCATGTGAAGGAAGACGAATGTCCTGGACGGATGAACGGATCGAGCGGCTGAAGGAGCTCTGGTCGCAGGGGATTACCGCGAGCCAGATCGCCGACGAGCTCGGCGGCGTGTCGCGCAACGCCGTGATCGGCAAGGCGCACCGGCTCGGCCTCCAGTCGCGTCCGTCGCCGGTCAAGCCGAACGAGGGGATGGAGGAGGGCCATGCCGCGCCCGAGCCGGCGCCCGCGCGTCCGGCCCCCGCCACCGCCGAAGCCGCGCCCTTCACGCCCGCCCAGCCGCAGCCGCAGCCTCAGTCCCGGGCCGCCGCCGAAGCGGCGCCGGCGCCCGCTGTGCCGCCGCAGCCGCCCCAGCCCCAGATCCGCTCGATCGGCCCGGGCGGCTTCGTCCGCCAGGCGCCGGGCGAGCAGCAGTCGCCGATTCCGCCCGCCCCGCCGCGGCGGCTGGTGCCGGCCAAGCCGAGCCCGGAGATCGCCGACAAGACCAGCCTGCTGGATCTCAACGAGAAGATCTGCAAATGGCCGATCGGCCATCCGGGCGAGCCCGATTTCCATTTCTGCGGCGAGCAGGCCAATCCGGGCTTCCCTTATTGCGTCGCCCATTGCGGCGTCGCCTATCAGGCGCAGATCCCGCGCCGCGACCGCCGCCCGCCGCCGCCTCTGCCGTTCGGCGGCCCGCGGATCCGCTGAAGCGTTTCGCCTCTGCGCTGATCGAGATCAGCGACAATTTCAGGAACGGCCGCGCGGGCCTATCGTTATGCCCGGGGTGCGTAACGAGCAGAGTATCGCAGCGTAAAATGTCGTACGAAGAACGTGACTACCTCGAGCATCGGGCCGAGGCCGAAATCCGACTCGCCCAGCAAGCCAGACATCAACGGGCCGTCCAGGCGCATTACGAGCTTGCCTCGGCCTATCTGGACCGCCTCCACGGCGAGAC
>JAXDOV010000051.1:0-9178 GCA_034668705.1 Sphingomonadales bacterium
CTCAAGGCGGGCTGGTGGCGGGACAATCGCTGGCGCTATCATGACGATGCCGAAGCGGATGCCGCTTATGCCCGGCTCGTCGCCAGCCAGTCGCCCTGGCCGGAATGGCACCAGGTCCAAATCGTCAGCCTTCCCGCCGGACTGCGCTTCGAAATGGCGCTGGCGCCGGGCCAGCCGCCCGACCGTCCCGGCGCCTTCGGCACCTTCGACCGCATCCCCAACATGCGCTTCGTCCGCATTGCGCTGGCGGTGAAGACGGCGTGGAAGCCGCAGGTCGACCGCGTCGTCACCTTTGAAGTGGCCGATCCGCTGCCGGCGGATGTCGGAATGGTCGGGCCGCAGATCGACGGCGATGCCGGCGTCTATCTTCCCGGCGGCGCCTCGCAGCTCGAGATGAAGTTGCCGGCGCCGGAGCGGATGGCGCATCTGAAGATCGTCGCGGTGCGGCCAATCCAGTGACCGGGCAAAGCCGCGTCGATCCGCGGACCGGCGCGACCCTCCTCCTCGCGCCGGACGGGCTGACCTTGCTCGCCCGCGACGGCGGACGCCATTTCGTCCCAGCGCCGGCGGGCTACACGCTTTCGCATTTCGGCGAGGGGACAATCGTCGTCGGGTGCGGCGAGGCGCCGGTCGACGGCTGGTGGGACTGGCATTTCGAGGTCGATCCCGAGACCGCAACCCTGCGCCGGCTCGGCCCGGCCTACTGATCTTCGCTCTTTTTCGGCGCCAGCACCTCGTCGAGGATCGCGGCGAGGGTGTCGAGGCGGTAGGGCTTGAACAGCACCGGCAGCCCGCCGGTGCCGGAGCGGGCGATCTCGTCGGAAAAGCCGGTGGTGAGCACGACCGGCACGCCCGGCAGCACCGATTTCAGCCGCTCGGCGAGGTCGAGGCCGCTCATGCCCGGCATCACCACGTCGGTGACGACGGCGTCGAACCTGCTTTGCGCGGCCAGCCGAAGCGCCTCGATCCCGGACTTGGCGCGGACGACCCGATGCCCCAGCTCGGTCATCAGCGCCTCGGCGAGCAGCCCGACCTCCTCATTGTCGTCGACGACGAGGATGTTGCCGGTGCGGCGCGGCCCCTGGCCTCCACCCGCCTCGCTCGCCGCTTCCGTCTCGTCCTTGTCGCTGCAGGGGAGGATGAGCGTGACGGTCGTGCCGCGGCCGAGCTCGCTCTCGACCCTGGCGTCGCCGCCGGACTGGGCGGCGAAGCCGTAGACCTGGCTGAGGCCGAGGCCGGTGCCGCGGCCGACCGACTTGGTGGTGAAGAAAGGCTCGAACACATGTTCGAGGATTTCCGGCGGGATGCCGGCGCCGGTGTCGGCGACCGAGACGGCGACCGCGCGGCGGCCGTCGGCCAGCTCCGCCTCGCGGGTGGCGATGGTGAGCGTGCCGCCGTCCGGCATGGCGTCGCGGGCATTGACGGCGACGTTGAGGATCGCCGATTCGAGCTGGGCCGGATCCGCCTCGATCGGGCAGAGGCCGGGCTGGAGGTCGGTGCGGATCGCCACCCGCTCGCCCAGCGCGCGGTCGAGCAGCTCGGTCATGACGACCACCCGTTCGTTGAGGTCCATCACTTCCGGCTGCAGCGGCTGCCGGCGGGCGAAGGCGAGGAGCTGGCTGGTGAGCGCCGCGGCGCGGGTCGCGGTCTGGACGATCGCATTGGCGAAGCGGATGCGCTTGGCCTCCTCCAGCCCGGGCCGGCGGAGGATGTCGGCCGAGCCCTGGATCACGGTCAGCAGATTGTTGAAATCATGGGCGATGCCGCCGGTGAGCTGGCCAAGCGCCTGCATCTTCTGCGCCTGGCGCAATTGCTCTTCCGCCTTGCCGCGCTCCTCGACCTGGATCTGGAGCTCGGCATAGGCGCCGCTCAGGGCCTGCGCCCGTTCCTCGAGCTGCCGGTTGGCGCGGCGCAGCGCGGTCTGGGCGATGCCGAGGATGAGGATGGTGAGCGCCGCCATCAGCGTGAGCAGGCCGACGACGCTGTAGCGGGCCAGGCGGCGGGAGAGGGGCTCGCGCACCGCCTGGAGGTAGACGGTGCCGATCCTCTCGCCGCCGCGCAGGATCGGCGCCGTCGCCTCGACCAGATTGCCGCCGCGCCGCACATGGCCGCCGAGCCGCTCGGAGAGCAAACCCGGCGCGCGCGAATAGCCTGCGAACAGGCGGCCGGACGAATCGTAGACGCCGGCGGCGCTGACCTGCGGATTGGCGCCGAGCGCGTCGACCGATTCCCGGGCGGTGCGGATGTCGCCGAAATCGAGCGCGGCGGTGACGCCGGCGGCGAGGATCTGCGCCTGGACCTCCGTCTCCTGCTGCTTCTGGACGCCGTAGCCGGAGGCGGTCATGAAGATGACGCCGAGGCCGGCGAGCAGCATCAGCAGGGCCAGCAGGCCGCCGGCGAGCGGGACGTTGGGCCAACGGTCGGCGAGGCGGGTGAGGGGGCGCATCAGCGATTCGTCCTGACGCTGAGCGCGATCGCCAGCAACCGCGCATTGAGGTTGAGGCCGACGCTCTCGGCCGCTGCCCGGTCGACGTGGAAGCGGATCCGGCCGCGGTCGACGACGAAATGGACCATGCCGCGCTGCGGCCCGGCGCGGCCGTCGGTCACGGTCAGCACCGGCTTGCCCTGGAACGCGCGGAGCATGTCGGCGGTGGCCTGGTCGGATGTCCCCGCGACGAAGGCGATCTGGCAGCTTTCGGCGCCGGCGGCGTCCGGCAGGCGCTTCAGCGCGAGCGGGTGGCGGTCGACCTGCTGGCCGCGCACGGCGTCGTCGATGGTCCGGCCGAACGGATCGCTGCCGACGACGCAGACGATCATCGGCGCCGTCGGCGGCAGGCGGAGGTTCGCCGGCCAGTCGACATAGGCGGCGAATCTGGTGAGGAAGGCGGCCTTGACCGCGGTCTCGCTCGGCCGCGCCGCGGCGGGCGCAACCCAGAGCAGCAGGCCGAGGGCCGGGACGACCCATCGGCGTCGCCATGGCAGGAGGGCCGCGACCCGCATCAGAAGCGGATCCGGGTTCCGGCATCGAGGCTGCGCGCGATGCGCTGCGCCCGGTTGGGATCGTTGACGTAGATCGAGACGGGCGCGGCGCTGACCGGCTCGGCCGCCAGCGCGGCCCCGGCCAGCAGCAGGGTTGTGTGACGCCTCCCCGTCATCGCTCGGCCATCCCCCGAAAAGCGCCTTCGCCGCCGGACTGTCGGCGACGCTGCGGGGAAGGTCAAGCAACCGGGATCAGGGCCGCGCCGGCACCGGCAATATCTCCTCGCGGGCATTGGCGACCACCGCCAGCATCGCCGTCCAGGCGGCGACGTTCTGGCGCAATTGCTCTGGATCGATCTTGTCGAGCGTATCGTCGGGGGTGTGGTGCCAGTCGAAATAGCGGATGCCGTCCTGGCTGAGGTCGGCGCCGGCCGAGCCCGCCTTCAGCCAGGCGCCGAGGTCCGCGCCCGCCTCCACCTCGCCGGTGCCGCGGGCGATGCCGAGCGGGAAGAGGGCGGCAGCGATGCGGTCGGCGACCGGCTTGTTGGCCGGGGCGAAGCCGGGGTCGAAGCGCCACACCCGGTCGGCGCCGAAATCGGATTCACCGACGAAGACGACATGCTCCTGCCTGTGGGCGGCGAAATAGGCCTTGCTGCCCGTGCCGCCGGTCTCCTCGTCGCCGAACCAGATCACCCGGATCGTGCGCCGCGGCCGGCCGGCGTCGAGGATGCGTTTGGCCGCGGCGGCGGTGATGGCGATTCCGGAGGCGTCGTCGATCGCGCCGGTGCCGAGGTCCCAGCTGTCGAGATGGCCGCCGACCAGGATGATCCCGGCCGAGGGATCGGTGCCCGGCACCTCCGCGACGACATTGCCCGACGGCCGCTCGCCGATGAGGCGTGGCGTCAGCACGAGGTGCATGGTCACCGGCTTGCCCCGCTTCAGCATGCGCTGGAGGTTCTCGGCATCGGGAATGGCGAGGGCGCCGGCGGCGATCGGCGTGACGTCGCCCCAGACGGTCGCGCCGGTATGGGGATTGCGGTGATGATCGGTGCCGAGCGAGCGGATCATCACGCCGACTGCGCCCTTGGCCGCGGCGATGGCGGGCGCGGTGCGGCGCACCGGGCCGTAATAGCCGTAGCTCGATCCGTCCTGGGTCGGCCGCATCGCATGGCTGACGAAGACGATCCGGCCGCGCACCGCTTCGGGCGCCGCCGCCTGGAGGGCGGCGAAATCGTCGAAGCCGACCACCTCGGCGGTCACGCCTTCAGGTGGCGTCGCGCCGCTGCGGCCGAGCGCCGTCACCACCAGATGCTGCGGATAGGGGGCGACGATCTCGGCCGTCTCGGCGCCGCGGACCCAGACCGGCATCCGGTCCGCCTCGATATGGACGTTGCTGAAGCCGAGCGCCTTGAGCTTGCGCACCGCCCAGTCGCGCGCCCGCGCCTCGGCCTCGGTGCCGGCGAGCCGCGGCCCGATCTCGGTGGTCAGGCCCTCGACGATGTCCCAGGCGACGTCGTCGCCGGCGAGGGCCGCGTCGCGCAGCTCCGAGGCGTCGGCGGGTGCGGCCGGCGGCGCGGCGGCGGCGAGGCTGAAAGCGAGGAAGGGAAGGGCGGCGGCGAAGAGGGCTTTCGTCATAGGACGGCCCCATGCCAGCAAGGCCGCGGCGCAACAAGGCGGTGAAATTGTTAAGCGGCCGCCGGTAAGGGAGGCGCCGGAAGGGGAAGGATGGCCAGCATCTCCGTTTTCGCCGGGCGGGAGCCGCGGCCGCGCGCGCTCTGGCTGCGCGCCTTCGCCGAGCGGCGCTGGATCGTGCCCGCCCTCTTCGCGCTCGCTCTGGGCCTGAGGCTGCTCCTCATCCTGCTCTTTCCCCAGCAGCCCGCATCCGACGGCGCCTTCTATTTCGACCGCGCCGCCGGTCTCGCCGCCGGCCAGGGCTATAGCGAAGGGGGCATCCCCACCGCCTTCTGGCCGGTCGGCTATCCGGCCCTGCTCGCCGCGACGATGATGCTGTTCGGCACCTCGCTGCTCGGCCCGATGCTGCTCAACCTCATCGCCTCCGCCGCGATCCTCTGGCTGATCCTCTGGTTCGGCCGGCGCGTCGCCGGCGGCGAGCTGGCGGCGCGGACCGCCGTCTTGCTCTACGCCGTCTATCCGGCCCATATCACTTATGCCGGCGCGGTGATGTCGGAGACGAGCTACACCGCGCTCGTCATGGCTGCTTTCGCCCTGCTCGTCGGCGGACGTCGGGACCTGCGCCTGCTGATCCTCTCCGGCCTGGTCTTCGGCGTCGCGACCCTGGTGCGTCCGCAGACCATGATGTTCCCGGCCGGGGCGATCATCGCCCTGCTCCTCGTCTGCCGGGATTTCCGCTGGCGCGACGCCGGCAAGGCGGCTTTGGCCGTCCACCTCGCCCTCGCCGCCGCTGTGCTGCCCTGGAGCCTGCGCAACGAGCGGGTGCTCGGGCATTTCGTCCTGGTTTCGACCAATGGCGGCGTCTCCCTGCTCACCGGCGCCAACGACCAGGCGACCGGCGATCATTTCGACTGGGCGGACGGGCCGCTCTGGCGCGCCTCCGGCATTCCCTACGACCAGCGCATCGCCCGCCAGGTCGAGCTGGACGGCCGTTTCAAGGCGATGGCGACGACCTGGATCAAGGCGCATCCGGGCCGCTGGGCGGCGCTCGGGCTCAAGAAGATGCTGTTTCTCTGGCGCAAGGACAGCGACGGCTTCTGGATGCTCGAATATAGCTATCCGGCGGCCGGCGCCGTCCTCGTCGCGGCGCAATGGGCGAACCAGCTCTATTATGCCGGCCTGCTTTTGCTTGCCGCTTTCTGCTTCGCCGCCGCCGCCCCGGCGGTGCTCCGCAGCCGCGACGAAGCGGCCTTGCGGCTGGGGCTCTTGCTCTGCATGCCGCTCTTCTCGACCCTGCTCGCCTTCGCCTTCACCGGCCAGGTGCGCTACCATTATCCGGCGATGCCCTTCGTCATCCTTGCCGCCGGCTGGACGCTGTCGCGAATTCTCTCGGCGCGACGGTTTGCGTTCGGCGGGAGCGCACACTAACTAGGCGCCAATTCCCGTTCCAATTGGAGTCAGAGCGCCGCCATGGCCGCACAGTACAGCTTCGTCATGAAGGGCATGACCAAGTCCTTCCCCGGCGTCCCCAAGCCGATCCTCTCGAACATCAACCTGCAATTCTATCCCGACGCGAAGATCGCGATCATCGGGCCCAACGGCTCGGGCAAGTCGACCCTGATGAAGATCATGGCCGGCCGCGACACCGAATTTTCGGGCGAGGCCTGGCCGGGAGAGAATATCCGCGTCGGCTATCTGGAGCAGGAGCCGCAGCTCGATCCCACCAAGACGGTGAAGGAGAACGTCATGGACGGCGTCCGCCCGGTCGCCGACATGATGGACCGGTTCAACGCGATCTCGACCCTGATGGCCGATCCGCCCGAGGATGCCGATTTCGACGCGCTGATGACCGAGATGGGCGAGCTGCAGGAGAAGATCGACGCCGTCGACGGCTGGACCCTCGACAACCAGCTCGAGATCGCGATGGACGCCTTGCGCTGTCCGCCGGGCGACGCCGAGGTCGCCAATCTGTCGGGCGGCGAGAAGCGCCGGGTCGCGCTCACCCGCCTCCTGCTCGAAAAGCCCGACATCCTTTTGCTCGACGAGCCGACCAACCATCTCGACGCCGAGAGCGTCCAGTGGCTGGAGAAGCATCTCGTCGACTATCCCGGCAACGTCATCCTCGTCACCCACGACCGCTATTTCCTCGACCATGTCGTCAACTGGGTGCTCGAGCTCGATCGCGGCCGCTATTACATCTATGAATCCAATTATTCCGGATACTTGGAGAAGAAAGCGAAGAGGCTGCAGCAGGAGGAGCGCGAGGAGCAGGGCAAGCAGAAGGCGATCCAGGACGAGCTGGAATGGATCCGCCGCTCGCCCAAGGCGCGCCAGGCCAAGTCCAAGGCCCGTATCCGCGCCTTTGACGAGCTGGTCGAGGCGCAGGAGAACCGGACGCCGGGCAAGGCCCAGATCCTGATCCAGGTGCCCGAGCGGCTCGGCGGCACGGTGATCGAGGCCAACGGCCTGTCCAAGGCCTATGGCGACAAATTATTGTTCGACGACCTCACCTTTTCGCTGCCGCCCGGCGGCATCGTCGGCGTGATCGGCCCCAACGGCGCCGGCAAGACCACCTTGTTCAAGCTGATCACCGGCGTGGAGCAGCCCGATTCCGGCAGCATCCGCATCGGCGAGACGGTGAAGCTGGGCTATGTCGACCAGTCGCGCGACGCGCTGAACCCGAACAAGAACGTCTGGGAGGAGATTTCGGGCGGGCTCGACATCTTCAAGCTCGGCAAGAACGAGGTGGCGACCCGCGCCTATGTCGGCGCCTTCAACTTCAAGGGCGGCGACCAGCAGAAGAAGGTCGGCCAATTGTCCGGCGGTGAGCGCAACCGCGTCCACATGGCGAAGATGCTGCAGCAGGGCGGCAACGTCCTCCTGCTCGACGAGCCGACCAACGATCTCGACGTCGAGACCCTGCGCGCACTCGAGGAGGCGCTGGAGAATTTCGCCGGCTGCGCGGTGGTGATCAGCCACGACCGCTTCTTCCTCGACCGCCTCGCCACCCACATCCTCGCCTTCGAGGGCGACAGCCATGTCGAATGGTTCGAGGGCAATTTCGAAGCCTATGAGGAAGACAAATTGCGGCGGCTGGGCCCGGAAGCGGATCGCCCGCATCGGGTGACGTACCGCAAGCTGACGCGTTAGTCGTTTTTGGCGGCGGCTAGTCGACCCGCCGGACGAATACGCTGCCACCCTCGCGGCGCTCCACCTCGAAGCCGGGGAGGGAGGCGATGAGGTCCGAGAGGCGCTTGAAACCGTAGCTGCGCGCGTCGAACGAGGACCGGTTGCTGGCGTGCTGCCCGACCGAGCCCAGGCTTGCGAAGCCCCTCTCGTCATGGCGCACGGCTTCATAGGCTTCGGCGAGAAGCGCCCGCAACTGGACGTCGACCGGCCGCTTGGCGGTCTCGGCCGCCCGCCCCGCCGAGGGAGAAAGCGCCGCCCTAAGCGCGGTCGTATCGATGAACCGGGTACAGGCCTGCTGAAAGGATTCGGGCGTGCGGTCCGTGCCGAAGCCGTAGACCGGTAGCCCGTCCTGGCGGATGCGCATCGCCAGCGGCATGAAGTCGCTGTCGCTCGACATGATGCCGAAGCCGTCGACATGGCCGCGATAGAGCAGGTCCATCGCGTCGATGATCATCTTCATGTCGGTCGAGCTCTTGCCCTTTGTGAGGTCGAACTGCTGCTGCGGCTCGATCGCGTGGCGGTGGACCATTGCCGACCAGCCCTTCAGCCCCGGCTTCTGCCAATTGCCGTAGGCGCGGCGGATGTTGACCGTGCCGAGCTCGGCCAGCACGGTCAGCACCGCGTCGAGGCTGTCGGGCGAAGCGTTGTCGGCGTCGATGAGGAGCGCGATGTTGCCGGCCTGGGCGGTGCGTGTGTCTGTCATGCGCGCGAGTCTAGAGCATTGCGCGAAAAGGTGGGAACCGGCTTTTTCGCAAAGGCAATGCGGCAACAAGGACTCTAGCCGCGGCGGGGCTTTGCGCAACCGGCGCCGCCGGGTTCGGTTAACTAACTTCTAACATCTCGGGCCTAGACCGGCGCCCTGTGACACGGGGTGGCACAAGCGAGATGTTCGACAAATCGATGCTGGGATTGCCGGTGCTGCTGTTCGCGGCATCCTGCGTGCCGACCGCCGATGCGGCGCAGAGCGGCGCCCGCTTCGCGTCGCTGACGCCGGCCGCCGGATCCGCGCGGCAGGCGCCGGTCCCGACCGCCACCGAAGAGCCGCCGCCGCCGGAAATCCTCGCCCGCGAGATCGCGCCGGGCGGCCCGGCTTCGCCGTTCGATATCGGCCCGGCCAGCCATGACGACGTCCAGAGCGCCCTCGAATGCCTGACCGCCGCAGTCTATTACGAGGCGCGGTCGGAGAGCGACGACGGCGAGCGCGCGGTCGCCCAGGTGGTGCTGAACCGCGTCCGCCATCCCGCCTTCCCCAAGACCGTCTGCGGCGTCGTCTATCAGGGCTCGACCCGCGCGACCGGCTGCCAGTTCACCTTCACCTGCGACGGCTCGCTCAGGCGGCCGCGCCAGCCTTATGCCTGGGCGCGGGCGCAGAAGATCG
>JAXDOV010000052.1:0-8730 GCA_034668705.1 Sphingomonadales bacterium
TTGGATGGGAGAGGATACGGAGCCTTAGCGGCTTTGCCGCTTAGGCGGAGTTGGTGAGGGTGACACGGTTGGAGAATGTTCTCAGACGCTGTCACCCTCACCCAGCTTCGCCTAAAGCTCGCCCAAGAGGCTCGCTAAGGCTCAGCAACCCTCGAAGGGAGAGGGGTTAGCTCCTCACCCGCAATAGGCGGGCAGCGGGATCGGGGCGCCGTCGCGCTGGCGCCAGACGCCGTCGGCAAGGCGGTAATATTGGCCGGGCGCCACCTTGGAGCGGAACAGCTCGCAGGCGGTGGTCGCCGCGACCTCCTCGATCTTGGCGCCGCGGCTGGCGGCGAGCTGGGTGTAATAAGCGCGGCGCTTGATGTTGATCGCCTCGACCTGCGAGCGCAGCTCGGAGGAGGCGGGGCCGACGATGCCGAGATAGCCGTCGGCCTGCTCGCCGGCCTTGCCCGAGGCGCGCAGCTCCGCGGCCGCATCGGCCTGCAGCATGGCATAAGCGGCGGTCGCGCCGCCGGCGAGGGCGCCAACCGCGACGGCGGCGGCGAGGATCAGCTTCAATCGGCGGCTCATATCAGAACACTCCCGGGTTCTTGTCGATCAGCTGCTTCACGTCCTGCTGGAGGCGAACGACGACCTCCTGCCGGATATTGATGTTAAGATTGATCTCGATCGGCTTGTCCGGGGCGCTCACCTGAACGCACGCGGGGGCCGGCAGGACCAACAACGCGGCGAGAAGGACCTTCACCCGTCTCATCGCGTCCTGCGTCGCATTCGGGCGCAGTTCCGTCAATATCGGCGCTGTCATGGCACGGTCTCGCTTTCGTGGGGCTGAACGGTGGTGGAGGTCGGCTTGTCGCGAAGCATCTGGGGCAGGACCGACTGGATGAGGTTGGTCGGGTCCTCGAGCGAACGGGCGGTGCCGATCACGGTGCGGAAGGGCCCGCGGATGCTGATGTTGAACTTGAACGGGATCTTGGCGAGCTGGTTCAGCGCCCGCCCGACCACCATCCCGCTGATCCCGCCGCCGCCCGGCGCCGCGACCACGGACGGATCCCGGGCGATGCCATCGAGGCGGATGCCGGCGACGAACTCGCCTTCCAGCGCACCGTTGAGATCGACGACCAGGCGGCTGTAGCGCAGGAACTTGAGCGCATCGAAGGCGAGCTTGCCATAGACGCCGAGCTGCTTGTCGGTCAGCTCGCCGACATAGGAGAGGGTGCCGCCCGGATCCCGCGCCACCAGCCGCCCGCCGACGATGCGGCCGCCGCGCTCGTCGAAGATCATCGGCACCACGCCGTCGAACGTGCCGGTGCCGGAGATGTTGGAGAATTGCATCTGCTGGATGAAGCGGGCGCCGTCCATGCCGGCGACATGGAAGGTCAGCGCCTTGGGCGTGGGCCTGGAGAAATCGAGGATCGTCCGGTCCAGCGTCAGGTCGCCGCCGGCGAACGGCCAGGCGGCGCCCTCCACCTCCACCCGCAGATTGGGCAGCAGACGGTAGCTCAGGCGGCCGTCGAACACGTCGATGCCGGTGTGGATCGCCTTCACCTCGGCGAGCTGGCCGGGCGCGCTGACCAGGCCGAGCAAATCGGTGAAATGGACCTGGCTGGTGAGCCCCTCGACCGGGCCGAAGCTGGCGGCGAGATTCATGTTCTCGGTCGAGAAGGTGCCGGTGCTGGTCGCGCCGCGCGCATCCCAGCGTATCTCGCCGCTGCCCTTCACAACGCCGCGGACGAGGGCGATGACGCCGGTGGTGAGGCGGGTGAGCTGCTCGGGCTGGAAATGCTCGTCGAAGGCGATGCCCGGCACGTCGAGCAGGGCGCGGCCGGCGCCGGTGGCAAGGGCGTGGTCGATATGCGCCTCGGCGATTCTCGTGCCGGTCTTCGGCTCCTTCAGCCAGCCCTGGGCGGTGATCCGGTTGTTGGCGAGGGCGAGGCGGAAATCGTCGCTGACGAGGGGATAGAAGCGCGCCGGAGCCACCGCGTCGGCGACCCGGACGCGGCCCGAGGCGGCCAGGGCGCCCCGCGCGAACTGCCAGCGCCCCCGCCCTTCGTCGACGAGCAAAGGAACGGCGGCCAGCTTGCCGGACAGGCCGGCATAGGAACCGGCGATTGCCGCGCGATCGAAACGGCCGCTGATCGAGGCGATGTCGAGGCGGCTCACCCGGCCGGCGGGGCCGAGGCGGATCGCGACCGCCGTGGCGGCGAAGGCGCGATCGGCGAGGCCGACGCGCAGCTCCCGCGCGGCCAAAGCGAAAGGCGAGGTGCCGAGCGTGCCGGCGAAACGGGCATTGGCGATGCGGGCGCCGCCCTGGAGCAGGCCGCCCGGCGCCTTCCAGGCCAGCGCCCTCCCCGTCGGACAAAGCGGCAGGCGAGAGGGGCCGAGGCGGAGGCTGCCCTCGCGGAGCGCCTGGAACCGCGCCGCCGCGCAGCCCTCGCCGAAGGCGAAGCCGCCGCGTCCGTCGATGCGGCCGGCGATCGGCAGGACCAGGCCCTTGACGCCGCCGCCGCTGAACGGCCCGTCGATCGTGGCGACGGTGCGGATCGTCGTCGCCCCGCCCGGCGCCGCGGCGAAGCGGATCGCGTCTAGCGCGAGACGGGCGCCGCCGGCGGCATAAGGCTCGATCCGGCCGACGCCGCGGATCGGCTGGCCGGCGCCGCTCTGGCTGAGGCTGAACCGGGCATGGGGCAGGCCGCCGCCGACCAGCGAGAAGTCGCCGTCGAGCCGCGCTGCGCCGCGCGGCCAGCCATAAGTGACGCCGCTGCCGCCGGCAAAGGCGATACGCGCGCCGCTGCGGCTGGACGCGGTCAGGCGCTCGATCCGCGCCGACCCGCCGCCGGGACCCTGGACGATGGCGAGCGATCCGGCGGCGTCGAAGCCGCCGCGCAGCGCCCGCGACAGGGCGGCCGCCCAGGCGTCGGCCACTGGCCCCATTGGCGTCCCCCTGGCCGAGGCCAAAGCGGCGGTCGCCGGCGCGATCAGGCGGGTGCCGCCGCCGATGCCGGCGGCGCGGGCGTCGCCGACGAAGGCGAAGCGGCCGCTCGCCGCGGCGAGCTCATAAGTGCCGTCGAGCCCGGTGCGGCCGGCGGTGAAGCCCCCGGTGCGGGTGCCGGCGGCGGCGAGAGCGAGGCGGCCCCGAATGCGCCCGGCATTGCCGCCGAAATCCAGCCGGCCCGAGACTCCGCGCATGCCACTGGCCCCCGATCGCAGGGCGGAAGCGGCGACCGCCGCCTGCCCCGTCCAGGAGTCGAGCGCCGGCGCCAGCATCGTATCCAGCTGCAGGCTGGCGCGGCTCACGGCGAGGCTGCGGCCGCAGGTGAGCGCGTCGAGCCGCGTGGGCCCAATGAAGCGGGGCCGAAGCCTGTCGATCGCGACCGTCCACGATCCCGCCCCTTCGTCCAGCCGGCAGCCGCCGAGCGAGAGGCGATGCGTCACCGCCGCCGCCTTGCCCCGGAAGCCGTCGGCCAGATTGCCCTTGCCTTCGATCCCCCAACCGATCCGGCCGGCAGGGGTGTCGAGGCGGAGGGCGGCGTCGGCGAGGTCGACGACTTGGTCGGGCAGCCGAAAGGGTGCGCCGGTCGGCGGCGGCAGCAGCCGGTCGACGTCGCCGAGGCGGAGCTTGCCGGCCACGACCCGCCCGTGCAGCCTCACGCCGCGGGCGACGATCAGGCTGACGCGCGGCTTGCGGAAGCCCCAGCTCAGCCGGACCTCGGCCCAGCGGGCGGTCAGGTCGGGATCCGCCGGATCGCCGATGACGACATTCTCCAGCCGCTCCGTGCCGAAGCCGATCCCCGCGACTCCGTAGGTGGCGCGGACGCCTCGGCGGGCGAGCTCGGCATCGATATAGGAGGAGGCGATCGGCGCGCGGGCCAGCCAGAGGGTGACGAGGCCGAGGAGCAGCAGGCCCGGCAAGGCGAGCAGGATCAGCCGGCCGACCGGCCGCCTGCGCCCCACCAATACCTCCGGCTCCTCGTCCACCAGCTCCTCAACCTCCTTCGGCGCGATCCCGTTCCGCCTCCGTCACCTTCCCGGCGGCGGAGCGCAAGCCATTTGCCTATGACGGGACCGCAGATTAATCCCGGCTGATGCGGGAGGGGACAGAAGATGCGAGCGGTCATCGCGCCAGGCTGAGGAAGCGTCTGTTCGAGGGCGGGCCGGAGGCGCTGCACGAGCATGAGCTGGTCGAATATCTGCTCGCTCTGGCCCTGCCGCGCCGCGATACGAAGGCGCTGGCGAAGAGGATGATCGCCGATTTCGGCGGCTTCGCCCAATTGCTCAGCGCCGACGCCGACGCGATCATGCGCCGCTGCGGCGTCACCGAGAATGTCGCCGCCGCCGTGAAGATCGCTCAGGCCGCGGCGATCAGGCTGCTCAAGGCACAGGTCGTCGGCCAGACGATGCTGGGAAGCTGGCAGGCCTTGCTGGACTATCTCGCCGCCGACATGGGCTTCCTGCCGATCGAGCGCGTCCGCGTGCTCTACCTCAACGCCAAGAACGCCCTGATCCGCGACCATCTGATCTCGGAAGGCTCGGTCGACGAAGCCGCCGTCTATGTGCGCGAGGTGATCCGCGGCGCGGTCGACAGCCACGCCACCGCCATGATCCTCGTCCACAACCATCCGAGCGGCGACCCGCAGCCAAGCCGGCAGGACATCCAGCTCACCCGCGAGATCGTCGACGCCGCCCGGCCGTTGCGGATTTCGGTCCACGACCATGTCATCGTCGGCGGCGGCAAGCATTTCAGCATGCGCGAGAAGGGGCTGATCTGAAGCCGGGAGCAACGCCGACGGCGGAATCAGGCATTGTGTCACCGGAATTCCCAAGAGGATGAGGATCGGCGGCTTAGCGGCAAGGTCGACGATGTTTGCTCCCTGGCCGCGCTTCCCGTCACAGCTTGTGGAGGTGGCCTGATCAGGAAATCAAACGTCCCCGTATCCGCACGATAATGAACTTATCGCGGCGTCATGTCTTGGAGCATGTGGCGGCCGTCGTCTGTCTCCCCCACGAGCTTCGGCGGCCGTCACCTTCCTTTGGCTTAGAGCGGCCCTACTTGAAACGCCTCGTCTTCATATTGTCCTTTCAACTGCTTATCGTTGCCGTGGTGATCTTTATCATCTCCGAGCAGCGCCGGGCGCGGGTTTCAGACACCGGCGGGCATGCTCAAGCGGATGGATCGTCGGATAATCGTTAGCAATTCAGTAACTTAACCTGAGTTAGCCGGTTTCAGCGACACAATCCCGCCACGAGAGTGTCTCTATCGCGAAACGGCCCGTCGCCCTTCTGGTCAGCGGCGGGCCGTTTTCACTTCCGCAGCGGAACTCTCGATGTGGATCAAGGTTCTTCCCCACGGGACAGGGGCGAGTGAGTGACGAAACAATCCAGAGACGAGACGCTGATCAAGATCGAGGAGACGCAGACGGCTCTCCGCGAGTGTATCGAACGCGCAAAGAACCTGTCGGAGCAATCGGAGCGGCTGGTTCGCAAGCATCGGGACGAGATTAGCGCGCCCGAGCCGCCAAAGCCAGGCTGAGACACCACGCGCCTGGCCGCAAGCCGCAGCCTTAGCCGCGCCAGGACGAAGACGCGACCATCTGCTGCCTGCCGGATCGAACGGCGGTGGGAAATGGATTGCCCGCTGTCGAGCCATTTTCGCCATGCGTCCTGGGGTGACGTTAGGCGACGCGCGCCGTCACCGGGTCGTCGGTCGGCTCGAGATAAAGATAGGACGGATCGAACTCCCCGGCCTGGCGAAAGGCGTCCCAGTCGGCGATCGTCACCGATCGTCGGTCGCGCTCGATCAGGCCGGCCGCCTCGAGCGCCTTCAGCGTGCGGTTCACGTGGACGGGCGTGAGGCTGAGCGCATCCGCAAGCTGCCCCTGGGTCATGGGCAAGTCGAAATTGATGCGGGTGCCCAATCCCGCTTTCTCCTGGCGGAGGGCGAATTCGCAAAGGACATGGGCGGTCCGCGCGCGGGCGTCCCGCCGCCCCACATTGACGATCCATTCGCGAAAGATCGCGCCGTCGATCAGCGTATCGAGCCACATCGCGATGGCGACGGCGGGCCGGGCCAGGGCCAGGTCGACGATGGCCTGGCCGGGAATGAGCACGATCTCCGAATCGGTGAGCGCCTGAACGCTGTGGTCGGCGTTCCTCAGCAGGGAGTTCTGCATGTTGACCATGTCTCCGGTCATGTGAACCGACACGATCTGGCGGGCGCCGCTGGCCATGATCTTGTGGCGGCTCAGGAAGCCCGACCTCAGCAGGCACGAATTTTCGGCCTTATCCCCTTCCCGAATGACGTAGCGATGGGCGGCGACGCTTCGCGATGTGTGCGGAAGCGCGAGGATGGCGGCGCGATCCGCTTCGTCGAGCGGCGAAAGCGCCTCCAGCTTGGCCACCATCAATGCGAGGGGGGACTGAGTACTCATCACGGCTCTCCGCCTGGCGGGAGCGCTAATGTCTCGCAGTCATCGAGATGCCTGGGGAGATCGACGATGCGTGATCCTTAACCCAATTCTCGCGAGCCAGCGTTGATCCATGATAGGAAGCCAAGTTACAAAGAATATACTTTGATCGACGCCGCGCGGCCGTTGCGGATCTCGGTCCACGACCATGTCATCGTTGGCGGCGGCAAGCATTTCAGCATGCGCGAGAAGGGGCTGATCTGGGGATCGGCCGCCGAGGCGCCGACGCTCAGCCGGCCTTGCCGTGCGGTTTGTTGCTCCTGCTCATGCTGTCCCTTGCTTCCTGACCGATATCCTCGACCACTCGGTTGCGGCACAGGCGAGGTTGCGGACATTTGGACCAAGCGCCATCACATGGCGCAGCCGGAGATTCTGCGAGGGGTATGGAATGCACAAGGGCTCCTGTCTGTGCGGCGCGGTGACGTTCAAGGTCGCTTGCGACCTTCCGGGACCGGACGCGTGCCACTGCGCGATGTGCCGCAAGCATTCGGGCCACGTCTTCGCTTCGACGGACGTACCGAGGTCGGCGTTGACGATCCGTGGAGAAGAGAAGGTAAGCTGGTTTCAGTCCTCGGATAAAGCGCGCCGGGGCTTTTGCTCGATTTGTGGATCGTCTTTGTTCTGGGACCCGCTGTTCCGCGACTGGATCGGTATCGCGATGGGCTCGTTCGATGGCCCGACCGGCACCCGCCTCCAGGTCCACATCTTTGTCGCGGACAAAGGCGATTATTACGAGATCGCCGACGGGGTCCGGCAGTTCGAGCAAGTGCCGCCATCATGATGTTCCTGGCGGGGCTCAGAGACAGGATCAGGCGGGGCGAGATCGAGTCCACGATCCGCATCTGGAAGGCGCCGCGCGTTCGCGCCGGGGGGCGCTACAGCCTGCCGCCCGGCCATGTGGTCGTCGACTCGATCATGCCGATCGACCTCAGGGACGTCACCGGCGACATGGCGCGCCGGTCCGGGTTCGACGGCCTCGTCGATCTTCTGAAGACGGCGCGGCACGGCGCCGGCCGAAACGTCTACTTCATCACCTTTCACTATGTCGGCGAGTGATCGAGGCTCGCGACGCCTGGAGTCTATCCTGCTTGGATACCCAGTTCCGCTCATCCCAACGTCCGCTTCCACCCAAAGCAGACATTCGGCCACCGGCAGAATGCGCCCACGCGTTGCCGTTGCTGCGGGTCGATGAGTTTCCCGGAGGCTGCCGCTGGTCTAACCGGGGAACCAGTTCGCGCTGCACAGGCAGCGGGGCCCATATCGAGGAGTAGCCCGCATTGCCCGTCTCAGCCGTCCTGGCCTTCCTGTTTCTCGCGACGCCTGGCACCGGCTCGCCGCTCGAGCGCTTCTTCATCGGCACCACCCAAGGATCTGGAACCGTGGACGTGATCATGTCCGGCCGCCACGCAATGCGTGATCGCACCCGCGGTCGCATGGATGCCGGCGGCGCCCTGCTTCTCGACCAAATTGTGGAGGAGGAAGGCAAGCCCGCCCGCCGCCGGAGCTGGCGGCTTGTCCGCTCGGGCGGCAACCGCATCACCGGGACGATCAGCGACGTGCGCGGCGCCGTCGCCGGCGAGGTCGGCGAGACCAGCCTCCATCTGCGTTACCGACTGGAGGAGGGACCATTTGTCGAGCAATGGATCGCGCTCCAGCCCGGCGGCCGGAGCGCCAGGAATCGCATGACCTTCCGGCGCTTCGGGCTGAAGGTCGCGTCGGTGGAATCGGAGATCCGAAAGGTCGAATGAAGGCAACGCGCCCGAACGTGACCGGTTTTCGACGGCTGAAGCCTTCCGGCTGAAGTCGCTGCTTCAGCCCGCCAGGATCGTGGCGGCCACCTCTTCGATGCTTCCGGCGACGAGGAGCGAGTCTCCGCCGACGACACCGACCTTGGTCTGCCCATTCTCATGCGACCGCAGCCAGGCGACGTTGCCCGCGACCACCATATAGTCGCCGCCGCGCGACTTCAGTAAAACGAACTTCATGATCTGTCCCCTGCTGTCCCTGCACATCTAGGGGAACGAGTTCTGTTTCAGGTTAATGCCCCTCCGCGCGAATGTCCGCCCTCGACGCACGCGGCTTCGATCGCGCGGGCGAAGGGCGCGGTTCTGGCTCAGATGTCGCGCATGGCGCTCGTAGCTGAACCGCCGCGGCGGGAGGGGCGAGAGGCGGTTAGCGGTGGCGCCGCCGCGCGGTCTGGGTGCAGTTGTCGGTGACCATGCGCGAGCAGGCCGGATAGGAGCGGGTGCCGGTGTCGGGGCCGCCC
>JAXDOV010000053.1:0-71020 GCA_034668705.1 Sphingomonadales bacterium
AGATTTCGGGCACGATGCGGTTTGGATCGATGCCGGCCTCGATCAGCCACGTCTTCACCACCTCCGCCTCCGACGGGGCCCCGCCGATCCTGCCGCCGGTGGGCATGAGCAAGGCCTGCGGATGCGCTTCAGCCCAGGCGAGGGCGCCTTCGATCCGATGGCGCAGGGTCGGGCTGGGGCGGCCGCCGGGCCGCACCGCGGCGCCGAAGATGATGACATAGTCCTTCAAGCTATTGCTCCGCTGCATTTTGGGGATGCACATTGCCGGTTTCGATAGCCGCGCCGCGGTTCCGCGCGACCCGATTCCAGGACATGGCTGAGCGGACTTGAGCGCCCGACGACCTGAGAAATGTGGGAAACAAAGGGATTCTAGAGTTTTCCGCGCACCGTGCCGCCGGGTCCCCGCCGCAGCCGGCAGCTCCAACGCGCGTCCAGCTTCTGGTCCTCGACATTGTCCAGCCCGCCGACGGTGACGCCGGCCGGCCAGGCAATTCCGGGCGCGTCCGCTGCGGCGGCGACGATGCCGTGGCGGGCGATGCTGATCTTCGCGCCGGGGGCCCGGAAAAAGGCGGCGGTGGCGTCCATCGGCCCCGCCACGTCGAGGAAGACCGGACGGCCGTCGATGCGGGCGAGGGCGCGGACGGTGCCGGCGACGAGCAGAATCCGGTCGCTGTGGCGCAAGGTGCAGAGCGGCTCGCCGCTCAGCTGCGCCAGATCCGCCGGCAGCAGGAAACCGAGCCGCTTCGGCGGGGGCGGGGGTGTCGCCTTCTTCTCGACCCGCACCTGCTCGATCGCATTGGCGAGCTGGTCGGGCGGCACCGCCGGCTCGTCCTCGGCCGCCTGGCGGCAGCCGGCCGTCAGCGCGAGCGCCAGCAACGCCGGCCACGCCCGCTTTACGACCATCCTGCTGAATTCATCCATTTTGCGCCTTCGGATCGTTCCGCTTCGCCAACGTAGGCGGCTGGGTGCGGGTTCCGGGCGCGGGCTCGTGGTTCAGGCCTGCGGGAATGAACGCTCAGCCTGGGGTCAGTCCTGCTCAGGAGGAACGGTTGAGCATCGACGGACCCTAGCCGCGTCCCGCCGCGGCGGCGGAGATGGGGATGATCGTGCGCGCGGCGTCGGCCTCGATCAGCCAGGGCGCGAGCTCCGAACCCTGCATCGGCCTGGCGATGAAGAAGCCCTGCGCATTGTCGCAGCCGAGGCCGGCGAGCAGAGCCAGCGTCGCCTCGTCCTCCACGCCTTCCGCGGTCGCCGACAGGCCGAGGCCGTGGGCGAGATCGATCACCGCCTTGACGATCAGCCGCGATTCCCGCGACGTCGCGGCGTCGCGGACGAAGCAGCGGTCGATCTTAAGCTCGCAATAAGGGAGCTGGCGCAGCTGCAGCAGCGAGGAATAGCCGGTGCCGAAATCGTCGAGCGACAGGCTCATGCCCTTCAGCCGGAAGCGGGTCAGGGTGTCGAGCAGGCGGACGAGGTGCTGGGTGGCGCCCTCGGTGACCTCGATGGTGAGGCAGGAGGGGGGCACGCCCTCGATCAGGCAGAGGCGGTGCAGATAGTCCGGGAAGTAGATGTCGCGCAGGCTCAAGGCCGAGATGTTGAAGGCGAGGTTGGCCTTGAGGCCCTGGTCCTTCCAGGCGGACCATTGCTTGAGCCCGGCACCGATCAGCCAGTCGGTGAGCTGGTCGATCAGCCCGTAACGCTCGGCGACCGGCACGAACCGCTCCGGATCGATCGCGCCGAGCATCGGGTGGTCCCAGCGCGACAGCGCCTCGACGCCGGTCAGCCGGCCACTCGCAATCTCCACCTTCGGCTGGAAGGCGAGGGAGAGCTCGCCCCGCTCGACGGCGAGCTGGAGGTCGGTGGCGAGCGCGGCTTCGTCAGCCGATGCAGGGATCATCGACCACCTCCTCGTCCAGCATCGCCGCCATCAGCTGGTGGAGTCGCACCGGCTTGAGCAAAGGGGTGGCCATGCGCAGGCCCATCGCCGCACCCAGGCGCATCGCCGCTTCCAGCACGCGTTCGTCGAAGCCGCTGACCAGCAGGATGCGGGCATTGCTCTTCTCCTCGGCGAGGAAGCGGAGCAGCTCGACGCCGTCGCTTCCCGGCAGGGCCAGATCGAGCATGACGATGTCCGGCCGCAACGCCCGATACTGGCTGCGGAAGCTGTCGGCGGTGACCGTGACGATCGCTTCGAAGCCGCATTCCTCGGCCGCGTGGGCGAAATAGCGGGCGATCTCCAGCTCGTCGTCGACCAGCAGCAGCCGCCGGCGGAGCTCGGTGCCGGCGGCGCCTTCGGGCGCTTCGGCGGTGAGCAGGAAGGAGTCAGCCATGGGGCGGCCCTCCGCGGGCGAGGGCGCGGCGCGGGCGGCGGCGCGCCTTCCCGGTCCTCGCGCCGGCGACGCGCAGGCCCTGGATGCCGGAGCGATAGAGGGCGCGCTTCCAGGCGCCGAACTCCTCGACGCCCAGCCGGTAGCGGCGCCAGGCTTCGTCGAGGCTGAGCCGGCCGCTCTGGATCGCCTCCACCACCTGCGCCTTGCGCCTGGCGACCCAGCGGCGGGTGTTGACGGGAGGGAGAGCAGCTTCGGCCTGGTCGTCGGCGTCGCGGTCGCTGCTTGTGGTCGGGGCTTCGGGCATGGGTCGCCTCTTCGTTGAGCACCCCGCCCGTATCGCCCGGCATCCGCCCGGGAGCTTAAGGGAGCCTCAACGGAAATGGTTAGCCGCCGATTGTCGCCGCCAGCGGTGGCGCCGGCGGGCCGAAGCGGGGCGAAGCGGGATGGCCGTCGCGACCCGCCGTCGCCGCGGGGCTTGGCAAGCCGGCGCGACTCGATGCATGTAGCGGCCACGCTCTCGGGGGAGGTCGATCATGGCGACGACGACGGCACCATCGGGCATCGCCGCACCGGTCAGGACGGCTGCGCGGCACGGCACCTTCTACGTCTGGATGGCGGCGGCCTGCGCGGCCGTCGCGATCGGCGGGTTCCTGCCGACCTATTGGCTGCAGCTGCCGGCGCGCAGCTTCATCGGGCCGCCGCTGCTGCACATCCACGGCGCCCTGTTCACCGCCTGGACCCTGCTCCTGCTCTCGCAGACGATGCTGGCGGCGCGGGGGCGGCTGCGCCACCACCGGGCCTGGGGCCTGTCGGGAATCGCGCTGGCGAGCGCGATGGTCGTGGTCGGAGTGGTCACGGCGATCTATTCCCTCGAGGTCGAGCTGGCCGCGGGCCGTGGCGATACGGCGCGGACCTTCCTGATCGTGCCGCTGACGGCGCTCGCGCTCTTCGCCGGCTTCTTCGTCGCGGCGATCGTCAACCTGGAGCGCGCCGAGACGCACAAGCGGCTGATGCTGCTGGCGACGATTCCCTTGCTGCAGGCGGCGATGGGCCGGGTCGGCTTCGTCCTCGCGACCGGCGGCGGCCCGGGGCGGCGGCCCGGCCTGGAAGCGCCGCCGCCGATGATCGTCGTCAACGTGGCGTCCCTGATCCTCGAATTGTTCGTGGTCGCCGGCCTCGTCCACGACTGGCGCCGGTCGGGCCGGCTCAACCGGGTGTGGCTGACCGGCGGCGCGGTGATCGCCGTCGCGGTGCTGCTGCACGGCCCGATCGGCGGCTCGCGCGCCTGGCTCGCCTTCGCCGACTGGACCACGCGCATCGCCAATTAAGGTTAGCGGGCCAGTTAAGGTTAGCGGCGCGTTAAATCTTTCGCGCGCTCCGTCCCGCATCGGCGCACTCGAAATGGGCCGATGGACAGTCGTTCCCGGCTGCGCTTTGCCCCGTCCATGACGATGAACGGGACCGAAACCATGTCCAGTGCCGCCGCCCTGCGCGAACGCGCCGCCAATTGCCGCGAGATGGCGAAGGAATATCATCCGACCGTCGGCCGGCCGCTGATCGAGAAAGCGCGGGACCTGGACCGGCTCGCCGCCGAGCTCGAGCGCAACGGCATCGAGCGCCGCCGCGCCGAAGGCGCCCGCTTCAACCCGGAGCCGAAGCTGTTCGGGAAACGCGCCGGCTAAAACCGCTCCCCGCGAAGCCCCTCAGCAAGCCGCGGAAGACCCTTAGCAGCCGCCCGAAAAAGCGCCGCCGGACAATGCGCGGAAGCGGTTGACCGCCGCGCGGAGCCGGTTACAAACCTGTAATGTCGAGTGGGGAGAGGGGCTTCCGAGTCGGGTAAGGCGGCGGTCTTTCTTCGTCATCTCAATGTCATGCGGGCGTCGTAAGCCGGGCCCGCGCCGGCGGCAGCCGGCAGGATCAACCGCCGTCAGGGGGACGGAACGGGACGGCGCAGGCGCGCCGCGCCGCGCCCTTTGCTGCGGCCAAAAGCTGGGGGTGCTTCGTGACCAAGGCCTATTTCTCTCTCGCGGCGAGCGACTTCAACCAGGATTGGTCGAACACCGGCCAGATCACCGCCAACGACGATTGGTCCGGCGTTCCCAGCATCATCGGCTATCTCGGCGACGATACGTCCACGACCGTGGCCGACCGCAACGCGGCGACGATCACGCGCGACTTCACCACCCAGAACGTCATCGCCAACCAGACCGGCACGACGATCATCAACGGCGGCATCGCCGAATTCCAGCTCGCCAATCCGACCATCGCCCTGCAGGGCTCCGGCACGGCCGACAATCCGAACCTGGTCCTCTATCTCGACGCGACCGGCCGCAAGGACGTGACCCTCGCCTTCGACGTGCGCGACATCGACGCCAACGACAATGCCGTCCAGCAGATCGCCGTCCAGTATCGCACTTCGCCGACCGGCGCCTGGATCAACCTGCCGGCGGGCTATATCGCCGACGCCACGGCCGGCCCGGGCCTCGCCCAGCCCGTCACCCACCTCGTCGTGACCCTGCCGGGCGACGCGAACGGCGCGGCGACGCTCGAGGTCCGCATCATGACCTCCAATGCCGGCGGCAATGACGAGTGGGTCGGCATCGACAACATCCATGTCGGCTCATCGGCAACGACCGTCATCGTCGACCATCCCGGCAGCTTCGCGATCACCGATTCAAGCGTGGTCGAGGGCAATGCGGGCACGACTCCGATCAGTTTCACCGTCAGCCGCGAGGCGGGCTCCAACGTCGCCGCGACCGTCCACTACCAGGTGAACCTGCCCGGCGGCGCGGCGGGCGCCAGCGCGGGCGACTTCTCCTCGCCGGTGCTGAGCGGCGACCTCAGCTTCGGCGCCAACGAGCTTTCGAAGACGATCACCCTCCAGGTCGTAGGCGACACTGCCAACGAGGCCAATGAGAGCTTCAGCATCACCCTTTCGGCGCCGACCAACGGCGCCGCGATCGCCGACGGCACCGGCGCCGGCACCATCGTCAACGACGACGCCTTCGTCTCCGCGGGCGCGCCCTTCATCAACGAAATCCATTACGACAATGCCGGCACCGACAGCGGCGAAAGCATCGAGATCGCCGGTCCGGCCGGGATTGACCTCAGCGGATGGTCGCTGGCGCTCTACGACGGCAATGGCGGCAAGGTCTATAATACGCGCGCACTCGCGGGCCTGGTGCCCAATCAGGACGACGGCTACGGCACGCTCTCCTTCGCCTACGGCACCAACGGCATCCAGAACGGGTCGCCCGACGGCATCGCGCTCGTCGACCCGAGCGGCAGGGTCGTCCAGTTCCTCTCCTACGAAGGGGCGATCACCGCGGTCGACGGGCCGGCGGCGGGAACGACCAGCACCGATATCGGCGTTGCCGAAGACAGCGGCACGGCCGCCGGCTTCTCGCTGCGGCTGGCCGGATCCGGCGCGAGCTATGACGATTTCACCTGGCAGACGGCCCAGCCGAACAGCTTCGGCGCGGTCAACCTGGGGCAGAATTTCATCGCCGGCAACGCTACCGGCCTGGTCTCGGTGACCGACGCGCAGGTGGTCGAGGGCGACAACGGCACCAGCCAGCTCGTCTTCACGGTCCACCGCGCCGGCGGCCTCGACCAGATTGCGGGCGCCGACTGGTTCCTGAACCTCACCGGCAGCGCCGATCAGGCGGATCTCGGCGCCGGCCAGCCCCTTTCCGGCCATGTCGACTTCGGCATCGGCGTTTCGAAGGTGACGATCTCGATCGGGGTCGCCGGAGACACGGTCGGCGAAGGCAATGAGAGCCTCAACCTCCTCCTCGCCAATCCGACCGGCAACATCGCCATCACCGACGGCGCCGGCGCCGGCACCATCCTCAACGACGACCCGATCGCCCTCACCATCATGGAGATCCAGGGCGCGGCGCACAAATCGCCTTATGAGGGGCAGCCGGTTGCGACGACGGGCATCGTCACCGCGGTCGCGTTGAACGGCTTCTACCTCCAGGACCCGCATGGCGACGGCAATGCGGCGACGTCGGACGCGATCTTCGTCTTCACCGGCACCGCGCCGACGGTGGCGATCGGCGACGGCGTCGGCGTCTCGGGCATCGTCAACGAATTCCTGCCATCGAACGACGCGTCCAACCTCACCACGACCGAGATCAACGCGCCGATCGTGACGATCCAGTCGCACGGCAATGCGCTGCCCGCGGCGGTGCTGATCGGCGCCGACGGCGTGCTGCCGCCGAGCCAGGCGATCGAGGATGACGGCTTCGCCGTCTTCGACCCGCAGAGCGACGGCCTCGATTTCTACGAATCGCTGGAAGGCATGCTGGTGACCGTCGAGGCACCGGTCGCGGTCGGCAACACCAGCAGCTTCGGCGAGACCTGGGTGGTCGCTTCGGGCGGCGCCGGCGCCAGCGGCATGAACGGGCGCGACGGCATCACCCTCTCGCCCGGCGACTACAATCCCGAGCGGATCCAGATCCAGAGCTCGAGCCTCTTTCCCGGCTACACGCCCGATCACAGCCAGGGCGACCGGCTGTCGGACGTGACCGGCATCCTGTCCTACAGCCACAACAGCTACGAGGTGCTGGTCTCGCAGCCGGTGACGACGACCTTGGACGTCACGCTCGGCCAGGAGACGACCAGCCTCGCCGGCGACCGCAACCACCTCACCATCGCCTCCTACAATGTCGAGAATCTCGATCTCGGCGACGGCGCGGGCAAGTATGACATCCTCGCCTCCAACATCATCTACAACCTCGCCGCGCCCGGCATCATCGGCCTGCAGGAGGTCCAGGACGCGGACGGGCCGGGCGCCGGCGCGGACCTTTCCGGCGTGAAGACGGCGCAGGCGCTGATCGACGCGATCAAAGCGATCGGCGGCCCCAATTACGTCTATATCGAGGTCGCGCCCTCCACCCCCAATTCGAGCGGCGGCGAGCCCAATGGCAACATCCGTCCGGGCTTCCTCTACAATGCCGACCGGCTGACCTATGTCGACGGCAGCGCCCATATCATCGACGATCCCGCCTTCGCCGGCAGCCGCAAGCCGCTGGTCGGCGACTTCCTGTTCAACGGGCAGAAGATCGAGCTGATCAACGTCCACTTCACCTCGCGGCTCGGCAGCGACTCGCTCGAGGGCGCGCAGCAGCCGCCGGCCGATGCGGGCGACGGCTCGCGGACCGCGCAGGGCCAGGCGGTCGCCGCCTATGTCAACAATGCGCTGGCGACCGATCCGTCGCTGAAGCTCGGCGTGGTCGGCGATTTCAACGGCTTCTATTTCGAAGGCGGGGTCGGGGCGATCGAGGGGACGGGAGTGATGACCGACCTCCACCGGCTGCTCGCGCCGGAGGAGCGCTATTCCTATTTCTTCGACGGCAATGCCCAGGCGATCGACCATATCATCGTCTCGCCGGGCCTGCTGACGGGCGCCGCGTTCGACGCGGTCCACCTCAATGCGGAGTTCGGCAACAATCCCAACCGGCCGACCGACCACGACCCGATCGTCGCGCGCTTCACCATCCAGCATCCGAACGAGGCGCCGACCGGCGTCGCGCTCGACCATGCGGCGGTGGACGAGAACCGGCCCGCCGGCACCCTGGTCGGAACGGCGAGCGCGAGCGATCCGGACGGCGACGTCCTGACCTGGAGCCTGGCCGACGATGCCGGCGGCCGGTTCGCGATCGACCCGGCGACCGGCGCGATCACCACCACCCAGCCGTTCGATCATGAGGCGGTTTCGGGCTATACCGTCACGGTGCGGGCAACCGACCCGGCGGGCCTCGCCGTCGACAAGGCCTTCTCGATCGCGGTCGGCGACGTCAATGAGGCGCCGACCGGCCTCGCGATCGACCATGCGGCGGTCGACGAGAACCAGCCGGCCGGCACTGCGGTCGGCACAATGAGCGCGGCGGATCCGGAAGGGCAGGCGCTGACCTGGACCTTGGCCGACGACGCCGGCGGCCGCTTCGCCATCGACCCGGTGACGGGCGCGGTGACGATTGCGGGCGCGCTCGATTACGAGGCGGCGCACGGCTATCAGATCGTGGCGCGGGCAACCGATGCCGGCGGCCTGTCCACCGACCAGGCCTTCGCGATCGCGATCGGCGACGTCAATGAGGCGCCGACCAGTGTCGCGCTGGACCATGCGGCGGTCGACGAGAACCGGCCGGCCGGGACGCTCGTCGGGACGGCGAGCGGGTCCGATCCGGAAGGGCGGGCGCTGACCTGGAGCCTGGCCGACGATGCCGGCGGCCGCTTCGCCATCGACCCGGCGACGGGGCGGATCAGCACGACGCAGGTCTTCGACTTCGAGACGGCGTCCGGCTACGCGATCATTGTCCGCGCGACCGATGCGGGCGGCCTCACGGCGGACAAGGGTTTCGACATCGCGATCGGCGACGTCAACGAGGCGCCGACGGCGCGGCCGGACGCGGTCGCGGTCAACGAGGATGCGACAAGCGCCAACCTCTGGTCCACCCTGCTCGCCAATGACAGCGATCCCGATGCCGGGACGCAGCTGTCGATCGCGAGCGTCGACACGACCGGCATGCTCGGCCACGTCCTGTTCGATGCCGCGACCCAGTCGCTCCGCTACGTCGCCGACAATGACGCCTTCGACGCGCTGCCGGTGGGCGCCACCAGAACCGACAGCTTCCGCTATACGATCGACGACGGCCACGGGCTCGTCAGCAGCGAGACCGTGACCGTGACGGTGACGGGCATCGCCGACGGCGTCATGCTGACCGGCGGCAACGGCAACAGCGTCCTGACGGGCACGGGCGGCGAGGACATCCTGATCGGCGGCAACGGCAACGACATCCTGTCGGGGCTCGACGGGCACGATCTGCTGGCCGGCGGCAACGGCAATGACAGCCTTTACGGCGGCGCGGGCAATGACGGCCTGTTCGGCGGCAACGGCAACGACAATTTGATCGGCGGCGACGGCAAGGACCTGCTTGCCGGCGGCAACGGCAACGACGTCACGACCGGCGGCGCCGGCGCGGACCTGTTCCTGTTCGCGAGGGGCGGCGGCAACGACACGATCACCGATTTCAACACGGCGGTCGACCGGCTGCTGCTGGCCGACGGGATCAGCGTGAAGAGCTGGTCGGTGGGCGACGTCAACCATGACGGCATAGCCGACCTCACCATCGCCTTCAGCAACGGCGGCGGCCAGGCGGTGCTGCTCGGCGTCGGCGATATGAGCGCGGTGCATGCCGATACGGCCGGCGCCGCCTTGGTCGCGTCGCTGTCGCACGGCTTCGCCTGAGGGGAGGGCGGCTTCCGCGACGATCGAGCGGGCGGGGATTCTGCCAAGGGCGACGGGTTCGGTCGACGAACCAGGAGGCCAGTTCTCGATGATGGCCGTGAAAACCCCCGGCAACCGATCGAACGCCGACGTGGAGCGGCGGCTCAGGTGCCTCCGCCGAGCATGCAACCACTCGGGCTGGCAAGGAGACTATGCTGCCGTCTCAGCAGCTCGATCCGGTAGCCGGCGCGACATGTGCGTGCGACGGAGGAGGGGACACGCAATTGGACGAGCTGCCCCTCATTGGTTCTGATCGTGAGCAGGGGCTGATCTCCCGTCTCGTCGGCATAGATGCCGAAAGCGACGACTGTGCCCTGTTCGGCGGATGCATGCCCCTCCAGCGCATAATCGCCGAGGGCGACCATGAGGATGAGCAACGCTCCCACGACCGACAGCGCAATTCCGTAATTTCGTGCCCAGTCGCCAACCTGCTCGGCTGCAAACCGAAACTTGTCCGATCGGGAGAGCTTCATCGCCACGATCATGCGATGCAACGGACACAGCTTCAATAGGAGTAAAGACGTTCGAATAGGCGAAAAGTCGGTTGATGATAGCGGCGGGCTATTGCCACTATTGGAACGGGCCGGTGATCATCGCCAGGCAGGCAACACGCAGCCAATCCGAAAGCGGAGTTCGACCTCGAGGGAACAGCTCCGCGAGGCTCGCTCGCCTCGGGGGTGGAAAGCCGGCCTTCGATGTGAAAAGGTAGCGCCAGGCGTCAGGCGCCGGGCGCCGGGGAGGGGAGGCGGTCTGGACAGGTTCAGCTTCTTCTTCGCCTTTTACGGGCTGATCCTCGGGCTGGCCGCCACCGAGCTGCTGAGCGGTTTCGCCGGCTTCGTCCGCGCCCGCGCGCTGAAGTCGATCGAGGCGCAGACGGCTTTGCTTGGCCTCTTCACCTTCCTCGCCATCTGCGCGACCTGGATCGACGCCTGGGACTCCCTCCAAGGCGTGTCGCTGGACTTTGCAGGGCTCTGGGCGCCGATCCTGATCGCCACTTGCTATTATCTCGCGGCAACGGTGATCTTTCCGCGGGACCCGGCCGAGTTCGGCCGGCTGGCGCTCTATTTCGCCGAGCGGAAACAATTCGTCGTCGCTATGCTGCTCGCGGCGGAAGTGCTGGTGAGCGCGACCTTCCTGGGCGTCTTCGCGCGCGAGCTCCAACAACGGCCTGCGGTCTTCTGGCTTTACGATCTGCCCTACAATCTGACGATCAAGGCGAGCTTCGTCGCGCTCCTTTTCGTGCGCGCCCGGCGGGCCAATATCGTGCTCTTGGTCTTCCTCATCCTGCTGTTCCTGATCCCCTATTGGGAGCACGGCACCCTCAGCGGCTGGATCCATCGGCATTTCGACTGAGCGCCGTCCGTGTCAGTCGAGATCAGAACCGTGTATCCAGGAGTGGAACCGGAATCCCCTGCCGGCTGCCAGCCGCAGCATAGCAATCAGCATTTCCTCGACCGCGCCCTCGGTCAGGTGCTGATGGCGGCGCAAGTAGATAACTTCGCCCCACTGGACCCGATGCAGGCGCCATTCCGGCGGTGACTCGAAGCGCCGTACCTGCTCGGGAGATGCGTTGAGACGCACCTCGACGGGCTCTTCGCCTCCAACCACGATGTCACGGTCGTAAAAGCCCCAGTAAAGCGAACTCCGGTCGCGCACCTGACTTATGGCTCGGGCCAAGTGGTCCATTTCGTGTCTCCTCGCTTCGGCTCCTTCCACCTAAAGCTGAGTGGCCGCCAGCGTCGGGCTATTGCGGCGCCTGCCGGGGATGCAGGCTCGCGCCCGCGCGGCCGGAGCGGAGCGAGGCGAACCAGGAGATCGGGTTCAGCCAGCGCGCTGTGCCGTCGACCGACCAGGTGATGAGCTCCGCCCGGCCGGCGATATTTTCGAGCGGGACCGGGCCGCCAAGGCCTCCCGCCGCGAGCGGAAAGCGGCTGTCGGCGCTGTCGTCGCGATTGTCGCCCATCAGGAAGACGCGGCCGGCGGGCACGCGGATCGGGCCGTAAGTGTCGCCGGGTCCGTTCGCGACCGAGTCGATCGTGTCGTAGCTGCGGCCGCCGGGCAGCGTTTCGCGGATGACGGGGATGCGGCAGAAGGCCCTGCCGTTCAGCGCGATCGGCAGGCCGCCGAAGCCGGCGACGCACGGCGTGTTGGCGTCCACGGGGATCATCGCGGGCGGTGCGGGCCGGGCGGGGACCGGCCGGCCGTTCAGGAACAGGCGGCCGTCCCGCACCGCGACCGTATCGCCCGGGACACCGATCACGCGCTTGATCCAGTCTTCCGACGGGCGGCCGGGCGGCGACAGGATGACGACGTCGCCGCGTTCGGGATCGCGCGGCAGGATGCGGCCCGGGCGTTCGGGCAGGAGGTGGAAAGACAAAGACACCCACGACCAGCCGTAGGGGAATTTGGTGACGAAGAGCCGGTCGCCCTTCAGGAGCAGCGGCATCATCGATTCCGACGGGATGTAGAAGAGCTTGGCGACGAAGCTGTGAATGGACAGCATCGCCAGCGCGATCCAGAAGACGCCCTTGACCTCCCGCCATAACGCATTGCGCGGCCTTGCCGGAGCGTCGGGGGCGGCGGGCTTGGTCATGGCAGACCCGCGGCCCGGGCGTTCCCGCCGGGCGTCAGGTGCGGCCAGGCGGTCCACGTTCCGATGGCATGAAGGAGCCCGAAGACGAGGACGGCCAGCGAGCTCCAGACGACGAAGGAGTCGACCCTGTCCGGCCTCAGGATCAACATCGGCACCGGGGCGAAAGCGCGCAGAAGATAGATCGCGGCGATCAGCACCAGCCCGGTCCGAAGCAGCGGCATGGGGCGGACGAGCCCGGCCCCCGAGAATGCGTAAAGCGCCCACAGAAGCAGGATGGCGGCGATGCCGGTCGTGACCAGGACCGGCCTAACAGAGCCCGCCTCCGCCGCCCGCGCCATGCCCTCGCCGGCCCCGAAGAAACGATACCAGTTGGCGCCGCCGAAGATGATGGCGATGTGAAGCAATGCCGCGGCGGCGCTCAGCAGTCCGCCCGCGATGAGCCATTTGTTGCCCTGCACATTGCCTCCCGCTGCCTTCGCCAGGCTAGCGCCCGCGGCGCATGTCCGCAATCGGGCGGGAGCGGACGCCTCGATCACTCGGGAGGCTGGAAGATCGAGGCCCTCGACCCACCCGGGAAAACCCCCGGCACCTCGCGGCCGGCTGGCTGGCTGTCGCGCGGCCGTCCGGCCTAGCCAAAGCGGGCATGGGCGGATTAAGCGTCGCCGGATGTGTGGGCGGGCCCTCATCTGGAGGACGATATGAGGATATTCAGAACGGCAGGCGCGACGGCGGCCCTCCTGCTCGCGGGCGGCTGCAACGTGACCGTCAACAATGCCTCCATCGACAACCAGTTCGACGTCGCCGGCAACAAGGCGGAAGCCGCCGCGGAGAGCGCCGGCAATGCGGCGGAAGCGGCAGCCGTGAGCGCAAGCAAGGTCGCCGACCAGGCCGCAGCCGCGATCGAGAACAAGGCCGACCAGCTCGGCAATCTGCATGTCGACGTGAAGCTCGACGGGCATAAGGATCGAGCGACCGCCAATACGCATTGAGGGGGACCCGACCGACCCGGACACTCTCGCACGGGGAGAGGGCCAATAGGGTAAAGGCTTCTTAACCCCGCTTGCGTTAGGGCAGTGCGGGGGGAGATTTATGGCTTTTACCGTCATCTGGATGCGGGGGCCGCAGGCGATGGGCACCAAGAGGTTCGAGGATCTGGAGCTGGCCACCGGCTATGCGGTGGACAATCTGGGCCAGGTCCGGAGCCATTTCGGCGCCACCGCGGTCAAGGTGATCGACGATGCGGGCGCCCCGCATTTCCTGAAGGCGATCAGCCGCAATGCCTGAAGATGCGGCAGGTCGAGCTTTCCAGGGGACCGAGCGAGTCCACCCGGTAATCATACGGTAGTGACCCGGGCTCCGATCCAGATCAGTTGCGCGCAACCGCGCTCCTCGGGATGCGCGGCCAGGGGCCGAAGCAAGATCATCCCCCACGAGGGTCCGCTTCGGTCCCGCCTCGAGGGGCCCGTTCTTCTCCAGCCGCATTAGTCTTTCGGAAACCCGTGCCGGTTTAAGCGCGGGGCCGTGCAAGGCCGAAAGGGCGGCCCTGGGCCTGCGGCCGTCGCTCAGGCCTCATGACGCGATAAGAGAAGGCGAGAAATGGCCCGCTTCAAATATCCCAATTATCTGTCCCAGACAAAGCACGCCTCGTTCGACCTGACCCTCCAGCCTTCGGCCTTCATTCCCACCGGCGGCATCTACCGCTGCACCGGCTGCGGAACCGAGGTCGCGTTGGAAGCGGTCGGCCTGTTGCCCGACCGCAGCCATCACAAGCACGAGCCGAAACAGGGGCCGATCGGATGGCAGCTGGTCGTCGCCACCGTCTCGAGCGTGCCGGCGCCCTATCTGCACGGCGCCGCCTGAGCCCTGAGGCCACCAGGGCTTTTGGCGTTTTCCCAGCCTGAATGGCCGTTGCGCCCACGGACCGCTGCGCATGCGGCGGGGAAACGGAAAAAGGCTCCGCCCGGCGAGGGGCGGAGCCTTACGGATCCCGGAAATCAGGATGCTTATTGCATCTGGGTCGAGACGTTCGAGAAGGTGGAGTTGAGGGTCGTGCCGACGCCCTTCATGGCGGCGATCGCGGCCACGGCGATCAGCGCCGCGATCAGGCCATATTCGATGGCCGTGGCGCCCTTCTCGTTCCGGATCAGCTTGTGAATGATACGCATGTTCGCTCCTTCGATGACGCAGTCGTCTAGGCCCATGCCCGTTGCCGAATTGTTAAGTCCCGACCTCGGCGAGGCCCGGGGTGCGGATCGGCTGGTTAACGCGGCTTTCGGCACGTCGGGTCATCGCATCGAAACCGGGACCAATTAGACGCGCCTGCGTCGCCTCGGAGCGGCGCGGCGGAGGACGGACATGCGGGCGAAGGTGACAGGCCTGATCTTCGCCTTGGCGCTCGCTTCTCCCGCCTTCGCCCAGGATGGGATTGCCTGGCGGATCACCGAGGCTGGCGGCCCCGTTATTCTCGAACATGGCAGCGGCGCCCGCGCCGCGACGCGCGGCATGGTGCTGGTGCCGGGCGATTCGCTGCGCACCGGTGCGGCCGGACGGGCGATCCTGGTCCACGGCGCCGACATCGTCATCGTCTCGCCGGCGACCCGGCTCACCGTCGTGCGCGAGCGCGTGCCGGCGGGCTTCGCCCAGCTGTTCGAGGCTTATGGCCGTGCCCTGTTCAATATCGAGAAAAAGGCCAATCCGCATTTCGTGGTGCGCACGCATCTGATGGCGGTGGCGGTCAAGGGCACGGTGTTCACCGTGCGGGTCGACCAAGCGGGCGCCGACGTCGCCGTCACCGAGGGGCGGGTCGAGGTGTCGACCGCGAGCGGCGGCGAACGGCGGCTGGTGGCGGCGGGCCTGACCGGCTCGGTCTCGGCCACCGCGCCAGAGCGGGTGACCGTCAGCGCCAATGCCGGTGCCGGCGACGCGGTGCTGCCCTCCGTCGGCGGCGAAGGTTCGGGCTCCGCGGAATCCGGCGGGGCCGGGACGACGCCGCCGTCGCCGGCCGCGGGCGACGAGATCTTCGAGGAGGCCGCGGCCGGCTGCGCTGGCGACGCCACGGCCTGCGGGCCGCAGCTCGCTTATACCATTACCAATGCCGAGCCCGATGCGAATATCGGCGGCTGCGCCGGCGCCGTCGCGGGCTGCGGCCCGCAATTGGCTTACGCGTTCGACCCGGATCTGCGCACCGCGCCGGTGATCGCGGCCGCGATCGCGTCGGCCCCTTCACTGACGGCCGGCGGAACGATCCGCTCCGCCGGGGACGTCACCCAGCTGCTGGCGGCCGTCTTCGGCCAGGACCCGGCCGAGCGCCGGCTGGCCGGGCTGGTCACGATCGCGTCCGCGACCCCCGTGCCGATGCCCGCTCCGATTCCGACGCCCGCTCCGATCCCGACGCCTGTACCAGGTCCGGTGCCGGTGCCCGTGCCCGCTCCGGCGCCTGCCCCAGCACCTGTTCCAGGCCCCGTTCCGGTACCCGCACCGCCGCCTGTCCCGCTTCCGGCTCCGGCTCCCATTCCCGTGCCCGCGCCCGTGCCCGTGCCGGTTCCGGCCCCGCTTCCCGTTCCGGCTCCGGTGCCGGTCCCCGTGCCCGCGCCTGTCCCTGTTCCAGCTCCAGCTTCAGCTCCAGCTCCAGCTCCAGCTCCTGTCCCGGTGCCGGTGCCGGTACCGGTACCTGCTCCCGTGCCGGTCCCCATACCCGTGCCGGCCCCTGTTCCTGTGCCTGCACCTGCTCCAGCCCCCGTCCCGGTGCCCGCTCCTGTTCCGGCTCCTGTTCCGGCTCCAGCTCCAGCGCCCGCGCCCACGCCCGCGCCTGCTCCCGCACCAGCGCCTGCTCCCGCACCAGCTCCTGCGCCTGCTCCAGCGCCGTCCATCTGCCTTCTGAAGCTTATCTGCCTGTGACGAAGCGCGCCGACAGCCTGAATATTAAAGGCTTGTAATCCTTCGCAAGTTTTTCGAAGATGACCCTGCCGATTCCGGCTCCAAAGGGGGAATTTAAATGAAAAGACGTTTCGTCGCTTTGGCGGCGCTCGCCGCCGTGTCTTCGCCTGCGCTTGCGCTGCAGCAGACGGCGCCCGCCGCCGGCCCAGAGGCGGCGTCGGCTCCGTCCGTCACTCCGGCCGTCGCGGCCGCGCCCGTCGCCGACGTTTCGGTGCTGCCGGCAAATAGCGAGGTGATCGTCGCCCTGAACGAGGCCCTGAGCAGCGACGACAAACGGCTCGGCGATACATTCTCGCTGACCGTCTCGCAGGACGTGAAGGCGAACGGCGCCGTCGTCATTCCGAAGGGCACCCGCGCCGTGGGCCAGATCACCTACCGCAAGGGCAAGGGCGGCTTCGGCAAGTCGGGCAAGATCGACCTCGACTTCCGCTACATCGACTATGAAGGCCGGCACATCCCGCTCGAGGGCCATTACCACCAGGAGGGCAACGGCAACGGCGCCGCCGCCGTCGGCGCGGTGCTCGCGGCGGGCGTCATCGGCGGTCTCATCGTCCACGGCCACAGCGCGCGCATCCCCCAAGGGCATGAGTTCGTCGTTCACCTGGTTGATGCCATCCCTCTCGGCGCTCCGACCACCGCCGGCAGCCCGGCCCTGATCGCGGCGAGCTACACGCCGACCCCGGTCAACACCCATGTCATGACGCCCAAGGAGCGCAAAGCGGCCGAGAAAGCGGCCGGCGAGGCCGCCAAGCGGGCGCGCGAGGCCGGCGTCCATTAGAGCAGGATCCGTTTCGGTGGGAGCGGATCCTCCTTTATGCTTGCGCCATCGCCAAAGAGGAGCCCCGGCCGTCCATTCGGCCGGGGCTTTTTCCTTGCCGACATAGTCGCGGAAGACGGGCGACGCTCCAGAGCCCGGGCGCCGCGAAGAGGCGGACCCAGACCAATAGAGGCCCGGCTCATGCCGGATTATCCACCGGTCAGCCAGATCGCGAGCGCGATCGTCCCGATCAGCAAAGCCGCCAGTCCCAGCAGCGACCCTTGAACCTTCCACGGCAGAAGGTCGAACAACAGCTCGAAAAGAAAGCTCACCCCCCGCTCCCTGCGCATTGCCCCGACAAGGGGCAGCATATCCGTTTCGTTCGGCTTGGGAAGCTGCGCCCGCGACATCATCGCCTTTCGGAGGCGCGGGGCCCGCTCCACGGCTGCACTGGGCCCCGCCTGCGCCGGGGAACCGATGGCCGCCGGAGTCAGGTTTTTCGCCCCGAGGCGCTCTCGAAAAGGGTGAACGGAAAAAACGCCATTCGCGTTAAGCCGGCATGAGGGGCCAGCGCGCTTTGGGGGCCGCGGCGGTCGTCGCATGTCTCCCCCACGAGCGCGCGGCGGCCGTCACTCCCTCGGCCGGCCCGACCGGAAAATGCTTCGGCCTCAGTCGGTGAGGGTGCGGTGGCGGGTGAGGCGGGCGCGCAGATCGTCCATGCCGATCAAGCGCACCGCCTCGGCGCGATCGGCGGCGCCGATCACCCGGATCAGATGGCCGAGCATCTGACTGGCGAGATCGATATTCTGAAGCGCCTGGGCGTGGCGATGAAGGATGGCCGGATCGGCGACCAGCTCTTCGCCCAGCGTCTCGACCAGCCGCTGGACGAAGCCGAGCTCCTCGGCCAGCCGGACGTCGATCTGATCGACCCAGCGCTCTTCCGCCGCCGGCGAGGGGAGGGGGGCGACCGCGACGGGCGGGGCGCCGGAGCGCACCGCCGCCTGGATGAGGTCGGCCCGTCCCTGAGCGGGCGGCGGCACCGCCGGCTTGCCGGCCCGCCAGATGTCGACTGCGATCGGCGTCGCGAAATGAACGCCGCAGCGGCTGCCGGTCGACCAGGCGACGATGCCTTCGATCTGGGCCTCGCCGCGGTTGAGCAGGATAGGCTCGCCGGCCGGGGGCAGGCCGGCGCCCTCGATCAGCGCGCCGGTTTCCGAGACATTGCGGATGCGGACGGGCACATAGGCGCCGCCGCTCCATGCATTGGCCGCCAGCATGAGGAAGGTGCGCGGCGCCACCCGCCGGTTATCGGCAGCCGGATTGGCCTGATTTTCGACAGCCGATGGGGCAGACATGTCGCTTCCGATTCTTGCGGCCTCATCCGTGGGAGAGGGTCAAAAGACACAACGCTATCTGGGTAAAGATTGGGTTACGGTGGGCGGATTTTCCGGGGCGAAAATTGACATGGATCAATGGCCGGCGCCCGCCGGTGATGTTGCACGACGCGTCGTCGATGCGACTTGACAATATCGGAACTTCCGGCTAGACGGAGTTCCGATATTCAATAAACAGAGTTGCGCCTGCAGCCCACGGGCCGGGCATCGCCTCCAATCGAACGCGAGCCTCCCCTTCCTGTGCTGGAAACAGCGGGTCGGCTCCGCGTGGGTGGCAGCAACGATCATCGGGAGGAAGCCGTCATGGATCAGAGCCTCGCCCCCGACGTCGAGGCGATCTACCGGATGGTCGCGCTCGCCTGCGCCGCTTTGGTCGCGGATAAGGGGAAGGATCATCTCGAGGTGATGGCGATCGCGGATGCCTTCCTCGAATATATCGATCCTCTGGTGGCCGGGGACGAGGGCGTGAAGGTCACGCTCGGCAAGAAGCTGCTGCCGAGAGGGTGACAGAATCCGTGGCCGCCACCCGTGACTCCGCCGCCCCGACCCCTCCTCTGAAGAAGCGGGGCTCAAGGAAGGCCGCGCCTGCCGAACCGAGGGAAACGCCAGCAGCCGCCAAGGCCGCGCGCGGTTCGGCGCGCCTGCCCATCGCGGCGCGCGAAGCGATTGCCGCCGCGGCCGTCGATCTCGGCGGGGTGGAGCGGCTGGTGGCGTGGGTGCGGGAGGACGCGAAGAATGAGAGCGTCTTCTGGGCCTCGATCTACCCGAAGCTCATCCCGCTCCAGCTCGCCGGGGAGGAAGGCGGGCCGGTCGGCATCGAGCTCGTCATCCGTTTCGTCTGAGGTCGAGATGCCGGCGGCCTTCCGGGGCCTGTTCGAACCGCATCGCTACAAGGCTTTCCATGGCGGCCGCGGCTCGGCCAAGTCGCACAGCTTCGCCACCGCACTCGTCATCCTCGCGGCGCAGAAGCCGCTTCGCATCGTCTGCGCCCGCGAGATCCAGAACAGCCTCCGGGACTCGGTCAAGCAACTGGTCGAGGACAAGATCGCGACGCTCGGCCTGTCGGCGCGCTTCCGCTGCCTCGACAAGATGACCCGCGGCCTCAACGGCTCCCAATTCACCTATATCGGCCTGTGGCGCAATCCGGACGCGATCAAGTCGCTGGAGGGCGCCGACATCTTCTGGGGCGAGGAGGCGAGCGCCTTCTCCGAGCGGTCGCTGAAGATCGTCCGGCCGACGATGCGCAAGCCGGGATCGGAACTGTGGTTCAGCTGGAACCCGGAATTCGAGCACGATCCCGTGGACCTGTTCTTCCGCGGCCGGACGCCGCCGCCGCAGGCGCTGCTCCGGAAGGTGAGCTGGCGCGACAATCCCTGGTTCTCCGGCACGCCGCTCCAGGCCGAGATGGAGTTCGACTATGAGGCGGACCCGGCCCGCGCCGAGCATGTCTGGGGCGGCGGCTACGTGACCGCGGTGGACGGCGCTTATTATGCAGCGCCGCTCGCCGAGGCCAGGGAAGGAGGGCGGATCGGACGGGTCGCCGCCGATCCTCTGCTCGCGCTGCGTGCCTTCTGGGACCTGGGGGTGAGTGATTCCACTTCGATCTGGGTCGCGCAATTTGCCGGGCGCGAGATCCGTGTGCTCGATTATTGCGAAGGGCAGGGGCAGCCGCTCGGCTTTTACGCCGACTGGCTGCGCGGCCGCGGCTATGGCGCCGCCGAATGCGTGCTGCCGCATGACGGAGCGCGGCGCGACAGCGTGTCGGCGCTCAAATATGAGGACCATCTCCGCGAGGCGGGCTTCCGCGTCCAGACCGTCCCGAACCAGGGCAAGGGCGCGGCGATGAAGCGGATCGAGGCGGCGCGGCGGCTTTTCCCCTCGATCTGGTTCAACGAGGAGAATTGCCGCGACGGGCTGAAGTCGCTCGCCGCCTATCACGAGCGAATCGACGGCAAGCGCAATGTCGGCCTGGGGCCGGAGCATGACTGGGCGAGCCACGGCGCCGACGCTTTCGGGCTGATGTGCGTGGCCTACGAGGCGCCGCAGGAGCGGCGGAGCGCGCCCAAGGTTGCGCATCATGGACAAGGGGGATGGATGGGATGATTCTTCGACAAGCCCGAAGCGGGGCCCTTCGAGACGCGTCCTCCCCCGGCTCAGGTCCGGGGTCGGCCGCTCCTCAGGATGAGCGGGACGAGGATGAGCGGGAACAGGATGATCGGCAGGCGTCCGACGAGAAGATCCTCGCCGCCGCGCGCGACGATTACAAGCGGGCGCGCGACGCCTGGAACGAGAACCAGCAGGAAGCGCGCGCCGACCTCGAATTCGCGCGGCTCGGGCGGCAATGGGATGTTTCGGTCGAGCAGCAGCGCCGGCGCGAGAACCGCCCCTGCCTCACCTTCAACAAGATGCCGGCCTTCATCCGCCAGGTGGTCAACGACGCGCGGCAGAACAAGCCGGCGATCAAGGTCCACCCGCAGGACAGCGGCGCCGACAGGCGCGTCGCCGAAATCTATAACGGCCTGATCCGCAACATCGAGGCCGCGTCCGACGCCGACGTCGCCTATGACACGGCGATCGAGCATGCGGTCGGCCAGGGCTTCGGCTTCTGGCGGATCAACACCCGTTATACGAGCGACGACGCCTTCGACCAGGACATCGTCGTCGAGCGGGTGTCGAACCCGTTCGCGGTCTACGGCGACCCGCGCTCGACCGCCGCCGACAGCTCGGACTGGAACAGCGCCTTCGTCATCACGACGATGAGCAAGGAGGCGTTCGAGCGCGACTATCCGGAGGCGGAAAGGACGAACTGGGAGTATGACTTCGCCGACTGCCCGGACTGGCTGGACGGCGAGGATGTGGTGCTCGCCGAATATTGGACGCGCGAGAAAGTGGCGCGCGAGATCGTCGCTTTGTCGGACGGCGCCGTCGTCGGCACGGACGAGCTGGCGGCGCAGCCGGAGCATTTTGCCGGGCTCGAGATCGTCGGCCGGCCGCGCCGGGTGGAGAGCTGGAAGGTCACCCAGCGGCTGATGACCGGCGCCGAGATCCTGAAGACGGTCGACTGGGCCGGCAAATATATCCCGATCGTGCCCGTCTATGGCGACGAGGTGGTCGACGAGAACGGGCGCCGCCATTTCCGCTCGCTGATCCGCGACGCCAAATCGGCGCAGCAGATGTTCAATTACTGGCGGACGACGACGACCGAGCTGGTCGCTTTGGCTCCGAAGGCGCCCTGGGTGGGCGAGGAGAAGGCCTTCTCGATCGATCCCAATTGGGACACGGCGAACAGCGCCTCGCACGCCAAATTGATGGTGCCGAACGGGGCGCGCTTTCCCGAGCGGATGCCCTTCGCCGGCGTCCCCGCGGGAGCGCTGCAGGAGGCGCTCAACGCCAATGACGACATGAAGGCGATCATCGGCATCTACGATGCCTCGCTCGGCGCGCGGAGCAACGAGACTTCGGGCCGCGCGATCATGGCGCGGCAGCGGGAAGGGGATGTTTCCACCTTCCACTTCATCGACAATCTCAGCCGCGCGATCCGTCACGGCGGGCGCATCCTGCTCGACCTCATCCCCAGGGTCTACACGACCGAGCGGATGGTCCGGGTGCTCGGCGAGGATCTGGCGCCGGCCAATGTGGCGGTGGCGCCGACCGGGCAGGCGGTGACGCCGGTGCCGAACGCGGCCGGCGAGACGGTCGCGCATATCTTCGACCTGGCGGCGGGGAAATACGACCTCAGCGTCTCGTCCGGCCCGGCCTATACGACGCGGCGGGCGGAGGCCTCCGACCTGATGATGCAGATGATGCAGGCGGCGCCGCAGGTGATCCCGCTGATCGCCGATCTCTGGGTCGAGCAGCAGGACATGCCGCTCGCCGACCGGCTGGCGGAGCGATTCCGCCTGATGCTGCCGCCCCAGGCGCAGGGTGCGGGCAGCGGTTCGGGGGGCGCCGGGCCGGGCGGGGGAGGGGGCGCCGGTGGCGGTCTCCCCCCAGCGGTCCAGCAGCAGATCCAGGAGGGCCTCGCCCAGCTGCAGCAGCTCCAGCAGGAGAATGCGACGCTCCGCCAGGCGCTCAGGAACCGGATGGCCGAGACCCAGGTGAAGTCGGAGGCGAACCAGATCCACGCCTATGAGGCGCAGACCGAGCGGATGCGGGCGGTGCAGCCGCCGGGAATGGTGGGCTGATCCGACCGGTGTTGGTCGGGGCGAACGATCTATCGAAGGACTGCAAATGGTGAAGCCTTGGGAAATGGATTGGAGCGCCGGCGATCCGGCGCCGGACGCGAGCCTGCTGCCGATCGTGCCTTTCTTCGGCCGGCAGCCGCCACCGATGCTGGATGCTGGCGGCGCGGGCATCGACGTTGGCGGGGTGCCGGCGACGGTCAATCAAGTGCAGGCCCCCGGCCCGTCGGCGATCCAGGCAGCAGGTGCATCTCCGGTGACCGCGGCCGACCCCATGCCGATGCAGGCGGCCGGTACAACTTCGGCACCCCCAGCCTACCCTTTCGCAGTACCGTCGACGCTGCCATCGCCAGCGCTCGATGCAAAGATCCTGGCACGATATGGCCAGGTGCGCTCCGCAGCGCCTACCGCAGACTGGTTGAGCCAGCCGCCGCAGCCATCAGCCATCGACGCGCCAACTACGCTTGGTCCGTTGCCGGGCCCGGCCGGCCCGCAAGGACGGCATTCGGTGCAGCCGCCCGTCTACGACAGCTGGAGCGGGCTCACCGGTGGGACGGCAATTCAATCCAGCCCCAGTCAGATTGGTGCCATTCCAGCGCATCGGATGCTCGCACAGGCAGTAGGTGGCAATCTCTCACAGGCAACCGCCTCAGGGGGACGTGTGCCGCAGCAACCCGGAAGGTTTGTCCAGGCGCCGCCACCGCAGAACGCCCGGCAGGGGCCCGCGGCGCCGATTGCGCCCGCCGCCGGTCCCCATGCGGCCGCCACAGTTCGGCCCAGGGTGCGTGGCGCCGGCAGGCTTTCGCCAGCCGGTACCTTGGCTAGGGCCCGGGTTGGGGCGCCTTTGCGAGATCGGCTCATCGCCGGCGGCCACAGCGTGGACGACGCGACGGCGCTGGCCGCCAACGCGGCAATGGAGAGCGGGGCCGATTATCGTTCTCGCGAACGCATTCGCGGCCACCCGAATCAAGGTGGTCGCGGCTTATGGATGTGGACCGGGCCTCGGCGGGACCTGTTCCGCCGCACGATGGGGGTGTCGGTCGAGAACTCGACCGAAGACCAGCAGATCCGCTTTCAGGAATGGGAATTGGCACATACCGAAAGAAGAACGTGGCAGCACGCGCACGCCGCAGGACGGGGCGCTCCGGACATCGCCGCAGGTTTTGCAACCTACGTCGAGAGGCCGGCAAACCCCACTCGAGACAGCGCGGAACGCGCTGCTGTGGCAGAAGCGATGGGAGCGATCCCGGTGCATGTCACGGGAGGTAGGGGCAGCACGCCCGCTCGGAGGCCGCCTCAGCTGCCTTCTCCCCGGCCATCGCAACCCACCCCCGATCGTGGTTGGGTTTTCGAGCCGGTGCACGGCGGCTGAAATTAGCGGGTTCGATCCCTGGTACAGGGGAGCCAAGTCATCTGAAACTCAGCCGCGTCCCTGTTTCTTGAACCATGGCACCATCCGCGGCGCTCAAGCTGACGGACCAGCCGATCCCGCCGGCGGCATGTCGGCCCTTGCGGGTCCTCGCCAATGCCGCCGCGGCAGAGTTCGTTCCACCGGATCTCTCGATCGATGAGAGGTTGGATATCCTTCGGATAATATTGCCTGACATGAGCCTTCTGGGCCGTGGCTGCAGGTACCGCGGCGCAGGCGATGGCGAGAAACGCGATGGTCCGCAAAAGTGCAAACGTCACAGCCGCGGTCTCCTGAGCACGAGGATCAGTTTCGGTCGGCGCTCTTACCAGACCCGGTCCTATGGAACAACATGGGAACAGGGAGGCCGCCGACCGGCGGCGGAGCGCTTCCGCCTGATGCCGCCGCCGCAGGCACAGGGTGGTGCGGGCGGTTCCGGGGGACGCCGGGCAGCAGCTCGGGGGATGATTTCCGAAAACAGCGTCAGTTCTGCTGCCAAAAGCCGGCACGTTGGCGTCCCTGCCGCAAAACAGATACGGTAAAGAGAGAATCGAAGCGCAACGGATGCAGCTTCGTCGGCAGTGAGGAGGCGCTATGGATGGCATCAAGCTTTGTCGGCGCTTTCGCAGGCCAGCTCTGCTGTCGGGTGCCGCCGTCGCCCTCCTCATCGGGCACGTTGCTCCCGCTCCAGCCGCCGCGGAGGCCGGACAAGGGGCCGCTGCCGATCCCTATGCGGCATGCTTGAAGACCGGCCAAGCCGCCGAAGGCGTCATGCCCGCTATCGAAGATTGCAATAGAGCGGAGCTCCACAGGAGCGACCAGGAACTCAACCACTTGTACGCCGGCCTGATCCGCCGCCTGCCGCCGTCGCAGGTGCGTGCGCTGCGAGCTGGTGAAAGAGCCTGGGTTCAACACCGTGACAGAACTTGCATGAAGGAAGCCGGCGGAGCGTCTCAAGACGAAGATGTCTCGTATCTCCAATGCCTCCTCCGTGAAACCACCGATAGAATACAGTGGCTAAGGCATCGGTACAAAAACGGGGTCCGTTAGCCTTTTTGGCGATCGGCACGCTAAAACCGGGGCGCAGGAATTGAGCATGTGTCCTTGGGATTCCTGTTTGTCAGGCAAACGCAGCTTTTTGCGGGATCGCTCGTACCGCGGCCGCTGAAGCCGATCGTATTCCTTACATTTGATTTTCCCGCCAACCTTTCGAGGAGCGGGTCAACCCGCCGCGCCGTGAGGCGCGGCTTTTCCCGGAGATGGATATGGAATTCGAAAGTGCGACCAATCCGGTCGAGGGTGCCGACACGTCGCTCGTCGACATCGGCAGCCCGGCGCAGGAAGTCCCCCAAGAGATCGACCCGTCGACAAGCTCAGGGCAGGCGCCCGAGGAAGAGGAGCCGGGCGATGCGGATTCCGCTTCCGAGATCGAGGAGATCGAGCATGACGGCCGCAAGTACCAGGTGCCGAAGGCGCTGAAGGACGCGTTCCTTCGGCAGGCCGATTACACCCGCAAGACCCAGGAGGTGGCGGATCTGCGCCGGGCCGTCGAGGCCGAGCGGCAGGCCATCCGCGGCGCCGGCGAGGCGGAGGTGGCGGCGCGGGCGCAGCTGGTCACGATCGACCAGCAGCTCGCCCATTATCAACGGATCGACTGGGATGCCTGGGAGGACCAGGACCCGTTCGAGGCCCAGAAAGGCTGGCGGCAGTTCCAACAGCTCCAGAATGCCCGGTCCCAGGCCGCCGGGCAGTTCGCGCAAGTCGCGCAGCAGCGCCATCTCGTCCAGCAGCAGGAGACTGCCAGGCAGATCGAGGAAGGGCGCGCCGTGCTCGCGCGCGACATCAAGGACTGGTCGCCCCAGCTCGCCGAAGCGCTGCTGGACCATGGCGTTTCGCAATACGGCTTTCAGCGCGGGGAGATCGAGGAATTCACCGATCCGCGCATGGTGAAGGTCCTGCACGACGCCTGGCAATATCGAAGCATCACCCGCAGGCAGCAGCAGGCGCAGCGCCACGCCGCCGCCCAGACCGCCCAGCCAGCAGCCCGGGTGGGGACCAGCGCGTCTCCGCCCAAGGGACTGGACGACCGGCTGAGCGTCGACGAATGGGCGCGGCGCCGGAACGAGCAGGTCCGCAAGCGGGCCCGCTAGGGCGGTTGCCGCGCCGTGCCGGCGCCCCTCCACCGCACTTCGTGCGCCCCCCCCTCCCAACGGCCTGCGGCCGCAGGGAGGACCGGGTGGGGCCTCCCGGCCGCCGATCCTTCACGCGCCGCCCATAAAGCGGCACCCTTTCCCGCAGGGAGAGGGGCTTTCTTTCAACCCACACCCGCGCCGTGAGGCGCCGGCCTTCCCACAGATGGAATTTCACCCATGGCAAACAGCCTTTTGACTCCCGTTGCGGTGACCCGCGAGGCGCTCCGCATCCTCCACCAGAAGCTCAACTTCGTCGGCAATATCGTCCGCGAATATGACGACAGCTTCGCCAAGTCCGGCGCCAAGATCGGCGACACGCTGAAGATCCGCCTGCCGAACCAGTATACGGTCCGGACCGGCGCGACCTTGAGCGCGCAGGACACGTCGGAGACCAATGTCGCCCTGCAGGTCGCGACCCAGAAGGGCGTCGACCTCAACTTCACCTCGGCCGACCTGACGATGAGCCTGGACGATTTCTCCTCGCGCATCCTCGAGCCGGCGATGTCGGTGCTCGCCGCCAATATGGAGGCGGACGCGCTCTCGATGTACAAGGACGTCGCCAATTCGGTGTGGAACGGCGGCTCGGCAGCGACGCTTTCCAGGGTGCTGCAGGGCCGCAAGATCCTGCAGGACCATCTGGCGCCCTCCAACGACCGCACCGCCTTGCTCAACACCCAGGACCAGGTCGACATCGTCACCGACGTCAAGGGCCTGTTCAACGCCCAGGAGGTGATCGCCAAGCAATATAAGGAGGGCTATGTCGGCCGCACCGCCGGCTTCGACTTCGCCGAGAACACGCTGGTGCCGGCCCATAGCCGCGGCGCGGCGAACGGCGCCTACACGACCAACACCACGGCCCTGGCGACCGACGGCACCGAATATGCCGCGATCACCGTCGCCACCGGCACCGGCACGCTGAAGAAGGGCGACGTGGTCACCATCGCCGGGATCAACCGGGTCCATCCGGAATCCAAGGCGGACCAGGGCGTCGCGCGCCAGTTCGTCGTCACCGCCGATTATGCGGGCGGCGGCGGATCGGTGGCGATCTCGCCGTCGATCGTGCTGGGCGGCGCCAAGCAGAACTGCGTCGCCGCCGCGACCGGCGCCACCCAGGCGGTGAGCGTCGCCGGCACCGCCTCGACCGCGGTGGGCACGTCCTTGCTGTTCCAGAAGGAAGCCTTCGCCTTCGCCACCGCCGATCTGGTGATGCCGCAGGGCGTCGACTTCGCCCGGCGCGAGGTGATGGACGGCATCTCGATGCGCGTCGTCCGGCAGTACGACATCAACTCGGACCGGTTCCCGACCCGGCTCGATGTCCTCTACGGTTACAAGACGCTGCGCGGGGCGCTGGCCTGCCGGCTGCACAACAACTGATGATGCGGGGCTGAGGGCTGCCCGGCAGCCCTCGGTCTCGCGGCGGGGCGACCCGCTCATCGGGAGGGGCTTCGCGGCCCCTCCCTTCTTTTTCCTCGCCCGGAAGCTCGGCGGGGTAGCGGGGCGAGGCCGCCCAGCCTGCGTCGAACCTCACCCCCACCAACCTCCCCCATCGAGGGGGAGGCCAAGCGAAGGAAATGCGCATGGCGACTTTGGCGCAGCTGCAGACGCGGATCATCCTCGATACCAATCGCGACGATCTCGGAGCGGGCGGCGAGCTGGCTCAGGCGCTGACCGACGCGATTGCGGATGCGATCGAAACCTATGCGGACGAACCGTTCTGGTTCAACCGTGCGACGGGAAATGCGACCACGACGAACGTTGCCACCGTCGCTCTTCCCGCCGGGATGCGGGCGGCGAGCCTGGTGACCTGCCAAGGAATGGCGCTCCTGAAAGTGCCGCTGGCGAGCCTGCAGGGGCGGGTCGAGACGGGCCTCCCCTGCCGCTGGGCGGAGGAGGGCGGGCTGCTCCATTTCTGGCCGACGCCCGACGCGGCCTACGTGCTGGGCGTTTACGGAATCGCCGATCTCGGCGTTCCCGCCTCGTCCAACGCCTGGACCAATGAGGGCTACCGGCTGATCCTCGCCTGCGCCAAGAAGATCCTCGCCCGCGGCTCGCTGCGCGATCCCGACGGCATGGCGCTGGCCCGCGACGAGGAAGAGGAGGCGCTGGCGAAGCTGCGCCGCGAGACGCGGCGGCGGGCGGCGAGCGGCCTGACCGCGGATCTTCCCGGCCGCGCCGGCTTCAGCATCGCGACCGGCCGGTGAGGCTGTTTACCCCGTCCGAGGGGCCGGTCTGGCTGCGGCGCTTCGCGGATTCGATCCTCGCCGCCTTCAAGCAGGTGATGGACGCGCCGTTCCGACTCTGGCCCTCGGCGACGGCCGACCTGCCGGCCGCCGCCGATCATGGCGGCGGCCTCGCCTGGAACGCGACCGTCTCGCGCATCGCCTATTCGGACGGCGGCGCCTGGCAGGAGGTGCAGCCCTACGACCCGACGCTGGCGGCGCTGGCGGCCTATAATGCCAACGGCCTAGTCGCGCAGACCGCGCCCGACGCCTTCGCCGCCCGCACGATCCTCGGCCCGGCGGCCGGACTCACCATCGCCAACGGCAATGGCGTCGCCGGCAATCCGACCCTGGGGCTGGCCAACGATCTCGCCGCGCTGGAAGGGCTGAGCGGCACCAGCACGATCTACTATCGTTCGGGCGCGGACGCATGGTCGGCGGTGACGATCGGCGGCAATCTCGGTTTCGCGGGCGGCACGCTCGGCTCCGCTTTGGGCAATGCGGCGACGAAGACGATCGGCACGTCCGGGGCCGCGGTGCCGCTGCTGAACGGCGGGAACATTCACTCCGGCGCCAATATCTTCTCCGGCCCCTTGCGGCACGCCAGCGCGGCGGAGGCGGCGCGGTTCGAGGGCGTCGCGACCCAGGCCCCGACCGGCTCGACCGGCCTCGGGGTGGAGATCGTCCAGCAAGGCGGCGTTTGCTACGTTCTTTCCTACAACCGCACCACCAATGCCTTCGGGCCGTTGAGCGTCGACGGCGCCAGCGTTTCCTTCCGGACGAACGGGACGCAAACGGCGTCCTTCACCTCGACCGCCGCCTCCTTCGCCACCGGCGCCAGCTTCGGCGGCGGGATCTCGACGACCTCCGCATCGGTACAGGCCGGCTATCAGCAGACCGGCCATGCCAATCCGACCGTATCGCTGATCCCCACCGGATGGGGCAGCACGGCCACGGACGGGTTCAACATGCTGGGCGGCGTCAACGCGGCCAACAATGCGTCGGGCGATTACGGGCTGCTTTACGTGAAGAGCGGGAAGACGATCGGGCTGATGGCCGGCTCGTCGCTGGTGGCCGAGTTCAGCGGCAGCCAGGCCAGGCTCAACCAGGTCGCCGTCGCCACCGGCGGCTCGCTCTACAGCTGTTCGGTGAACCGCGCCGGCCAGTGCGGCTATCATCTCTACAATGGCGGCGCGATCCAGGAATGGCTCGTCTACCAGCCGGCCCATGCCAGCGGCGACGATTTCCGCATCGCCACCCTCAACAGCGGATTCGTCACCGACCGGCTGACGGTCTCGACGGTCGGCGCGGTCTCGATCGGCAACAGCCTCACGGTCGCGAACAACGTCCGGGCGACCGACGCGACCTTTCTTCAGTCCGGCCAGGGGAACATCTCGATCTCCCACAGCGCGGCGAGCGGAACGCCGACCACCTCCATACTCGCCGCTTCGGCCTGCAACCTTTCGCTCGGCGCCAATGGCGGGTCGATGCTCGACATCACCAGCAGCGGCGTCGCCATCGTCTCGGGCACGACGGCGTCGGCGGCGAACGTCTTCCAGTCGGCGAGCGGGGCGCAGTTGCTGCGATCGACCTCCTCGATGCGCTTCAAGCAGGATGCGCGGCCGCTCGGCGAGGAGGAGGCGGAGCGGCTGCTGCGGCTCGAGCCCTTCACCTATCGCTCGAAATGCGCGGCGGACGACCGGCGCCGGCGGCATTGGGGCGTGAGCGCGGAGCAGGCGCTCGCGGTCGGACTCGGCAAGCTCGTCCACCGCGAGCCGGACGGGATGCCGGCCGGTTTCATGTACGAACGGGCGGTGGCCGGCCTGATCGCTATCGCCCGGAGCGAGCGGGCGGCGCGGAGAGCGCTGGAGGCGCGGATGGCGGCGGCGGAGCGGGCGCTCGGCCTGCGCGGAACGCCCGCCGCCATCCGTGGTGCCCGCCGGTCGAAGCTGATAACGGATCAAGAATGAAGATCGCGATCTGCATCCCGTGCCACCGCGACACCAAGGCGAGATTCACCCTCTCTCTGGCCGGGATGCTGGTCCACAGCGCGCGGGTGATGCCGGACGAGTTGAAGACGATGCTGGCGCAAGGGCCTTTGCTCGACGTGCGCGAGGGCCTGGTCCATGCAGCGCGGGGCTGGGGCGCGGACTGGATCCTGTGGCTCGATGCCGACCACACCTTCCCGAACGAGACGCTGGTCCGGCTGCTCGGCCACGGCAAGGACGTCGTCGCCTGCAATTACGCCCGCCGCACGGCCGCGCCGGAGCCGGTGGCGCAGCGCGACGGGCGGCTGGTGCAGACGAGCGAGGCGCTGGCGAAAAGCGGAGCGGTCGAGCCGGTCGACGCGATCGGCCTCGGCGTCTGCCTGATGCGCGCCGCGGTCTTCGACCGGCTGGACCCGCCTTATTTCCAGCTCGAGCCGAAGCCGGACGGAAGCGGCTATGTGTCGGAGGATTTCACTCTGTTCCGCCGGCTGAAGCGGGCCGGGGTCACGGCCCATGTCGACCACGGCCTCAGCTGGAAGATCGGCCATATCGGCGATCTCATCTACACCACCGCCGCCATGGCTGGCGGAACGGGCAGCGACGGGCCGCCGGCGGCGGGCTGACGCCGCTTATCGATTTCGCGCGCGCCGAGGCTGCCGGACCGCCGGCGGCATCGCCGCGCGCACGTCACCTGCAAGAGAGGGCATGAGATGACCTGGAAATACGATTCCGCCGACGCGCATCACAACGTCTATTCGGTCAATCCGGCGGCGGAATATGCGGTCGTTGCCGCCGCGCAGACGGACCAGGCGCTCGGCGGCGCGGGCGCGGCGGGGGATTATCTCTCGCATCTCGTCATCGTTCCGGCCGCCGCCGCCGCCGGCGCGGTGTCGGTGAGGGACGGAGCGGGCGCCGCCGTCGCAATCTTCGCCGGCGGCGGCACCACGGCGCTGCCGACGCTGGCGCCGTTCACCGTATTCCTCGGCATGAAGAGCATCGGCGGCGCCTGGAAGGTGACGACCGGCGCGAACGTGTCGGCGATCGCCGTAGGCGATTTCAGCTGATGCTGCCGCGTGTTTCTGGGCTGGCGATCGCGTCCCAGGGGGCGGCGATGGTCAAGGCGGCGGCTGTATCGCTGGGGCCGGAGCTCGTCGTCAACGGCGAAATGAACGGGTCGACCGGCTGGATATTCACCGTGCTCGACGGCGTGGCGCCGACCATGGCCGGGGCAATGGTCTTCGATCCGACCTTCGGCAGCGACGTGATAGCGACGACCGCGGCGCCGGTGATCTCTTCAACCGGCACTTATCGCGTGTCGTGGACGGAGGGCAGCGGAGCCAACTCCTTCTTTCTAGGCGGCAATGGCGGAGCGGGCTCCAACAGTGGCCCGGGATCGCAGGATGTAGCCGTTACCGATCTTGGTGACGGAGGCCTGGCGTGGCGGAATGAATATGCAGGCGGGACCGTAGACGGGCTCTCCGTCAAGCAAATCTTGTAGCTAGAACGGGCCACACAGGCTATCGATCTGGGGTGAAAATCGCGATCTGCTATCCGGCGCACAGCGAAACCAAAGCTCACTTCACACTTTCATTGGTCGGCATGGTGACGCACATTCTCAGCCAACGCCTCGTCGTCAACGGCGAAGAGGTTCGGCCCGAAATTCGCACCCACATGGTACCTGGCAATTCGAACATTGCGCGCGCTCGGGAGCGGCTGGCGGAGATCGCGCTGGAATGGAACCCCGATTACCTCCTCTGCGTGGACGTAGATCAGACATTCCCACCCGATACGTTCTTTCGCCTCGCTACGCATGACGTCTCGTTCGTCGGCTGCAACATCCGGAAGCGTGATCCGGATCGGGTTGTCTCAACGGCTCGCAATTTTGTCGGGGAACGGACCGTCGCCATCGAGCCTAAGTCGGAGGGATTGGAGCCCGTCGATTTTGTCGGCTTCGGGGTCGCACTGATAAAGGCCGGGGTCTTCACTGCCCTGCCACGCCCGTGGTTTGAGAATGGGCGCTATGGTGAGGACGGGCACTTCTGCCGGCTGGCGAAGGCACATGGCATCCAGCCTTACGTCGACCACGGACTTTCGATGGAAGTCGGGCACATCGCCGAAACCGTGCTGCGCTTCCCGGGCTCACCGGCCGCATAGACGCGGCCTCGAGGTTTTCCCGTCCCGAACGCCATCCGGTGCCGAGTGTGGCGGGACTGGCTCGGACGGCGTTCGTGGCAGACTGGCCATGTCCGTCAGATCATCCTGACCAACGCGCATGTGGAAAAGCAAAGGGGCGACCAAAAGCCCCTGATCGGAGGAGTCTTGCTCACAGCTTTCTCGCCGCCGCCGGGGCTCGTCTCCGACGATACCAGCTTCGCCGCCGAAGGCCGGTGGACGGACGGTTCCAACGTCCGCTTCCGGGATGGCAAGCCGCAGGTGATCGGCGGCTGGTCGACGACCGGCCGCGCCGCCTTGCTCGGCACCTGCCGCTCGCTCCACGCCTGGACGATCGGCAATGTCTTCTATTGCGCCATGGGGACGACGGCGCGGCTCTATGTCGAGACCGGCGGCGCGCTCTATGACATCACCCCCGCGGCCGACATCGCCGAGACCGGCCTGTGGTCCTTCGCCAATTACGGCAACGACCTGCTCGCCCAGAGCGCAGGCGGGACCATCTATCGCTGGCAGGGCGACACCGGCGCCGACGCCGGCGCGCTGCCGAACGCGCCTTATTATGTCGGCGCCGGCATCCTCGTCACGCCGCAGCGCCAGGTGCTCGCCCTGTTCGCCAATGAGGCGCTGTCGGGGATCGTCAACCCGATGTGCATCCGGGGGTCGGACCTCGAGGATCCGACCGCCTGGGACAGCATGGCGACGAACAACGCGTTCGAGCATATCCTCGACGGGCCCGGCCGGATCGTCGCCGGCGCGATCGTCGGCGACCATGTCGTCATCTGGACCGACACGGCCTTGTTCCTCGGCACATTCCTCGGCGATCCCGGCCAGACCTACCGCTTCGAGAAGATCGCCGCCGATTGCGGCCTCTATTGCCAGACCGCGGCCGTGATCGTCGACCAACGCGCCTATTGGTACGGCAGCGACGGACGGTTCTGGACCTGGACGGTCGGCATGCTGCCCGAGCATGTCGAATGCCCCCTGCTCAAGGACCTCAACGACAATCTCAACCGGACGCGGGACACCAATTTGTCGCGCATGTTCGCCACCCCGGTGTCCCGCCATGGCGAGATCTGGTGGTTCTATCCGCGCGGCGGCAGCGCCGAATGCACGAATTACGTCGCTTTCTCGACCCGGGACGTCGCCTGGTTCAAGGGCGCGCTCGCCCGCACCGCCTTCCTCGACGATCCGCTGATCCAGCGGATGCTCGCGCCGGGCGGGGCGGCGCAGATCAAGATCACCAACTGCATCGGCGTCGACGCGGCGGGCATCGGCTACTTCCATGAATATGGGAGCAACGCCAACGGCGCCGCGCTCGACTGGTTCATCCAGAGCGGCGACCAGTCGATCGAGCAGAGCGGGCGGCGGATGCTGGTCCGCGGCATCGTGCCGGACTTCAAGGATCAGCTCGGCAATATCTCGCTGACCCTCTCCTGCCGCGACCGGCCGCAATCGGCGGCGGTCGTCAAGGGTCCCTATACGCTGACGCCGACGACAACGAAGAAGGACTTCCGGGCCTCCGGCAGGATCCTTGCCGTCAAATTTTCCGGCGGCGCGGCGACCGGCTCGTTCATGCGGCTCGGCAAAGTGCTGTTCGACGTGGTGCCGGCGGGGCAAAGATGAGCCCCGCGTGCCGACCCGCAAACGTCCAGTGGGCGGATTATCGTCCTTGGCGCGGCGCGTTCGAAAAGGCGCTCGATCCGCGCTTCTGCGCGATCGAGCATCTCGACGCGCGGATCAGCGGCGACAGCGCGCGGATCTTCGCCTGTGCCGAGGCGGCGCTGATCGTCGAGCTGCGGCACTATCCGACCGGCGCCTATGACGGCCACGTGCTGATCGCGGCCGGCGATCCCAAGCAGGTCGTCGCCACCCTGCGGCCCCGGGCGGAGGCGTGGCTGCGTTCGATCGGCGCGCTCGGCGCCCTGGTCGAGAGCCGGCCGGGCTGGGCGCGGCTGCTGAAAGAGCATGGCTACGAGCCACATCAAATGACGCTGAGGAAGGATTTCGCCCGATGGACCTGAGCATGTTCCCGCCGGAGATACAGGAGATGATGCGGCTCCAGCTCGCGCAGTCCGGACAGGATGCGGGCGGCGGCGGGGGCGGCGTCGCCGATCCCGGCCGGCGCCTGGCGCAGCCCGGTCCGGCGCCGCAGGGGACGCCGCTCCCGGCGCCCGATCCCATGCTCGCCGGCAACGATGCGCTGCGCCGGCAATTTGCCGGCCAGCCCGGCATGCAGCCGTGGCTCGACCAGCGGGAGGCGCATCTCCTGGGGCACGGGGCGGCCGATCCCGCCCTCGCGCCGGGGCCGTCCGCTGCGCCGCAGATGCAGGCGCCGGATTACCCGCAGCCTGCCCCCTCCGCCCCGCCGCCGCCGCCTGCCGCGATCGACCCGCCGCCGGTCTTTGCGCCGGCCCCCGTCTTCGCGTCGCCGCCCCGCCCCGCGCCGCCGCCGATGCTCGCGGACCCGCCCGCCCCCCGGTTTGCCGCGGCGCCGCATCCGTTGCTCGCCGGTACGCCGCTGCCGCGGCAGGCGCCGCTCATTTCGGAGGTCTCGCCCGCGCCCGCGGCCCCCGCTTCGGCCCAGATCGACAATCGGGTCGCGCCGCCGCAGCGCAGCTTCGCGCCGGCCTGGCAGCCGCCGGCGCTGCCGTCCTTCCTCAATGCGACCCTGGTGCCGAACCCGGGGGCCTACCGGCCGGGCCCGGCCATGCCCGGCTACGGGCTGCCGCGGAGCGGCAATCCGTTCCGCCCGGCCGCCCGGAACGCGCCGCTTCTGCCCGGCTTCGACGCTCCGTTCGCCGGCGCCGCGACCGGCGGGCCGATCGGGCCCGGCGGCGGGGCGGACCATGCGGCGCCGACCCTGGCCCAGCAGCCCTATGACGAATCCCTCTATTCCTCCTTCCTCCGCCCGATCTCCCCCGGAATCCGCTCCTATTGAGGCCCGGGATCCACTCTTACCAAGGAACGAAGATGGGCCTTTCCTCGAGCAAGTCGACCCAGACGAGCAGCAGCAACCAGACGCAGAACGCGACGACCACGCCCCAGAACCCGTCCTGGGTGACGGATTCGCTGACCGACTATACCGGCCGCATCGGATCGATGCTGGACGCCGATCCCAATGCCTTCGTCGCCGCCGCCTCGCCGCTCCAGCAGCAGGCATGGGGCAATGCCGACCGGCTCGGCCTGTGGACCGGCAATGCCAATGCCGCGTCGAACATCGCCCTCGACGCGGCCAACGCGCCGGCGAGCAATGTCCCCGGCGCCGCCGGCTACGGCGCGGCGCGGGGCAATGCGTCGACCTGGACGCCGGCGGCGCTGGCCAATCCGCGCGAAGTGGGCGCGAACGGCTATTCGGCGGCGCAGGCGGGTCGGGTCGGGATCGATCCCGTCGCCAATGGCCGGGCGAGCGACGCCCATGCCGCCAGCCTGCTCTCCGGCTTCGCCGATTACATGAACCCGTATCGCGACCAGGTGGTGAATTCGGCGATGGCCGATTTCGACCGGCAGGCGGGGCAGCAAAGGGCGGCGCTGGAGGCGCAGGGCGCGCGCAACGGCGCCTTTGGCGGCTCGCGCTTCGGCATCGCCCAGGCGGAGCTCGAGGGCAATCTCGCCCGCGCCCGCAGCTCGAGCGAGGCCGGGCTGCTGAGCGACGGCTTCGACCGCGCCGCCGGCCTTTCCCAGTTCGACGCGGCGAACCGCCAGCAGGCGAGCCTGTTCAACGCCCAGAATCGTACCGGAGTCTCGACCGCCAACGCCGCCGCCGCCAACCAGCGCGCGCTCAGCCAGGCCCAGCTCGACGCGCAGACCGGCCTCGCCAATGCCGATGCGCGGAGCCAGGCGGCGCAATTCGGCGCGGCGGCGCAGAACGCTGCGTCGCTGGCCAATCAGGGGGCGTCGAACCAGTTCGCGCTCGCCCAGGCGGGGATGCAGAACGATGCGTCCCGCTATGCCGCCGATGCGCATAACGAGCTCAATCGGGATTACCTGACCCGCGCCGACCAGGCGGCGCAGTTCGGCGCCTCGGCGGAGAATGCGGCGAACCTGTTCAACGCGCAGCAGCGGGAGGCGGGGCTCAACCGCCAGCTCACCGCGGCGAGCGCGCTGAACGGCTTCGGCAGTGATTACGGCGCCAATACGCGGGCCGATCTCGGCGCGCTGGCCTCGCTCGGCGACGCGCAGCGCCAGGTCGAGCAGGCCTATGCGCTGGCGCCGCTCGCCCAGCTGCAGGCGGGCGGGCAATTGTTCGGGGCGACGCCGTTCCAGCTCTTCACCGGGCAGAATGTGGCGTCGAACGGCACGTCGAGCGGCACCGGCACGACGATTTCGACGCCGTCCCTGTTTAGCCAGCTGCTGGCTGCGGCGTCGGTCGCCTCCAGCTTCGTGCCGAAATAGCGAAAGAGGAAACGGACATGGGAATATTGAGCGGCGTCGGCCCGGGGCTGAGCGGATTGTTCGGCAAGGCGGATCTGGGCGACGGCATTGCGCAGGCGCAGGCCTATCTCGACGGCGATTATCTGTCGGGAGCCAAGATCGCGGCCGCCCGATTCCGCCGGCAACGGCAAGCGCAGCCGGCGCCGGGAACGGTGGTCGACGGCTATCGCTTCAAGGGCGGCGACGCCAAGGCGGCCGGTTCCTGGGAGCCTGCCGCCGCCGTCGGCGCGGGAATGCCCATTCCGCTTGATTTCGGAGCCTGGCGCTAGGCCACCCGCCGCAGGCGGACTTCGGCCGCGAGCCCCTTTCTTGTGAATAAGAGCAATTCTCCGTTCCAGACCGTCGCGACGACTGTCGGATGGCCGCCAGCATCGAAAGGCCTCACATGCCAAAACCTTGGGAAATCGACTGGAGCAGCGGCCCTCAGCCCGAGCAGGACATGCCGCCGATCGTGCCGTTCTTCGGCCGGCAGCTGCCGCCGATGCTGGACTCGGGCGGTTCGGCGATCGGCCCATCGGCTATGCCCTCGGCGGGCTCCTCCCCAATGCTCAGCCCGGACCCGTTGGCGGTGCCCTCCCCGAATCCGTTTCAGGCGCTCGTCGCAAACCCGCAGGCCGTAGAAGCGCCGGACCCGTCGGCGGGGGCCGCCGCAGACCGGTTCGCCCGGTGGCCGCAGCCTTGGCCGGCCGCTCCGTCCATGCCCGATCTGCTGTCCGGCTCAGTGGGAACGGACGGCCAGCCTCTTCTGCAGCCAGCCGTTCCGCACAGCTGGGGCGACCTCGGCGCGCAAGCGGCACCCTCGCCTGCGCCCATCCTGGGCGACCCCGTTCCGCCGTCCCTCATGCTCGCAGCGTTGCAGGCGCCTAACGGCCGCCATCCGGCCGATTCCGCTCCCCCGGCTGCGATGCGGCGCAACGGCGCGCAACCGCCGACGAGGGGTGTGGAGGCGGCGCCCGGGAGGCCTTCCGCGCCGGCAGGGCTGCCCGGCCGGCAAGCGCACCCGCTGATGTCACAGCCTGGCAATATGGCCCGGCGACAGACCAGCGAGTTGGGAACGCTCGCGGCGGAGCGTGAAACCAGTGGAAGAGGGCCCAATCCAGGCCTCGTATCGACGGGCGTGGGCGATCGCGGCGGCATTTCCTACGGAACCTATCAATTGGCCACTCGAACCGGGACGGCCAGGGAATTCGCCGCCAGCCCCGAGGTAAGACGATATGCGCCCGAGCTTGCCCGCTTGGCGCCGGGTCAGCCGCAATTCGCGGCGGAGTGGCGAAGAATCGCCGCTCGAGACCCAATCGGTTTCCAAGCTCTGCAGCACGCCTTCATGCAGCGCACCCATTATGAGCCCGCAGTGAGGCGTGTCGCCCAATCGACCGGGCTCGATCTCCAGGCCCGAAGCGACGCCGTACGAGAATTGGCCTGGTCTGTGGCCGATCAGTTTCACAACGCCGCCCCCGGCATCATATCGCGGGCAATCGGGAGCGCCGATCGAAGCTTACACAGAGACGATGCACGTTATGATGCTGCGCTTATCGACGCCATCAACGACGCGCGGTCTGCGCCTCATATAAGTCGGCGGGACGGCTTGCTCGACCGAGCTCAACGCGCCAATCCAGCCGCACGAGCGCGCTTGCGTGCCGCCGCCCATCATGAGGACAATCTCATCCATGGGTGGGAGCGCGAGCGACAAAGGGCTCACCAGATCTTGAACGGGCACTGACTTTCCGTGGATCGCGGACGAGGCGCAACGGCAGGACGGCGATCTGCCGGTCGCGGCCGCTGAGTGATTTTCGAAATCAGCGGCGCTTCCACCGCGAAAAGCATGGACATCACATTGCCCCTGCTGATAGAAGGAACAAAAGAAGCACAGGGAAGATAGTGCCGGGGACAGGTATGAGCCGCTTTGGACTCCTTCTCAAATCGCGCGCTGCGATCGCGTTCGCCGCAGCTGCCATATTCGTCCTCGGTGGAGCGATGGCACCTGCTGCCGTGTCCGCGGCCGCCGGACACCGGAAGGCTGTCCCCCCGCTGAATGCCTGTCTGTCGACTCCGAAGGGCCATACCGAATCGGGAAAACAGGCCTGCATCGAGGCAGCGGTGGAAGGAACGACCCCGGCTGATATCTGCCTGTCGGCCCAGAAAGGTCACGAGACCTATTACGGGACTGTGGATTGCCTTAGCGCCGAGCTGGACAGGACCTATTTTAAACTCAATCGCGTCTCCGCCGATCTTGGCCATCGCCTCCCGCCGCCGCAGGCCCGCTCCCTCAGACGGGAGCAGAAAGGCTGGTTTGCGCAGCGTGACAGGATATGCACGAAGCACGATCTCCGTTTCGACGTTCTGATGTGCATGATTGACAAGAACCTCGACAGGACGGAGCAGCTGCAACGCCGATTGAAGAGACTTCCTCCTCGAGGCCGGTGATCGCGGTAGCTTTCGGCATGGATGAGAGCGGGCCCGGCATCCTGGGAGCCCACCGGCGGCCTGGCAGGGCGTGGGGCGCCAATATGTCAGTGATTTCGAGAGCTGGTACTGACCAGCCGACGGCCTCTGCGAGACGTCTACCGGCCGTGAACGTCAAATCGGCTCGCTGCCGGAGCATCGATCGAAACATTCCGTCAAGCGGGCCGTCTACGGCGACATGAGCGAGGAACCGCAGCCGCGCCAGCAGCGGCAGCAAGTTCAACCTCATCGTCGCTCACCGCCGCTCCCGCGAACTCAGGAGCGTGAGCGGCGGTAAAGTGGCGAACGAAGAAGGAACAGGAAGGACGCGGTTTCGCACGCCGAACTCGTTACCGAGGTTGCTCGGCGATGATTTCGCTCGGAGTTTCAACATGTCCCATGCCCATGATAGTCCCCCTTACGCGGATGCGACGGCCGGGCCGGATCAGGCTATAGGCTCCCAGCGGGAGGTCCCACGGATCGACATTCTGCATTTCCCTTCGGCCGCTCCTGGTCCGGAGCATGAAACCGCTGATCCGCTGCGTATCCATGTAATACTCGACCGAGCCAATGGTCCCGGCGAGCGAGTAGGCTCTGCATAGGGCCAAAGGATCCACGCCTTTGCAGTCAAGGAAGGGGTCGATGCCGCGAACGCCGTAGACGATTCCGTGCCGCTTCAGCAGTTGAGGCTTCGGAGCGGCGGCTGCGGCGGTCGCGGCGCTGATCATGGCGAAAAACGCGATGGTACGAAGAAGCGTCCCGCTCATAGCTACCATCCTCTTTCTCTCGGCCGTTGCGAGCAACGGATGAATCATCCTCATATCAAAGCATCGGTTCAGGAACAATAGAAGAACAGACGGGCGGCGCGGTTCGAGCCGCCTGAAGCCCGCGCCCCAACTTCCTACATTTAAGCCCCATCGGCCCGAACCGGCCGGCGAGGAGATGCCATGGCCGTGTCCGACATCCTCCCGCTCGCCGGCCAGTTCGGCCCGATGGGGCTGCTCGTCGCCTATCTGATCTGGCGGGAGCGGAGCTCCGACGCCAAGCGCATGGCCTACGACCAGGCGCGGCTCGACGCGGACAAGGCGCTGGCCGCGTCGCTGGGGGCGCTGACGGCGGTGATCCAGAGGCTCGACCGCTGATGTGCGCGAAGGTCGACAGTGCGCGGACCGTGCAGAGATGCGCGGAGAGGCTGCACGTCGCCTGCGCGCGGCTCGGGGCGCTGCGGGTCGAGGCGGAGACGCCGGACTGGGCGCGGGCCTTGCTCGACCGGCGGGACGAGGCGTCGAAGCGTGAGGGCGGGGCTCGGATCTGACCTCGGCCTGGGAGAATACTCGCCGACCGTGTTCCTAGATTCCGGATCAAGTCCGGGATGACAATATGTCCGCGCCGGCGTCGTTCTGGGCCCCGGCTTTCGCCGGGGAACAATGGCGGGACGGGGCTCCGCTCCCCTGCAATCACCGCCACCACCACCACACCACCACCAGCGAGAGGAGGGGCTTATGGCGCCCAATGCGCGCGTGCCGATCTACCGCGCCGTCGTCGATGCGCTCGGGCGGTCGCTGACGCCGGCCGAGCGGATCGACGTCGACAAATGCCTCGACCGGGTCGGGGTGGCGAAAAGATGAGCGCGCCCCAAGCCGCGCCCGCGGCTGCGCCCAGGCGGCTCAAGGGTTCCGCCCTGGCCGCCGCGATCGCCGCCGCCTGCGCCCTCGCCGCGCCGCTCACCATGGGCTTCGAGGGCAAGAGGAATGTCGCCTATCTCGACCGGTTGCCGCGCCGGCCGGTCCCGACCACCTGCTTCGGCCATACCGGGCCGGAGGTGAAGGTCGGCCGCCGCTACAGCGACCGGCAATGCAGCGTGCTGCTCGAGGGCGATCTCAGCCGCGAGGCGGTCGGCGTCTATCGCTGCGGCCCGCCCGCGCTTGCCGCACGGCCGCTGGTGTGGGCGGCGCTCACCGACCTCGCCCACAATATCGGCGTGGCCGGCGTCTGCCGCTCCTCGGCGATGTGGCGGTTCCAGACCGGCCGCTGGCGCGAAGGATGCGGCCGCATCGCCCTGTTCGACAAGGCCGGCGGCAGAGTCCTGCCCGGCCTCGTCCGCCGCCGCGCCCGCGAAGTGGCGCTGTGCCTGAAGGGAGCGGAAGGATGAAGATGCTGCACTATGTCGGGGCACGGCTGCGCGAGCCCTCGACCCATGCCGGCATCGCCGGGATCCTCGCCGGCCTCGCCCAGTTCAACCCCACCATTTGCTGGCTCGCCGCCGGCGAAGGCTGCCTCGCTTTCCTGCTCAGGGAAAACGGCCCGGCGCCCGCCCCCTCCGACCCTCGCTGAACAGGATCCGCCATGACCAGAACGATCGCGGCCCCCTCGACCTTGCTCGGGGCGGGCCTCGCCGCCGCCTTTTCGCTTGCCGCGCCCGCGGCGCCGGCCCGCCCCAGCCATGACGAGGCTCTGCGATGCTGGCTGATGACCCATCCCAATCGGGAGCGGCTGCGCGTCACCCACTGGCCCGCGGTCGAGCCGCGCGGGGAGAAGATCGCATGATCGCAGGCCTGTCGCTCGTCCAGAAGCTGGCCGGCGGGGCAGGGGGCCTACTGCTCCTCGCTCTTGCCCTGTTCGCCGCCGTCAAGGCCGGCGAAGCGCGCCACTGGCACAAGATCGCCGACCGCAGTGCCGCCCGGCTCGCCGTCGCCGGCGCCGCGCTCGACGCGCAGAACCAGGCGGTGACGCGGTGGAAGGCCGAGGCGGATGCCCGCGCCAGGGCCGCCGCCGCGGCGCTGCAGCAGGCGCGAAAGCAGGGCGACGGGCTGCGCGCCCAGGCGGCGCGGATCGAGGCGCCGCACCCCCTTTCCGGCCGCTGCCTGACCCCGGCCGAAGTGAAGGAGATCCGGCTGTGAAACGTCTCGCTCCGTTCCTCGCTCTGGCGCTGGCCGCCTGTGCCCATGACGCGGTGCCGAAGACGGTGCTCGTCCCGACGCCCGTCCCCTGCGTGAAGGGGGATCTTCCCAAGCCTCCCGAGCCGATGCGGCCGCTCACCGGCAATGCCGAAGCGGACATCGCCATCATCGCGGCGCAGGCGCTGCGCTGGCGGGCTTATGCGGAGGAATTGGCGGCGATTGCGCAGGCGTGCAGGGGGTAGGTTTTCCCCGCCTGCCGCCGCCACATTGGTTTGCATTTATAAGCACACTCATTATATACGCACCATGGACAGCAATTTCGCGTTCGAGGTGGCGGAGACCGCCCAGGTGCTGCGCCGCGATTTCGATCGCCGGGCGGGGGAGCTCGGCGTCACCCGCGCGCAATGGCGGGTGCTGGCGCGGCTGTCGCGCAGCGACGGGCTGCGCCAGGTCGCGCTGGCCGACGCCCTCGACGTCGAGCCGATCACCCTGTGCAGGATGATCGACCGGCTGGCCGAAGCCGGCCTGGTCGAGCGCCGCGCGGACGAGGAGGATCGCCGCGCCTGGCGCATTCACCTCACCGCGAAAGCCGGTCCTCTGATCGAAACCCTGCGGGGGATCGCCGACGCTTTCCTCGCCGACGCCCTTTCCGGCGTGGACGCGGCGGAGCAGTCGCGCGTCCGCGACGTTCTCGCTCGGATAAGGACCAACATCGCCGGCGGCGCGACCGCCACACGGAGAGCATCATGAGGGAAGGCGCCATCAAGGCCGCCGACGCCGAGCCGATCGAGACCGAGGAAGCTGCGCCGAAGAAGAGCAGGATGCGCCTCGTCCTGCTGCTGTCGGTGCCTTTGCTCATCCTCGCCGTCGGCGCCTATTTCTATCTGACCTCGGGCCGCTACGTCTCGACCGACAATGCCTATGTCCAGCAGGACAAGGTCTCGGTCTCGGCCGAGGTGACCGGCCGCATCGCCGAGGTGGCGGTAAAGGAGAACCAGCCGGTCAAGGCCGGCCAGCTGCTCTTCCGCATCGATCCCGCGCCGTTCCGCATCGCGCTCGAGCAGGCCCAGGCCAACCTCGCCGCCGCCCAGGTCTCGGTGACCAAGCTGCAGGCGGAAAATGCCGGCACCGGCATCGACATCCTGGCGGGGCAGGACAATCTCGCCATTTCCCAGCGCGACCTTGCCCGGCAGGACGAATTGCTCCGCCGCGGCTTCACCACCCGGGTCAACCATGACGCGGCGCTCCACGCCGTCCAGGAAGCCAGGCAAAGGCTCGCCAATGCCCGCAACCAGGCGCAGGTGACGGCCGCCCAGCTGCGGCAGGGGCCGACCGACGCCCAGCCGGCGATCGCGGCGGCGCTCGCCGCGCGCGACAAGGCGCTGCTAGACCTCAAGCGCACCGAAGTGCGGGCGCCGGTCGACGGCTATGTCAGCCAGACCGACCGGCTGCAGGCCGGCAACATGGCGGTGCAGGGGCTTGCCATGGTGACGGTCGTACGCAGCGGCGACACCTGGATCGAAGCCAATTACAAAGAGACCGATCTTCGTAACATGGCGCCCGGCCAGCCGGCCGAGGTCAAGCTCGACGCCTATCCGTCGCGCACGATCTGTGGCCATGTCGGCTCGATCGGCCGCGGCACCGGTTCCGAATTCTCGGTGCTGCCGGCGCAGAATGCGAACGGTAATTGGGTGAAGGTGACCCAGCGCGTGCCGGTGCGGATCGCGATCGACTGCAATCCGGGGCGGCCGCTCCTCGCCGGCCTCTCTGCCAAGGTGACGGTCGATACCAAGGAGGCGACGCCGCCTGCGGCCGCGTCGCAGCGGCCCGCCCGCTAGGGTCGCTCGCGACATGGCCAGCGCCGCCGAGACCGAAAGCTATCACCATCCCTCGCTGAAGCTCGACGGGCTCGAGCACGGCATCCTCACCGTCGCGATCATGATGGCGGTGCTGCTGCAGGTGCTCGACACCACCATCGCCAACGTCGCGCTGCCGCATATGATGGCGTCGATGTCGGCCACCCAGGAGACGATCAACTGGGTGCTGACCTCCTATATCGTCGCCTCGGCCATCGCCATCCCGATCACCGGCTGGCTTGCGGACCGGGTGGGCCGGCGGCGTCTGTTCATCTGGTCGGTGGTCGCCTTCACCGCCGCGTCGGTGATGTGCGCGGCGGCTCAGAACCTCCCCCAGATGGTCGTGTTCCGCGCCCTCCAGGGCGTGTCAGGCGCCTTCCTGGTGCCGATCGCCCAGGCGGTGCTGTTCGACATCAATCCGCCTTCCAAGCATGCGCGGGCGATGGGGATGTTCGGCATGGGGGTGATGATCGGGCCGATTCTCGGACCGGTGCTCGGCGGCTGGCTGACCGAGAATTACAATTGGCGCTGGGTGTTCCTGGTCAACCTGCCCGTCGGAATCGTCTGCACCCTCCTGCTGCTCCGCTTCATGCCGTCGAGCGAGATGCGCAAGCGCAGCTTCGATCTGTTCGGTTTCGGTTTGCTCGCGGTCGCGCTCGGCGCCTTCCAGCTGATGCTCGACCGCGGCGAGCAGCTCGACTGGTTCACCAGCTGGGAAATATGGACCGAGGGCGCGGTCTCCGCCTCCTGCGCCTGGATGTTCGTCGTCCACCTCACGACCGGCAGGGAGCCATTGTTCGATCCGAAGATGTTCGCCGATCGCAATTTCACCTTCGCGCTCGTCTTCATGATGGTGACGGGCGTGCTCCTGCTCGCCGGCCTCGCTTTGCTGCCGCCCTTGCTCCAGCATCTGTTCGGCTATTCGGTGCTCGAATCCGGCTTCCTCACCGCGCCGCGCGGCGTCGGCACCGTCTTTTCGATGATGGTCGCCGGCCGCCTGACCGGCAAGATCGATGCGCGCATCCTCATCTTCGCCGGCATCGCCTGCCTCGCTTTTTCGCTCTACCAGATGGAGGGCTTCACCCTCGTCATGGGCTCGCGGCCGATCATCCTCAGCGGTCTCGTCCAGGGCATGGGCCTCGGCTTCATCTTCGTGCCGCTCCAGGCGCTCGCCTTCGCCTCGCTGCCGCCGAGCTACCGCACGACCGGGGCGGCCCTGCTCAACCTCTCGCGGAGCATCGGCGGCTCGGTCGGAATCTCGGTGATGACTTTCCTGCTCGCCCGCAATCTGCAGGTGAGCCATTCCGACCTCGCGGCCCATATCACGCCCTACACCCTGCAATGGGTGTCGCCGACCATCGTCAGCCAGATCGGCGCGGCGGGCGACACGGTGATGGCGATGCTCGACGCCGAGATCAACCGCCAGGCGCTGATGATCGCCTATCTCGACGATTTCCACCTGATGATGCTGGTGAGCCTCGCCTCGCTGCCGCTCGTCTTCCTGCTCCGCAACGCCAAGCCGGAGCCGGGCGCGGAGCCGGTGATCATGGAATAGGCCCGGAAAGGCTTTCTTTAACCTGATGGCGCTAGGAAGAGGGACCAGCGCTCCAGGGGGGAAAAGTGGACGACCAGGAGGCTTCGGCCCCGCTCAACATCCGGCCGGCCGGGACGCGCTTCACCTTCGCACTCGACATGTTCGAACGGCTGATCGTGGTCGTGCTGACGATCTTCTTCCTCAGCCGCCTCTTTCCGCATGTCGGCGAGGGGCCCTACAACCTGCTGATCATGGTGTCGGAGGGCATGACCGCTTTGTGCATGGTGATCCGTCGGCCGGGGCCGATGGCGACCACGCTCTACGCCTGGATCATCGCCATGGTCGGCACCTGGTCGCCGCTGCTGGTCATGCCGGGCGGCATCCAGTGGTTGCCGGTGCCGGTGGCGACGGCGATGATGGTCGCCGGTCTGATGTGCAGCATCTCGGCCAAGATCTTCCTGCGGCGCAGCTTCGGCATCGTCGCCGCCAATCGGGGCGTCCAGCGCGACGGCCCCTATCGGGCGGTCCGCCACCCGATCTATTTCGGCTATCTGATCACCCAGGCAGGCTATCTGTCGATCAGCTATTCGGGCTGGAACCTGCTCGTCTACACCGCCTGCTGGCTGGCGATGGTGCTGAGGATCCGCGCCGAGGAAGCGGTGCTCGCCGAGGACGAGGCCTATCGCGACTATCGCCGCCACGTGCGCTACCGGCTGCTGCCGGCGATCTGGTAGCCGCAGGCAATCCCCGCTACGCAAGGCGCCCCGAAGAAAGGCGCTCGATTCCAGAGTGCCTCCGCGTCTCTGCGTGCAGTCTGCCGATTTCCGCTGGCGTGAAGGATGCACGACGGTCGTCGGGATTGTTCGCGCAGAGACGCAGCGGCGCAGAGATGCCGTGGCCGCGCCCGATCAGCGGCTAATGTCGGTTTGTTGCAGGCTTAAAGGTCGTTGATGACGCCCTTCACCTTGCCTTTCAGGTCCTGGCCGGTGCCCTTCAGCTTCTGCGCGGCGCCTTCGTCGCGGACGTCGGGATCGGCGCTTTGCTGCTTCATGTCGCCGATCGCCTGATTGGCATTGCCTTTCAGCCTGTCCTTGATCTCGCCCATTGTTCATCTCCTCGCGCCCTGAGCGGCGCTTCCAGATTCAACCGGGCCGGCAGGCACGGGTTCCGTTGATCGGACGAAACGGTATCAGAGCGGGAGCGGTTCGCCCTGGGGCCGCGTCGGCGGGCCCTTATGCTTCTTCTGCTTGCCCTGGTGGCGTTGCGGCAGCGGCGGCAGCTCGGCGCGGGTCAGGCGGCCGTCATGGTCGGTGTCGAGCATCTGGAAGCGCTTGGCCGCGGCGGCGAGGAATTCGGCGCGCGAGACGCCGCGATTGAGGTCGGCATCGGCGCTGATGACCGGCTCGGGGATGTTGAGGAAGGAATAGCGGCCGGCGCCTTCCAGCCCGTCATCGAAGCCGTCGTTCGGGCCGGGCCGTCCATCCTGGTCGGCGGCATCTCCTCCTCGACGCTTGCCGCGGCCGAAGCCGCGCTCGCGCATCTGCATGCCGAGCTGCACTTCGGGCGCGACCTCGTTCTCGTAGCGGGCGAGCTCGGCGGGATCGATCTCGCCGTCGCGATTGGCGTCGAGCGTCGCGAAGAAGCGGGCGGCATCGGCCTGGATCTCCGCGAGGGTGATCGCGCCGTCACGATCGGCATCGGCGCCGGCGAACCAGGCGCCGACGACGTCCGCCGCCGGATCCCCGGCGCGGAACGGCTCGCCCATCGGGCTCAGGAAGACGTTGCCATGGGCGCGGAAGCCCGGACGCTCGGGCTGCGCGAGCCGCGCGGGCGGCTGGGCGGAAGCGGCGGCAGAAGCGAGCAGCAGCAGGGCAGGCAGGACGGAACGCATCTCTTCACCCTATCGAACGCGCGGCCACAGGAACACCCTGCCTGAACCCGTCCGTGCGAGAAACGGTTAACTGGTAAACGGCCCGTCCGGGCGGGGCGGCAAGCCTCCGCTCGCCTCATTCACGATCCGCTTCGCCAGCAAAAACAAGGGTGCCGGGAGCCGGCTCCCGCGCGCTCCGTTCTTGCAACTCCAGAGTGCCCGCAGGCGAATGGTGCTGCCGGGCGCCAGTATTGGACAGTCAAGGAGAGGCAAGATGAAGACCAGATTCCTGGCGATCGCGGTCGGTTGCGCGGCATTGGCGGGCGCGCCGGCGCTGGCACAGCATGGCCACGGCGGCGGCGGACCGGGTGGCGGCGGCATGGGCGGTGGTCATGGCGGCCCTGGCGGCGGCGTAAGCGTCGGCGGGAGCGGCGCCGGGTCGCTCGGCGGCCTCGGCCCGATCGGCGACACGGGCCGCGGTATGGGCGCCGACACCCGGACCGATGTACGGGCGACCGGCCGGGGCCCGGCTCATGCCGCGGACCGCACCATCGAAGGCGCGAACCGCGACAGCGTGCTCGGCGGCTCGGCGACGGCCAGGGCCGGCACCCGGACAAGCCCGGCCGGCACGAACCACGGCGTCACCACCCGCAACGCTGCGCGCGCGAACAGCCAGGGACCGTCGCACGCTTCGGCGCGCGCGCTCGCCCGCGCGAATTCGAACAGCGTGCTCCACCGTACGACCACCATCGGCGCCCGGGCCCGCACCGGCACCAGTCACGGCGTCGCCACCCGCATGACGGCGCGGATGCAGAACCGCGGTCCACGCCATGCGTCGGTCCGCGCCCGCGCGCGCGCCAACAGCAACAGCGTGCTGGGCGGTACGACGACGGGCGGTCGCTGAGCCCGACGGCTTCGAAAAAGGGCGGCGCGGACTCCGGTCCGCGCCGCCCTTTTTCGCGTCCGTCGCCCGATGGACTTCCCCGAGGGGCGGCGGCATGGTCTTCCACCGCCAGTGGAGATGCCCCGATGACCGAGAAGCCGCCCCCGGAGCTTGCCGGCCAGCCGCCGGACGAGGCGCAGACCCATCTCACCCAGTTACGGCTGCTGGTTGCCCTGCTGACCCTGGTGGGCCTGTGGATCGCGCGCTCCTTCCTGCTCGAGCTGGCCTGGGCGGTGACCCTGGCCATCGCGCTCTGGCCGCTTTACACGCGCGCCGCCGGCGGCCGCCGCAAGGGGCCACGAATCCTGGTCCCGCTCGGTTTCACCTTGGGCACGGGGCTGGTGCTGATGCTGCCGCTCGCCATCGTCGCGGTCGAGGCCGCGCGCGACAGCCAGGCGGCGCTCGACTGGTTGACCAAGGCGCAGAAGACGGGCGTGCCGACACCCGCCTGGATCTTCCATGTGCCGATGCTGGGATCGCGGGTCGCCGCCTGGTGGCAGGCGCATCTCGCCACCCCCGAGGGCGGCTCCCAGCTGCTCGGCTCGATCGACGGGGCCTCGGTGGCAAGCTGGACCGGCGCGGTGGCGGCGCAGGTGGCAAGCGGGTCGATGTTCTTCGCGGTGACCCTGCTCGCCCTATTCCTGATCCTGCGCGACGGCGAGCGGCTCGCCGCCAATGCGGTCGGCACCGCCCGGCGCTTCTACGGCGAGTTCGGCGAGCGCTTCGTCAACCGGGTCGGCGAGGCGGTGCGGGCGGCGGTCAACGGCACCGTGCTCGTCGCGATCGGCGAGGGCAGCCTGATCGGCATCGGCTATGCGGTGACGAACGTGCCGCGCCCGGTCCTGTTCACCCTGGCGACGATCGCGGTGGCGATGCTCCCCTTCGGCGCCTGGGCGGCCTTCGGCGTCGCCACCGTCGTGCTGGTCGTCCAGGGTCATCTCGCCGCCGGCATCGGCCTGCTCCTGTTCGGTGCGGCGGTGATGCTGATCGGCGACAATCTCGTCCAGCCCGCTTTGATCGGCAATTCGATGGAATTGCCCTTCCTCTGGACCTTCGTCGCCACTTTCGGCGGCCTGGAGAGGTTCGGCCTGGTCGGCCTGTTCGTCGGCCCGGCGCTGATGGCGGCGCTGTTCCTCGTCTGGAAGGAATGGCTGGGCCTCGACCCGCCCGAGAAAAGGCGGCGGCGGCAGTTTCTCCGCCGCCGCCCGCCGGCGCCCGCTACCAGCGATAGCTGAGCTCCGCCGTCAGCGTCCGCTGCGGGAAGGGGTGGAAAAGATAATATTTGTCGTTGCCCAGATTCTCGACGCCGACCGCCGCCCGCCAGTGGCGGGAGACGCGGACATCCGCGCGGGCGTCGACGACGAAATAGCCTTCGAAACCCTGGAAGGTATGCGAGACCGGGTCCGAATTGTCGATCGTGCCCCAGGAGCGGCTGGCGTAGCGGGCGGCGAGGGTGAGAGACGCGCGCTCGCCCTCGCGCCAGGTCGCCACCATAGTGGCGCGGCGGCGCGGCACCTGGGGAAGGTCCTTGCCCTGCGCGGCCGGGACAGCGGGATCGCGCACCACCTTCGGATCGGCGAGGGTGAGGCTGCCGGAGAGATCGAGGCCGGGGACAAGCACGCCGCTGCGCTCGAAGACGAGCTCGAGCCCGTGCGTGCGCACCTTCGGCACGTTCTGGACGAAGCTGAACAGGCTCGTCGAGCCGGGGACGAGCGGCGCCGTCTGCGCGATCAGTGCGTCGCGGACCGCTTCGTTGAACAGGGACAGGCGGACATGGCCCTTCGCGTCCGTCCATGAGGCGGCGAGCTCCTCGGAGCGCGCTCGCTCGGGGCGGAGATGAGGATCGGGGATGGTCAGGACCGGCCCCGTCGTCACCGCCTGATAGAGCTCCGACACGGTCGGGAAGCGATAGGCCTGGCCCGCGGAGAGGGTGAGGCTCCAATGGGCGGCGGGCCGCCAGCGCAGGTTCGCCTTGGGGGAAAAGCCCTGCTTCGCGAGCGCGGGCTGGTTCACGGAGAGCGCGGGGGCGAGCGAGAAGTTGAGGCCGCGGTCGGCGCGCCACCATTCGTAACGGGCGCCGAGGGTGAGTTGCAGCGTCGGTCCGAGCGGGATCGCGTCCTGCGCCCACAAGGCCGCGCTCCGCGTGCGGCCGCGCGCCGCCTGGGTGAGCGCGCCCTTCGGTCCCGTCAGCCAGTCCGTAGCCGCATAGCGGTTGCTGGCGAGGGTGAAGAGATCGAAATGGGCGCCGGCGCTCAGGCCCCGCTGGCGCGCGTCCACGTCGAATGTCCGCCAGCCGGTGCCCCCCATGTCGACGAGCGCGCCCGGACCGCCCGTGGCCGCGGCGGGCGGGGCGCTCGTCGGCAGGCGCTGCAAATCCTTCGCATAGTCGTAGAGCGAGCCGATCGCGCGCCACTGGATGCCGCCGGGCCTGCCGCCCTCGACGGTCAGCGCGTGCATCCAGTGCCGCTCGTCGAGACGGTAGACATTGTTCGAAAAGGCGCTCGCCGGCACGTTGACCAGGCGCCCGTCGAGGTTCAGCGCACCCGTATAAAGCGGTACGCCGCCGCTCGCGCTCAGCCAGGTCCGGGCCGAGGCCGCGGTATCGTTGAGGAACAGCCCGCCGAGATATGTGAAGCGCAGCGACGGCGTCGCCTCGAAGGCGAGCTTCAGCTTGAGATTGTCCTGGCGCTGATGCTCGAAGCCGCCGGCGCCGAGCACCAGGATCGGCGCGCCGGCGCGGTTGAGGTCGGGCGCGGCGCCGGACGCAGGCGAGCCGGCGGCGCTGGTCGCGGCGGGGCGGGCGACCGTCACATAAGCGAGCGGCTGGCTGCGGCTGGCGACATGGTTGGCGCTCGCGAAGACAGCGAAGCCGCCGATCCGGTCCCCGGCGGTGGCGGACAGCTCGGTCGCCGGGAAAATTCCGTGCGTCCCATATTGGTCGAAACGCTGGACGCTGGTCGCGACGCGGAGCGAGCCCTCCGGCCGGTCCGGCAGCCGCGTCGTCAGATTGACGACGGCGCCGATCGAATTCCCCGGATAAGCGGCCGAGAAGGGGCCGTAGAGCACGTCCACCCGCTCGATCTCCTCGGGCGACACCATCCCCCAGCGCGGCGACGCGAAATTATTGTTATTGCCGATCAGCGCCGAAAGCAGCACGCCGTCGGCATAGACCAGGCTGCGCGCGCTGGCCCCGACGCCGGAGGTGCGGGTGGCGAGCGGCGCCTGGGTGTCGCCGACATGGCGCTTCCGCACCAGCAGGCTCGGCAGATAGCGCAGGCTATCCTCGGCATTGAGCAGGGTCGTCGTCTTGGCGAGGCGGCCGGCATCGACGCTCTCGCTGGTCGCCGGCGTCGGCACGGGGCGCTGGCCGGTGACGACGATGGCCGGCGGGGGCGGGCTGGCTTCCGCGAGCGCCATCGCCGGCGCAGGTGCGGCCACTGCGCATGCGCAGCAGAAAAGGCGCGCCGCCATCGGCGCGCGCGAAGCTTCGGTCATGTGAAATCCTTCGGTCCGGAACGGGAGACGGGCGATGCCCGTGGCTCAGGCTCAGGCCGAAGCGGGCGGACCGGTGGCGGGCGGCGGCGGGGCGGCGAGCCCAAGCGCGGCGGCAGCGCTCGGCGCCGCCTCGAGCGAGACATAGGACCGCGCCGCCGCCGCGGGCGCCACGGCAAGCGGGGCGGGCGGAAGGGCCGGTGAAGCCAGCGCGGCGAAGGGGCAGGGGCTCTCGGGATGACTGGCGGGATCGTGGCCATGCCGGTGCGCGGGGCGGTGCATCGCCATCTCGTGGACGGGCGGCGGCGGCGCCTCGACGCCGGGGCAGAGCACCAAAGCCGGCGCACCGGAGGCCGCAGCGCTGAACATGAAGCCCGCCGGCACCAAGGCCCGCAGCAGCAGGAGCGCGAACAGCAGCGCCCAAGCGGGCCGGCGGGTGGCGGGTAACCTCACCTCATTGCCGTAACGCGCGGCGGCTCGGAGGGGAAGCGGGCGCGGTTCGAGCCGTGGGCCGCGGAAAAAGGAGGGGGCAAGCTCGCTCACGCAAATGAGAGTCGCCGGCCGTCACGAAGTGCCCGCGGATTTTGGCGGGCCGCCCGCCGCCGGCTATCGCCCTACGGCAGCAGCTCCGCCAGCGGCGCGCTCAGGCGCCAGCGCAGCCCGTCGGACCGATATTCGGTCTCGGACGCGCCGCGAAAGCGGCCGCCGACCAGCTTGGCGATCATCCGCGAGCCGAAGCCCTGGCGCGACGGCGATGCGCAGACCGGTCCCTCGCGTTCCACCCATTCGAGCTCGAGCCGCTCGCCGGCCACGGTCCAGAAGATCGCGACCTTGCCGGCATCGGCCGACAACGCGCCATATTTGATCGAATTGCTCTCGAGCTCGTGGAACACCAGGGTCAGCGCCATCACCGCGTCGGCGTTGAGGACGAGGTCGGGCCCTTCCGCGACGATCCGCCCGCCGGCATGGACGAGGCCGCGGTCGATCAGCTCGGCGAGCGCCGCCGCCGTCCAGCCGGTCTGGAGGAGCATGTCCACCGCCTGGCCCATCGCCGCCAGCCGGCCGTCCAGCGCCTTTCGCGCCTCGTCGATCGAGCGGCCGGATCGCAGGGTCTGGTTGGCGACCGCCTGGACGATGCCGAGCAGGTTCTTGATCCGGTGCCTGAGCTCGAGCAGGCGGATCGAATCGACGTCGAAATCCGGCGTCTCCGCCGCGGCGCTGTCGCGGACCGACACCATCATCATGTGGTGCCGTCGGCCGCCTCGGCGATCTTCTGCGGCCTGATCTCGGGCAGCACCTCGCGGAAATGGCGTTCGACGCTTTCATAGCATTCGCAGGACCGTTGCTCGACGGCGGCGCGGTCGAGGATGCGGATGGTGCCGCGGCGGTAGCGGATCAGCCCCTGCTCCTGGAGCATGCGGGCGACGGCGCTCACCGTCGTGCGCTGGACGCCGAGCATCTCGGCGAGATATTCCTGGGTCAGCGGGATCTCGTCGCCGCCGGAGCGGTCCTGCGCGGTCAGCAGCCAGCGGCAGCACCGCGCCTCGAGCGGGTGGAAGGCGTTGCAGGCGACCGACTGCATCACCTGGGCGAGCAGGGCGTCGGCATAGCGGGAGAAGAGATCGCGGATGTGGGGCGAGCGCGCCTTCGCGGCTTCGAGCGCCTTCAGGTCGATGCGCAGGGCAAAGCCCGGCACCTGGACGACGGCGCGGGCATAGGCCGGGGCCTTGCCGCCGCTGACGATGCCGCCGACCGCGCCCTCCTTGCCGATCGTCGCCACTTCGACGGTACGGCCGTCGGCAATGCCGATGACGATCGCCACCACCGTGCCGGCGGAGGGGAAATGGGTGGCCGGCACATCCATGCCCGGCTCGAACAGGACGTCGCCCCGCCGCAGCTCGATCGCGGTCGCCGAGGGTTCGAGCAGCGCGCGCTCGGCGGGACTGAAGGTGGAGAGGAGGCGGTTATTGGCAAAGTGCATCGACGGCGCCCAGCCTAGGCCGTCGGCGCTGCGTAACGAATCCGGAACATGTCTACCCCCGCAACTCGGGCGCCCGAATGGGCGCGCTACTCCCCGGTGACGGTTTCTAGCAAAAGAGGAGCGGCTTGTCTGTCTGCGAGCCGACATTGCGCGACGGTTCGAAATGGGTGCGAGACGCGTCTTGCAGATACCGGGATGGGGTATATAAATGCGCCCGAAGGATGCAGGGATGGAACGCGCGAACCAGGAGAAGCTGCTCAACCGGCTGCACCGGATCGAAGGCCAGGTGCGCGGCGTGGCGCGGATGGTGGCGGAAGACCGTTACTGCATCGACATCCTCACCCAGATCCAGGCGGCGCGGGCGGCGCTGGCGCGGGTCGAGACGGAGATGCTGAAGGACCATCTCGGCCATTGCATCGAAGGCGCGATCGTCGCCGGCGACAAGGATGAGCAGCGGCGCAAGGCCGGCGAGCTGATCGAATTGCTCGAGCGAAGCGCGCGGTGAGAGGCGCGGCTCCGAGATGATCGCGCAGATCCTGCACGCGCTGACCATGGCCTTCTTCATGGGCTGGGAGATCCTCTGGCCCTTGATCCTCGGCTTCTTCCTCTCCGCCGTCGTCCAGGCAATCGTGTCCCACAAGGAGATGAGCCGGCTTCTGCCGGATGACCGTCCGAGGTCGCTCGCCATCGCCTGCGGGCTGGGCGCCGCCTCCTCGTCCTGCTCCTATGCCGCGGTCGCACTTGCCCGGTCCGTGTTCCGGAAAGGCGCCGACTTCACCGCGGCGATGGTCTTCGAGATCGCCTCCACCAATCTGGTCGTGGAGCTGGGGATCATCCTCGTCGTGCTGATGGGATGGCAGTTCATGCTCGCCGAATTCGCCGGAGCGCCGGTGATGGTCCTTCTCCTGGCCCTCCTGTTTCGCCGATTCCTGACGCGGCGGATGCTGCGCGAGGCGAAGCGGCAGGCGGAGAAAGGGATCGCCGGACGGATGGAGGGCCATGCCGCGATGGACATGGCGGTGACGGAAGGCGGCTCGTTCTGGGCGCGCGTCACCTCGCCCAAAGGCCTCACCGTCATCAGCCATTATTTCGTGATGGACTGGGCCTCCGTCTGGATGGACATCGTCGGCGGCATCGTCATCGCCGGCGCCCTGGCGGCGTGGGTTTCGCCGCATTTCTGGCAGGGCTTCTTCCTCACCGGCCACCCGCTTCTCGCCAGGCTGTGGGGGCCGCTGATCGGTCCGCTGGTGGCCGTGCTCTCCTTCGTCTGCTCGGTCGGCAACGTGCCGCTGGCGGCGGTGCTGTGGAACGGCGGGATCAGCTTCGGCGGCGTGATCGCCTTCATCTATGCCGACCTGATCATCCTGCCGATCCTCAACATCTATCGGAAATATTACGGGCTGAAGATGGCGGCCTTTCTCTTCGCCACCTTCTATGCGGCGATGGTCGGTGCGGCGCTTGTCGTGGAGCTCCTGTTCGGAGCGCTGGGGCTGATTCCCGCGCAGCGGCAGGCGCGCATCGTCGAAGCGTCGCTGTCGTGGAATTACACGACATGGCTCAACCTCTTCTTCCTCATCCTCGCCGCCTTGCTCCTGTTGCGGTTCCTGAGGACGGGCGGCCCCGCAATGCTGCGGATGATGGGCAAGCCCGGGCACGGCCATGACCATCGGTAGGAGCCGAATTGAAACCGCCGGTGGCGCGGCGTATCGGCGCGCCATGCCGGTCAAGCATCTGATGCGGTTGCTGACGATCCTCGCCCTCCTGCTGGCGCCGCTTGGGATGCTGACGCCGGCGCAGGCGGCAGGCCATCATGCGAACTCCGTCGCCATGGCCCTCGGCCATTGTCCGGATGCCCCCCGAAGCCACAATCAGCCTGCCCAGGCGCATGATTGCCTGATCGCATGCGCGGCCCTCCCTTCATTCGGCAGCGAGGTCGAGCCTGAGCTCTTCGTCGCCGCGGCCGTGGCGCCGCTGCCGCTGGAGCGGATCCGCTCGGAATTCGTCCCCGAGGCGGCGATTCCCCCTCCGCGAGCGTCCTGAGGTCCAGTCTTCGATCGAGGCTTGGTGGCGGCAAGCCAGACCTGTCGCCGTCCCTCTACCTTCGAAAATGCAGCGGGGTGTGAAGCTCCGCGCCGGTCGCGTCGTTGCGATCAGGAACAGGAATGCGAAATGAAACACCTATTTCTCGCTTCGGCGATGGGCGTTGCTCTTGCCGCCACCGCGCCCGCGTTGGCGCAGCATGCCGGCATGAACATGCCGATGCCGGCGCCCACGAAGACCGTGCCTCACGGTGCCGGGGCCGCACATGCGCACCGACCGATCGCCAGGAGCAAGGGTCGATCCCGGCCGGTCGCGCAAACCCGGCACGGCTCTGCTTCCCGGCCTGCGGCGTCGCCGCCTCCCTCGTCGCATCCGGGGCATGACATGACGGGCATGTCGCCGGGTCGGCCGATGCCGATGGCGGCGGCTCCGCAATCCGGTTCAACCGAACCGATGCCGATGCCCGAGCCGAACCGGGCCGCCCCGCCGGCGACCGATCGCGTCATGGATCGCCAGGATATGCCGGGGATGGCGCCGCCGGCCGACGCCTCCGGGGGCCTCGCCCCGATGGATCATCAGGCGATGGGCCATGGCGGGATGAACCATGCGATGACCGCCGCGCTCGGGGCTTATCCGATGACCCGGGAGGCGTCCGGCACCGCGTGGCAGCCCGACGCCTCGATCCACGGCGGCGTCGAGACGATGCGCGGGGGCTGGATGCTGATGGGTCACGCGCTGCTCAACGGCGTCTACGACCGGCAGGGCGGTCCGCGCGGCAACGCCAAGGCCTTCGTCTCCGGCATGCTGATGGGCGTCGCCCAGCGGCCGTTCGCGAACGGCAGCGTGCTTCAGCTCAAGGCGATGGTCAGCCCCGATCCCTTGATGGGCAAGAGCGGCTATCCGCTCCTGCTCGCCTCCGGAGAAACTGCCGACGGCACGAATCCGCTGGTGGACCGGCAGCACCCGCACGATCTCTTCATGGAGCTGTCGGCAAGTTACAGCCTCCGCCTCGGCGACAAGGCCAGCGCCTTCCTCTACGGCGGCCTGCCGGGCGAGCCGGCCTTCGGACCGCCGGCCTTCATGCACCGCATGTCGATCCTGGATTCGCCGGAAGCGCCGATCTCCCACCATTGGCTGGACTCGACCCACATCATTTTCGGCGTCGTCACCGCCGGCCTCGTCTACGACAAATTCAAGCTCGAGGCCTCGCGCTTCCACGGACGCGAGCCCGACCAGCATCGCTTCGACATCGAGACCGGGGCGCTGGACTCGACGGCTCTGCGCGTTTCCTGGAATCCGACGGCCGAGCTGGCGCTGCAGGCGAGCTGGGCCTATTTGAAGAGCCCGGAGCAGCTCGAGCCGGCCACCAACCAGACGAGATGGTCGGCAAGCGCGATCTACACGCGCCGCCTGGGCGCGAACGGCTGGTGGTCGACGACGGCGGCCTGGGGCCGGCGGTCGAGCGACGGCGACAATCTCGACGCATGGGTCCTGGAGAGCGCCCTCGGCCTCGGCGACTGGACCCTGTTCGGGCGCGGCGAGAGGACGAAGAACAACGAATTGCTCTTCGTCGGCGGCCGTCACGGACCGGCCTACCATGTCGGCAAGGCGTCGCTCGGCGCGATCCGGGATTTCCGGCTGGCCGGGCATGTGAAGGTCGGCCTGGGCGGCCTCTATGCGTTCAACTTCGTGCCCGCGCCTCTCGAGCCGTTCTATAGCGGCGATCCCAGGGGCGCGATGGCGTTCGTCCGGCTGAAGATCGACTAGGGTCCGGGCCCTAAAGCCGCAGCCCCAGTCGCGGTCCCACCCAGAGCGTCAGCGAATAGAGCAGGATGGTGAGGATGCAGCCGGCGGCGAGGGCGGCCGGGAAGGGCCAGTCGTGGCGCAGCATCCAGGGGATCAGGAGGAACATCGGCAGCGAGGGGAGGACGAACCAGAAGGTCGCTTCCGCATGGGCCGCCATCCGCACCTTGTCGCCGGTGTCGTGCCAGAGCCAGATCATGCCCAGCACCGACACCAGCGGCAAGGAGGCGATCAGCCCGCCCCAGCCCGGATAGCGCCTGGCGACCTCCGAGACGATGGCGACGATGATGCCGGACAGGCCGGCCTTGACGGCAAGGTAGAGCATGATCCTTCGTGCCCGAGGCGCGGGCGGAAGGGAAGCGGGGGGTCGTTGCCCGCGCACCCCCTGCGGCCTATGGCGGCGCCGGCGCGGCGAACGGATGGGTCGGAGCGGCGATCCGGCCGTTGAGCCGCGATCGGCGCAGCGAGGAGATCGGGACGTGGTGGAGAGAAGACGGCTGGGCCGAGGCGGCCCCGAAGTGTCGGCGATCGGGCTCGGCTGCATGGGCATGTCCGAATTTTACGGCGCCAAGGACGATGCGGAATCGATCGCGACCATCCGTCACGCGCTCGACCGCGGCATCGATTTTCTCGACACCGCCGACATGTACGGCGTCGGCCGCAACGAGGAGCTGATCGGCCGCGCCATTGCCGGCCGCCGCGGCGAGGCCTTCGTCGCCACCAAGTTCGGCAACGTCCGCGGCCCGGACGGCAGCTTCAAGGGCGTCTGCGGCCGGCCGGACTATGTCCGCTCCGCCTGCGAGGCGAGCCTGAAGCGGCTCAACGTCGAGACGATCGACCTCTATTATCAGCACCGGGTCGATCCGGACGTGGCGATCGAGGAGACGGTCGGCGCGATGGCGGAATTGGTCCGCGAGGGGAAGGTGCGCTTCCTCGGTTTGAGCGAGGCGGCGCCGGCGACGGTCCGGCGTGCGCACGAGACCCATCCCATCGCCGCCCTCCAGACCGAATATTCCCTGTGGAGCCGCGATCCCGAGGCGGAGATCCTGTCGACCGTGCGCGAGCTCGGCATCGGCTTCGTCGCCTACAGCCCGTTGGGGCGCGGCTTCCTCACCGGCCAGATCACCCGGCCGGAAGATTTTCCGGAGGATGATTTCCGCCGCTTCCACCCCCGCTTCACCGGCGAGAATTTCGAGAAGAACATCGCCCTCGTCCATGAGATCGAGCGCATGGCCGCCGCCAAGGGCGTGACCGCCGCCCAGCTCGCTCTGGCCTGGGTGCTGGCGCAGGGCGAGGACATCGTCCCCATCCCCGGCACCAAGCGCCGTCCCTATCTCGACCAGAATATCGCCGCGCTCGACGTGACGCTGACCGGAGAGGAACTGGCGCGGCTCGACGAGATATTGCCGCCCGGCGCCGCCGCCGGTCCCCGCTATCACGAGCGCGGCATGGACACGGTGAACCGCTGAGCCGCGGCCACCGCCCTAGCGGGCGTCGTGGAAGATGAGGCCTAGGGTCAGGCGCTCCCCTGAGCGCAGTTCGCTCACGCCGTGCCGCAATGTGGTGCGATACCAGCCGCGCGTGTCGCGCACCGGCCGCTGGCGCACGGGAAAGATCACGGCGTCGCCGCGGCGGAGCGGCACGACGGTGCCGCGCGACTGCATGCGCGGCCTTTGCTCGACCAGCAGGAACTCGCCGCCGTCGAAATCCTCGCCCGGCTCGGACAGCAGGATGGCGACCTGCAGCGGGAAGACATGCTCGCCGTAAACGTCCTGGTGGAGGCAGTTATAGTCGCCGGTGCGATAGCGGAGGAGAAGCGGCGTCGGCCGGTTCTGCCCGGCCTCACGGCAGCGGGCGAGGAATTGGGCATGATCGGGAGGGAAATCGGCCGGTGCGCCGAGCGCCGACGCCCAGCTATTCGCGACCTCGGCCAGCGGCGGGTAGAGCGAAGCGCGCAGGCGCGCGACCGGCGCCGGCAGGGGATCGTTGAAGTAGCGATATTCGCCCGAGCCGAAACCGTGGCGCGCCATGACGATCGTCGACCTGAACGCTTCGTCCTTCGCGTACAGCGCACGCAGGCCGGCGCATTCGTCTTCGGCGAGCAGGGACGGGAGCGAGGCCCAACCCTGCGCGTCGAGCTGCGCCGCGAGCCGCGACGCGTCGAGATCGTCTGTGCAAGGCGAATTGAGTGCATCCATCTCGTCCGCCTGCCGGCCGCCGCCGGCGCGCGCACTCCGGGCCTTGCGGTCAAAGCGCTCAGCGGATTCGGCTTGTCGGCGGATGACCCCGGTTCCAGTCTGGGCCCGGGAGGATCAGCCGATGGCCGCAAACAAGACCCGGGAAACCGACGCCGACACCGGCCCCTTCCTCGCCGCCCTGCCGGATCCGACGCGGCGGGCGGACGCGCTGGCGCTTTGCGAGACGATGGCCAGGATTACCGGGGAGCCGCCCCGTCTCTGGGGCCCGAACATCGTCGGCTACGGCCGCTACCGCTACAAATATGAAAGCGGCCGCGAGGGCGAATGGATGCTGATCGGTTTCTCGCCGCGGGCGAAGCAGCTGGTCCTCTATCTCGGCCTCGGCGCCGGCGGCCGCGATGAACTGCTCGCCCGCCTCGGGAGGCACAAGACGGGCAAGGGTTGCCTCTATCTGAAGTCGCTGGCCGACGCCGACCCTGCCGTGCTCGAGACGCTCATCGCCGAGTCTTACGCCGGCGCGCGCGAGCGCCAGGGCGTCTGCTGAGGCGGAACCGCACCACGGTCTTTCGGATCAGTCGGCCGACGGCACAGCGGGAGGCCTTGCGGGGTTGAAAAGGCTGCCGATGACGACGGGCATCTCAGGGTCGCCGCCGAGGAAGCCGACGAGGACCTCATCGCCCGCTTCGGGCAGGAAAGACGTGCCGGAGCCAAGCGCCTGCGGCTGACAGACTCGGGCCCAGAGCGGTTGGTCCGCGGCGACGTTGGGAATGATCACCCGCACGCGTAACATGCCTGTGGGATCATCGGCGTCGATCACCAGGCCAATATCCAGATTCTGCATCATGCATCCCCTCTTGCTGCCGCCAGGCATAGTCGTGGGCGGGGCAGGAGACGAGTGGTCATGGCCCTGAACCGTCACCAGCAAGGCGGCAATCCGGTAGGGCCCTGGATTGCCACCCGCGGCCCATGCCCGGGTCGCAAAGACGGTGAGGGTAACGTCCTTGACTCCGCATCCGTTTCGTCTCATATTTCTGTCATGACAGAAATAACTGCCCAATCGGAACTTCCTCCGGCGGTCGAGCGGTTCATCCTCCATTGGGGGGATATGGGCGGGCAATGGGGGGTCAACCGTTCGGTCGCGCAGATCCATGCTCTGCTCTATCTGTCCGAGCGGCCGCTGATCGCCGAGGACATTGCCGAAACGCTCGGCATGGCCCGCTCCAACGTCTCCAACAGCCTCCGGGAGCTGACCGGCTGGAAGCTGGTCCGCCGCGTCCCCGTCTTCGGCGACCGGCGCGATCATTTCGAGGCCGAGACCGACCTTTGGGAAATGGTCACCCGCATCGCCCAGGGCCGCAAGCAGCGCGAGATCGACCCCGCCGCCGCGGCGCTGCGCGCCTGCCTCGCCGAAGCCGAGGGCGACAAGAGGGTGAGCCCGGTGGCGAAGAAGCGGCTCGCCGAGATGGAGAAGTTCGTGGCGACGCTCAGCGACTGGTACGACCAGATGCTCGGCGTGCCGGCGCCCAAGCTCATGGCCCTGATCCGCATGGGATCGAGGGTCGCGAGCCTGGTCGGCTGGGGCCGGCGGGGCGGAGGCGAGAGACGCGGCGTGGAGTAGGTTTTTGGGCAGCCATTTCTCTCGTGACGGAAACGGCAGAACAGGAGGGCGCGATGGGCGCGGTCGAGGCGAGAGGGGCGGGCGAAGCCGGGACGAACGTCATCCCATTTTGCCGGCGCCCGCAAGCTGCTCGCGACGCCGGAATCGGCGACCTCCGCTTCCGCACCCTGATCGGCGAAGAGGGCTGGGCGCTGCTGCCCGAGGCGGTACGGGCGCGCTTCGGCCGGCACCTCGGCGAAGGCCGTTCGATCGTCTATGCCGGCGAGATCGTCGAATGCCGGATCAGCCGCTGCGGCCGGCTGCTCGCCCAGGCGCTGCGGCTGATCGGCGCCCCGCTGCCGCTTTGCCGTGACATCTTCGTGCCGGCGACGGTCTGCGTGACCGAGGATCCGGCGAGCGGCGGCCAGCTCTGGATGCGGATCTACGGCCGCGGCCCTTCGATTTCGCTCAGGCCATGCTTTCCGCAGGTGATCCACAGCATCAAGCGCTTCGCCGGGCCGACCGGCCTCGAGGAATATATCGGCTGCGGGATCGGCATCGCGCTGAACGTGGCGGTCGAGAACGAGGCGCTCCATTTCCTCAGCGACCATTATTTCATCGGGCGCGGCCGGCTGCGCCTGCGCTTGCCGCGCTGGCTGGCGCCGGGGCGGATGCGGGTCAGCCATATCGACTGCAACCATGGCTGGTTCGCCTTCGTGCTGAGCCTCGACCATCCTTTGCTCGGCGCGCTCGTCCGCCAGACCGCCCTGTTCCGCGAGCTCAGGGCCGTCGACGAAGGCGCGGCCGAATGACCGGCGATGCGCGCCCGATCATCGTCTTCGACGCGGTCTGCCCGCTCTGCGCGGCCAATGCGCAATTCGTCCTGAAGCATGACCCGCGGGGGCGCTTCCGCCTGGCCTCGATGCAGAGCGAGGCCGGCGCCGCCCTCTACCGGCGCTTCGGCATCGACCCCGCCGATCCCGAAACCCTGATCCTGGTCGAGGGCGACCGCGCCCTGCGCGACAGCGAGGCGGTGATCGCGATCTGGCGCGGCCTCGGCTGGCCGTGGCGGCTCGCCGGCCTCGCCCGGATCGTTCCCCGTTTCCTGCGCGATCCCGCTTACCGGCTGGTCGCGCGCAACCGCTATCGCCTGTTCGGCCGCCGCGAGACCTGCTGGCTGCCCGATGCCGCGTTCCGGGACCGCTTGCTGTGAGCCTGATCCTCGTCATCGGCGGTACTGGCGGCTTCGGGGCGCGGCTCTGCCGGCGGCTGGCGGTCGCGAGGCATGGCCTGCTCGTCGCCGGCCGCAACGGCGACAGGGCGGCGGCATTCGCAGCGACTTTGCCGGACGCGCGCGCGCTGGCGATGGACCGCGGAGGCGACGTCGCCGCCTTGCTGGCGGCGCACCGGCCGGACTTGGTCATCGATGCGGCGGGGCCGTTCCAGGCCAGCTCCTACGCCGTACCGCAGGCCTGCATCGCCGCCGGCATTCCCTATCTCGACCTCGCCGACGCCCGCGACTTCGTCAGCGGCATCGTCTCGCTGGACGAGGCGGCGCGGCAGGCGGGCGTGGCGATCGTCGCCGGCGCCTCCAGCGTGTCCGCTTTGTCCGGCGCCGTCGTCCGAAAGCTGGCCGAACGGCTGGACCGGGTGGAGACGGTCGACATGGCGCTGAGCGCCGCGAGCCGCAGGAGCGGCGGCGAGTCGATCGTCCGCGCGGCCCTTTCCTATGTCGGCAGGCCGGTCCTTCTGTGGCGGGCCGGTCGCTGGAGCCATGGCCATGGCTGGCAGGAAATGGTGCGCGCGTCCTTCCTGTTCCGCGACGGCAGCGGGCTTCGCGGCCGGCTGGCGGCGATCGCCGACGTGCCCGATCTCGACCTGCTGCCGGCGATGCTGCCGGGGCGGCCGAGCGTGACGTTCCGCGGGGGGACCGAGTCCGGCCTGCAGATGGGGGCGCTCTGGCTGGCGAGCTGGCCGGTGCGCTGTGGGTGGCTGAAATCGCTGGCCGGCGCCGCGCCCCTACTCGTCAGGCTGTACCGCCTGACGGCAGGCTTCGGCGGCGCGCGCTCGGCAATGAAAATCGTCCTGCGCGGACGCGCCGGGGCCCTCATGGTCGAGCGAAGCTGGACGGTGGTGGCGGAAAAAGGGGAGGGGCTCGAAATCCCGACCCTCGGGGCGGCGCTCCTCGCCGAGGACGCGCTCGCCGGCCGGCTTGCGCCCGGCGCGCGCAGCGCGGCTTCGCTGCTCACGCTCGACCGCTTCGAGCCGGCCTTTGCTGCTCTCGCGCTGCGCCACGAGATCGACGAGCGGGAGCTGCCGCCGCCGCTTTACGCGCGCATCCTCGGCTCCGCCTTCGACGCTTTGCCGCCGGCGGTGCGCGGGCTGCACGATCTCTGCGGCGATGCCGGCGCGGCCGGGGAAGGGACCGTCATGCGCGGCCGCGGCCCGCTCGCCCGCCTGGTCGCGACCTTGATGCGCTTCCCGCCCGCCGGGACCTGGCCGCTGCGCCTGGCCTTCACGGATCGGAACGGCGTCGAGGCCTGGACGCGCGATTTCGGCGGCCACGCCTTTTCCAGCGCGCTCTGCGCCGCGCGCGACGGCCTCATCGTCGAGCGCTTCGGCTCCTTGCGCTTCGCTTTCGCTCTGCCGGCGGGGCCGGAAGGCCTCGAAATGCGCCTCCGCCGCTGGAGCGTCTTTCGCCTGCCGCTGCCTCGCTTCCTCGCGCCGCGGATCTCGGCTCGCGAATGGCAAGATGACCAAGGCCGCTTCCGCTTCGACGTTGCCGTCGCGCTGCCGCTGATCGGCGACGTGATCGGCTATTGGGGTTGGCTGGAACTGGCGGAAAAGCGCGGCAACCCAGTCGTCATTGCGAGCGGTGCGAAGCAATCCAGTGCTGAGCGTATGGCGCCGCAGGACTGGATTGCCGCGTCGCGACGCTCCTCGCAATGACGGAGGAGCGGTGACGCTGCGAAGTCGTCCGGCGGCGGCGGCCTCGGGATTCGTCTCGGCGGCAATGGCGCGGTCCAGCCGGCCGGGGGCCGCGGGATGCCGTCAATGGGATTGTTCCGGGCGACATTTCAGGAAGGCTTAGCGACCCCAGGCGTAAAACATTCAACCTAGCGGTTGACTTTCAAATCGACGGCGGCATATTTAACCACATGGTTGAATCATACGCGCCCGAATTCGATTCGGTCTTCCACGCGCTCGGCGATCCGACTCGCCGGCAGATGCTCCGCGCGCTCGCGCAGGGCGAGCGGACGGTGGGGCAGCTCGCCGAGCCCTTCGCCATCTCGCTCGCGGCCGTGTCCAAGCACATCAAGACGCTGGAGCATGCGCGGCTGATCCGGCGCGAGGTGCGGGGCCGGACTCACGTCTGCCACCTCGATCCGGCGCCGCTCGCCGCGGCGCACGAATGGCTGAGCTTCTACGAACGCTTCTGGACGCACCGCCTCGACCTGCTCGAGCAATTGCTGCGCGACGAGGACACCCGCAAATCACGAAGTAATGGAGACAAGCAATGACCGAACCGGCGACCAGGCTCTTCGGCGAGCTGATCGAGCCGACCACTTTGAGGATCCAGCGGCTTCTGCCGGGGCCGATCGAGCGGCTATGGGCCTATCTCACCGACAGCGATCGGCGCGCCGAATGGCTTGCGGCCGGCGAGATGGAGCTGGCGATCGGCGCCCCGTTCGAGCTGGTATGGCGGAATGACGGGCTGACGGATCCGCCCGGGCAGCGCCCGGAAGAGTTCGGCGAGGAGCATCGGATGCAGAGCCGCATCATCGAGCTCGAGCCGCCGCGCAGGCTCTCATTCGCCTGGCAGGGCAGCGGCGACGTCTCTTTCGAGCTGGAGCCGCAGGGCGACGACGTGCTGCTGACGGTGATCCATCGGCGCCTGCCCAGCCGCGCGACGATGCTGGGCGTGGCGGCCGGCTGGCACACGCATCTCGACCTGCTGGTCGCGCGCGCGCGCGGCGAGGAGCCGATGCCGTTCTGGGACGGATGGCGCCGCGTACGGGAGGAATATGAGCGCCGCCTTCCGGCCTGAGGCCGTCCCCGAAGCGACGGAGGACCAACCATGTGCCCGGCCTGCCTGTCCATCATCGCCTGGATCGCCGCGGGAGCCGCTTCGACGAGCGGCGGCGCGGCGCTCCTGATCACGCGCCGGCGCCGCCGGAACGCATCCAAGAAGGGAGAAGAAGAATGACGACGAACAGGATCGCCAGCCGGGAGGAATGGCTGGCGGAGCGGCTCGACCTGCTGGAGGCGGAGAAGGAACTCACGCGGCGCAGCGACGAGCTGGCGCGGCGTCGCCAGGCGCTGCCCTGGGTCAGGGTGGAGAAGGATTATCGGTTCGAGACCGACGCGGGCAGCGCCTCGCTCGCGGACCTGTTCCGCGGCCGCTCCCAGCTCCTCGTCTACCATTTCATGTTTGGTCCCGATTACACCGCCGGCTGTCCGTCCTGCTCGATGATCGCCGACGGCTTCGACGGCTTTGCGGCGCATCTGGCCCAACATGACGTGATGCTCTGGGCGGTTTCGCGCGCGCCGCTCGACAAGCTGCAAGCCTATCGACGGCGGATGGGCTGGACCTTCCCTTGGGCCTCGTCCTTCGGCAGCGCCTTCAATTTCGACTTCAGCGTCGGGCTGACGGCGGCGCAGCAGAGCGGGGGAGGCGCGGAATATAATTACCGCCGCGAACCGGCGGCCGCCGAGCCTGCGCCGGCGGGCGAGGCGGTTGCGGAGTGGAGCGCCGCCTATGGCGGGGAGGGCCCGATCGCCAGCTTCGCACGTGCCTGCGGCACCGACGCCGCGACCTACCTGCGCGAACGGCCGGGGATGAGCGCCTTCGTGCTGGAGGAGGGCGCCGTCCATCACGCCTATTCCACCTATGCCCGAGGGCTGGACGTGCTGTGGGGCGCCTATCAGTGGCTCGACCGGGCCCCCAAGGGCCGCAACGAAACCGGAATCTGGTGGCGCCGCCGCGACGAATGTGGCGGCGCTCGACCCGACGCCGCGTAAAGAAAAAGGCGGCCCGAAACCGGACCGCCTTCGTCTTTGCCGGTGTCGCCCCGCCGCTTGGGCGACGCGACTGCCGTTACCGCTTCGAGAACTGGAAGGACCGGCGGGCCTTGGCGCGGCCGTATTTCTTGCGCTCGACGACGCGCGGGTCGCGGGTGAGGAAGCCGGCCTGCTTGACCGCCGGACGAAGCGTCGGCTCGTAGCGGGTGAGCGCGGTCGAGATGCCGTGGCGCACGGCGCCGGCCTGGCCCGAAAGACCGCCGCCTTTGACGGTCGCGATCACGTCATACTGGCCGCGGCGCTCGGTGATGTCGAACACCTGGTTGATGATCAGGCGCAACGTCGGCCGGGCGAAATAGACGTTCTGGTCGCGGCCGTTGACGACGATCTGGCCGCTGCCAGGCTTCAGCCAGACGCGGGCGACGGCGTCCTTGCGGCGGCCGGTCGCATAGGCCCGGCCCTGCTTGTCGAGCTGCTGCTCGCGAAGCACCGCCTGGATCTGCGAACCCTGGGTGGAGACGCCATGCTCGTCGGCGGGCGCCGCGGCGCCCGCTTCGCCCTCGGCGGCGGGAGCTGCCTCGGGGGCAGGGGCCGGAGCCGGAGCGGCTGCGCCGGTCAGCCCGGCGAGATCGGAAAGGGACTGGCGATTGTCGGACATCAGGCACCCACCTTGTTCTTGCGGTTCATGGCCGCGACGTCGAGAGCTTCGGGGTTCTGGCCGCCGTGCGGATGCTCGGTGCCGTTATAGAGGTGAAGGGCGCGCATCTGATCGCGGCCCAGCGGCCCGCGCGGGATCATCCGCTCGACCGCTTTCTCCAGCACGCGCTCGGGGAAGCGGCCCTCGAGCACCTTGCCGGCGGTGACGCCCTTGATGCCGCCGGCATAGCCGGTGTGGCGCCAGTAGATCTTGTCCTGCAGCTTCTTGCCGGTGAAGCGCACCTTGTCGGCGTTGACGACGACGACATGGTCGCCGCAATCGACATGGGGCGTGTAGCTCGGCTTGTGCTTGCCGCGCAGGATGTTGGCGATGATCGACGCGAGGCGCCCGACCACCAGGCCGTCGGCATCGATCAGATGCCATTTCTTCTCCACCTCGTGCGGCTTGGCCGACTTGGTGGTCTTCATCAGCGCCTTCATGGCCTGAATCTCCCTTGGAGGGTGCAGCTCCCCCGGGAGGGTGCGACCTCGTGTTGAAAGCGACGCGCCGCCTCACGAGGGGCGGCGCCGACGGCGGGCAAATGGCAGCCGGGCCCCCGGAAGTCAAGGAAAAGCCCGGCTTTCGCGAGAGGTAAAATGATACCTTCAGATGCCCCGAAGGCTCGCGGCGGCTGCGGCACCGCGCTATAAAGCGTCCACCCGAACAACGCCATTCAGGAGAGGAGACTCTCGATGGACGTTTCGCCTGTGACCGAGTCCGCCACCCAGCCGGCATAGGCATCGAGCGCCGTGGCGATCGGCCAGACGACCGCCGCCGGTACCTCGTAGCTGTGCAAGGCCGCGAGCCGTGCGATCAAAGCCTCGGCGCCGCCCGCAATCGTCTTGAACAGCGCCGCGACTTCCTGCGCATCCTCGATCTTCCCCTCCCAGCGATAGATCGAGCGGCAGGGGCCGATGATGTTGGCGCAGGCGGCGAGCCGCTCCTCGACCAGGATGCGGGCGATCGTCGCCGCTTCCGCTTCGTCGGCGAAGGTCGCGTAGACGGTGACGATCTGGGTCACCCGGTCCGCTCTCCCAGCACATGCGAGGTCGCCAGCAACGTCGCCAGCAGCAGCACCGCCATGCCCTGATGGGCGGCGGCGATCGGGATGGCGACGCCGCTGAGCAGGGTCGAGATGCCGAGCGAGATCTGCAGGCCGACGGCGACGATCAAAGCCATTGCGTGACCTTTGCGCCCGCGGCGCCAGGCGGCGGCGGCGAGCAGAGCGACCAGAGCCGCGACCGCCCAGGCCAGCCAGCGGTGGACGAACTGGACGACGATCGGATTGTCGACGAAATTGCGTATCCAGGGGTGCATCATCGGCGTCCCGCTCGGGAACCATTCGTCGCCCATCTTCGGCCAGCTATTGTAGGCGAAGCCGGCATCCAGCCCCGCGACATAGGCGCCGAACATCAGCTGCAGCGCGAGCAGGCACAGCGCCCAGATCCCGGCCGTCGGCATCCTCGCCGGCCGCGCATCGGGATTGCGGGCGAGGGCGCGCAGGTCGAGCGCCACCCACAGACAGGCCGAGAAGATGGCGAGCGCGGTCAGCAGGTGGATGGCGAGGCGGATATGGCTGACCTCCGGCCGGTCGACCAGTCCCGAGGCGACCATCCACCAGCCGATCGCCCCCTGCAGCCCGCCCAGCCCGAGGATCGCGACGAGCTTCCAGCCATAGCCCCCGGGGATCGCCCGCCGCCACGCGAACCAGGCCAAGGGGAAGAAGAAGACCAGCCCGATCACCCGGCCGAGCAGCCGGTGGACATATTCCCAGAAGAAGATCGTCTTGAAGTCGGCGAGCGTCATGCCGCTGTTGACCAGCTGATATTGCGGGCTCTGGCGGTAGGCGGCGAACTCGGCCTGCCATTGCGCGTCGCCGAGCGGCGGCAGCGCGCCGGCGATCGGCTCCCATCGGACGATCGACAGGCCCGATTCGGTCAGCCGGGTGATGCCGCCCACCACCACCATCGCCAGCACCATCGCCGCCACCAGCAGCAGCCAGTTGGACAGAGCGAGCGGGCGCGGCCGGGCGGGCGCGGGAGGGGCGGCGGCGGTCGTGGCCATGACCGCGCCTATCCCGGCGCGCCGCCTTTCTCAATGCAACTTTCACCCAAATGTAATGTTGTATCTTTACGAATCACTGCTTATAAAGCGCGCAGCGAAAGGACTGAGCGAGAGCATGTTCGCCAATGCTGCGGAAAAGGGGCTGTTCGACCGGCTGGCCATCGGCCTGTCGGGCCTCTGCCTCGTCCATTGCGTGGCGAGCGCGATCTTCGTCGCCCTGCTCGCCTCGGCCGGCGGCATGCTGCTCGATCCGAGGATCCATGAGATCGGCCTGATGTTCGCCATCGGCCTCGGCGTCGCGGCGCTCGGCCGCGGCATCCTCCGTCACGACTTCATGATGCCCTCGGCAGTCGGCGGCCTCGGCCTCGGCGTGATGGCCGGCTCGCTCAGCCTCCCCGAAGGCGGCGCCGGTACCGTCTACACGATCCTCGGCGTCCTCATCCTCGCGCTCGGCCACGATCTGAACCGCCGCGCGGTGGTCTGAGCGCGGAGCGCGCGGAGCAGCCGTCGGGCGCCTCTCCGGCCGATCACGCGCGTTGCGAAAGCCGAGCATAAACCCTACATTCGTTCCATGGCCGATCACCATCATCATGATGAGCGCCACCATCACGATCGCGACGAGGGCACGTCGCTCGCCGGCGCGGCGCGTTCGACGATGGAGGCTTCGGGCGAGCAGTGGACGCAGATGCGCGCCGCCGTCTTCGACGCGCTGGCGAGCTTCGACCGTCCCGCTTCCGCCTATGACATCGCCGACAAGGTCTCGAAGGATCAGAGCCGGCGCGTCGCCGCCAACAGCGTCTACCGAATCCTCGATCTGTTCGTGAACGCCAACGTCGCCCGCCGGGTCGAAAGCGCCAACGCCTATGTCGCCAACGACCATCCCGCCTGCCTCCACGACTGCATCTTCCTGATCTGCGACAATTGCGGCCAGACCACCCATCTCGACGACGACAAGCTCGCCGGCGGCGTCCGCGAGGCGGCCAAGCAGGCCGGCTTCTCCCCCGACCGCCCGGTGATCGAGGTCCGCGGCACCTGCGAGGATTGCCGGAAGGACTGACCGGCCAAGGCCGACCCGCTCCGTCATCCCAGCGCCGCCCTGCAATACTCGTCATCCCGGCGGAGGCCGCGCAATACTCGTCATCCCGGCGGAGGCCGCGCAATACCGTCATCCCGGCGGAGGCCGGGATCCCAGCGGGATTAGCCGCGGATTCAATGCCGCGCCTGGCAACAACGCTGGCGCCCTTCCTCGCTGGGACGACGGTCAGGGCATCAGGCGCGCCAACCGCTTTTCATCTGGCCCGGCACCCCCTCACCGCGCATAACCTCCCCATGACCACCCGCCGCGCCTCCCGATGAGCGAGCCCGAATCCCTCGCCACGATCGAAGGGGTGGACGAGCATGTCCGCCGCCATTCCTACGACCGGTTGATCATGCTGTCGGACGGCATCTTCGCGATCGCGACGACGCTCGCCGCGCTCGACGTGCGCATTCCGGCCCATGGCGGCGGCCTGCTCGCCACCCTCGCCGCCGGGCGGAGGAGCCTGCTCGTCTATTTCCTCAGCTTCGCCATTGCCGGCATCTTCTGGATCAGCAACCGCAACCTGTTCGCGCGGCTGCGCAAGGTCGATCTGCCGTTCACCATGCTGACGCTGGCGATGCTCTGCCTGATCGCCCTCATCCCGGCGA
>JAXDOV010000054.1:0-2720 GCA_034668705.1 Sphingomonadales bacterium
GCCGGCGCGGCGCAGCTCGGCGCAGATCTGGATGATCGCGGCCGCCGTTGCCTGGGCGCGCATGCCGATGAAATCGATCGCGTCATGGAGACGCCGCTCTTCCAATTGGTCCATCGCCAGGCTCCGCTCCGCCGATTTTTGCCGGGAAGTTTACGCCACGACGGAAGAGGATGCCAGCGACGCGGCCCCATTTAGCCGGAGTTGCGCAACGCCGTCGCCACCGCGTTGATCGACAGTTGGATGCCCTCGCTGATCCGGGGGTCCTTCTCGCCGGCGCGGTGGCGCTTCAGCAGCTCGATCTGGAGCAGGTTGAGCGGCTCGATATAGGGCAGGCGCAAGCGGATCGATGCGTCGAGCGCGGGCTTGCGCTCCAGCAGCCGCGTCTGGCCGGTGACCGTCAGCAGCGCATCGTGGGTCCGCTGCCAGCCGTCGCTGATGCGGCCGAAGATCGCCTCGCGCAGGTCGGCGTCGGTGACCAGCTCCGCATAGAGCGCGGCGATGGTCATGTCGGACTTGGCGAGCACCATTTCGAGTTTGTCGAGGCTGGTGCGGAAGAACGGCCAGGCTTCGAGCATCTCCTTCAGCATCGCCGGATCGCCGAAGCCGCCGAGCGCCTGGCCGACGCCGTACCAGCCCGGCAGCATCACCCGCGCCTGCGCCCAGCTGAACACCCACGGGATGGCGCGCAGATCCTCGATCCGGCCGGAGGCGGTGCGGCTGGCGGGGCGGGAGCCGATCTTGAGGTCGGCGATCTCGGCGATCGGCGTCATCTGCCGGAAGAAGGCGGGAAAGCCCTCCGTCTCGTAGACGAGGCCGCGATAGGCGCGGAAGGCGGCGCCCGATATCTCGGCCATCCCGTTGTAGAAACGCTCGCGCCGGCGGACCGACCGGGTCTCCAGGCTGGCGAGGATGGTGGCCGAGGCGATCGCTTCCAGATTGACCGCGGCGGCCTCGCGCGTCCCATATTTGGCGGCGATCACCTCACCCTGCTCGGTGATGCGGATGCGGCCCTGGACGGTGCCGCTCGGCTGGGCGCGGATCGCCGAGAAGCTGGAGCCGCCGCCGCGGCCGACGGCGCCGCCGCGGCCGTGGAAGAGCTGCATCGCATTATTCCGCCGCGCGAAGGTGTCGGCGAGCGCGCGGCTCGCCTGGTGAAGGCTCCAGACCGAGGTCAGATAGCCGCCGTCCTTGTTCGAATCCGAATAACCCAGCATCACTTCCTGATAGCCGCGCGCCGCCGTCGTCGCGGCGACCTCGGGCAGGCCGAGCCAGTCGGCCATCACCTCCGGCGCCCGCTCGAGATCGGCGATGGTCTCGAACAGGGGCACGGCCATGATCGCGGCGGCGGGCGGCTCGCCGGGGCGCCACAGGCCGGCTTCCTTCAGGAGGATGTTGACCTCGAGCAGGTCGGAGACGCTCTCCGCCTTGGAGATCAGCCAGGTGGTGATCGATCCGGGGCCGTATTTCGCATGCGCCTCGGCGGCGGCCCGGACCACCGCCAGCTCGGAGCGTGTCTCGTCGCCATAGCCGGCATAGGGCGTGGCGAGCATGCGCGGGCTCTCCAGCTCGCGGCGCAGCAAGGCGACGCGCCCGGCTTCGCTCAGGCCCTGATAATCCTCCTCGACTCCGGCCGCCTTCAGCAATTCGGCGACGACGCGCTCGTGGACGTCGGCATTCTGGCGCAGGTCGAGGGTGGCGAGGTGGAAGCCGAACGTCTCCACCGAGCGGATCAGCCGGCCGAGCGCGCCGCCGCCCGCGAGCAGGCCGGAGCCGCCCGCGGCGAGCGAATGGGCGATGGCGCAGAGATCGGCGCGGAAGGCGGGCGGGTCCGGATAGGGTTCCGCGGCGACCTTGGCATGGCGCGCCGGCTCCTTGCCGGTCAGCCGGGCATAAGTGGCGGCCAGGCGGGCATAGATGCCGGTCAGCGCCCGCCGGTACGGCTCGTCGCCGCGCGCCGGCGAGGGGTCGCCCGACAGGTCGGCGAGCGCCGCGACCTCCGGCGTCACCGCCGCGAGCTCGGTCGAGAGGGAGAGCTCGGCGCCGAGCGCGTGCACCTCGTCGAGATAGTGGGACAGCACGGCTTCGGACGACCGTGCCAGCGCCAGCCGCAGCGAGTCCGCATTGACGAAGGGATTGCCGTCGCGATCGCCGCCGATCCAGCTGCCGGCGCGCAGGAAGCTCTTCGGCCGCCGCCCCAGCGCCCGCTCCCAGCGCGCGTATAAAGCGGGGAGCACCGGCAGGAAGACGTCGCGCAGGTAGAAGAGCGCCGTCTCCACCTCGTCGGCCACGTAGAGCCGCTCGCGGCGGAGCGGGCGGGTCTGCCAGAGCAGGGCGATCTGGCGGACGATCGCCTCCTCGACGACGTCGCCGCTCGGACTTTCCTCCTGCCCGGCGTCGCGCGCCCGCATCAGCTCGGCGATGCGGTTGCGATGGTCGATCATGCTCTTGCGCCGCACCTCGGTCGGATGGGCGGTGAGGACGGGGACGATCAGCGCCCGGTCGAGCAATTCGGCGACCGCCTCCTCACCGATGCCCTTGCCGCGCAGCTCGGCCAGGGCCTCGGCGAAGGTGGCGCCGGGTTCGCGGGCGACGCCCTGGCGGTCCTCGGCGAGGTTGGCGAGCATCGAGAAGAGCATGAAGCCGCGGACGAAGGCCAGGGTGTCGTCGAGGCTGAGCGCGCCGAGCCCGAGATCGGCGGCATCGACGGGAAGGCCGCGATA
>JAXDOV010000055.1:0-22752 GCA_034668705.1 Sphingomonadales bacterium
GTTCCGTAGAAGACGACGTCGCCGCCGGTCGCCAGCGCCGGGCTCCAGAGCGGCAGATCCTCCCTGATCTTCCACGCCGCCTTGCGCCGCACCGGATCCCAGGCGGTGAGCACGCCGCGATTGCCGCCGGGCCCGGCATACATCTTCACGTCGGCGCCGAGATAGGGCGTGCCGGCGATGTAGTTCGCCTCCATCACCCCTTCGTCCATGCAGAGATTTTCGTGGGGCAGATAGATCAGGCCGGTGCGCGGGCTGAACGCGCCCGGATTCCAGTCCTTGGCGCCGGAAGCGGTCGGGCAGATGTTGCGGACGACGCGGCCTTCCTGCGGCGCCTTGCTCGGCACCGGGATCAGCCGTCCGGTCCTGAGGTCGACGCCCGAGGCGCTGTTGATATAGCCGTAGGGATCGGCCGAATAGACCTGGCCGCTCTTGCGGTCGATCACGTACAGGTAGCCGTTGCGCGCCGGCCGGACGAGCACCTGGCGCATCTGTCCCCGCACCGGCATGTCGAGCAGGATCTGCTCGTTGATGTCGTCATGGTCGTAAAGGTCGTGCGGAGTCGACTGGTAGAACCAGCGCGCCCGGCCGGTGGCGATGTCGCGGGCGAAGACTCCGGTCGTCCATTTGTTGTCGCCGGGCCGCTGCTCGGGATTCCAGGGCCCCGGATTGCCGGTGCCGTAGAAGATCATCTTGAGCTGCGGATCGTAGCTGACCCAGCCCCAGGCGGTGCCGCCGCCGATCTTCCACGCATCGGCCGGCCAGCTGTGGATGCCGAGATCCCTGCCGCGGTCGGCGGCGTAGAACGGACGGAAATCGGGGCCGATCAGCACGTCCTTGTCGGGGCCGGTATGGAAGGCCTTCCACGCCACCTTCCCCGACGCGGCGTCGAGCGCCATCAGCCAGCCGCGCACGCCGAACTCGCCGCCGGAATTGCCGACGATCACCTTCCCTTCGGCGACGAGCGGCGACATGGTGATCGTCTCGCCCTTCATGATGTTGCCGACCTGCGTCCGCCACACCGCCCTGCCGGAGGCAGCGTCGAGCGCGATCACCTGGCCGTCGAGCGTGTTGAAGAAGAGCCGGCCATTCGCATAGACGGCGCCGCGATTGACGACGTCGCAGCAGGCGACGCCCTGCGACATCGGCCGCGGGTTCGGCCGGAACACCCATTTCACCGCCGGCCGCGGCTTGGCGGCGAGATCGATGGCGATGATGTTGTTGGGGAAGGGCATCGTCAGATACATCGTCGATCCGACGACCAGCGGCGGCGCCTCCTGGCCCTTGCGGCTGCCCGTGTCCCAGCTGAGCGTCAGCTTCAGCCGCGCGACGTTCTGGCGGTTGATCTGGTTGAGGCCGCTATAGCGGGTGCTCGCATAATCCTTGGACGGCATCGTCCATTGGCCGTCTTCGGGCGCGGTGGCGGCGGGGGCAGGGCGCGCGCCATTGGCTGCGGCGTGGATCTGCGAGGCCGGGAGAGGAAGGAGGATGCAAGCGGCGGCGGCGAGAAAGGTCGCCCTCGAACGGACGGACGGCCGCGAACGCATTCACTCGCTCTCCCTGTTGTCTTTGCCCGTTACGCCAGCTTCACGACTTGGGGCAACCCGCTGAAAAGGCAGGAATCGTGAAAAGAGAGTAACCTGGATCAGTGCCGTCCCGGGACAGTCGCCGCCGCGGCTGCGGCGCCGGCTTGAAGCCTTGGTAAAGCGCGTCTTAACCGTGGCGCATGAACCGACTCGCGCCGCTCATCCTTCGCGCTCCGGCCCGCTCCGGCCCCGCCCGCTTCGCGGCGATCGACGCCTTCGCCGGATTCGCGTCGGCGTCGAACGAGGACGTCCGCTTCTTCCTCACCGCCTTCGTCGGCGGCTTCATCTTCTTCGGGACCCTGTTCGCCTAATCGCAGGCCAGATGCAGCCGCCAGGCGAGCCAGGCGGCGCCGAGGCTGGCGACGGCGACCATCAGCAGGGTCGCGGCGACCGAGACTCCGGCCTGGATCAGGATGGCGAGGATGATCGCCGACACCACCATCGCGCCGGAATTGACGATGTTGTTCGCCGCCACCGTCCGCGCCGTCTCCGCCTTCGGCACGGTCGTGGTGAGGAAGGCGTAGAGCGGCACGACGAACATGCCGCCGGAGACGGCGACGCCGAGCAGGTCGAACATCACCCATTCGGCCCGCGGCGCGGTGATGAACGTCCTGAGGTTCATCAGCTGCGGTCCGGGTTCCGGCCAGGCGTGCAGATTCCAGTAGAGGTGGACGATGAACAGCCCCATGGCGATCGCCGAAGCCGGCGAATAGACGGCCAGCACCCGGCCCTTGAGCAGGCGGTTGATCAGCACCGAGCCGAGAGCGACGCCGACCGAGAAGATGGCGAGGAACAGGGTGGCGACGCCCTGATTGGCGCCGATCACGTTCTTGACCAGAGGCGGGAATTGCGCGGCGAGGATCGCCCCCATCGCCCAGAAGAAGCTGATCGAGGCGATGGCGAGGAACAGGCGGGGGATGTGCATCGTCCCGTTCACCAGCGCGATCGAGGAGCGGACGATGTGCCAGTCCATCTCCGCCACCGGCGCGTCCGGCGCGGGCGGGGCAGGGGGGACGAAGCCGCCGGCGATCCGGCCGAGCAGCGCGACGACCAGCACGCCGAGCGCCGCCCAGCGCGCGTCATAGGCGCCGTCCTTCAGGTGGACGACGAGCAGCCCGCCGACGATGGTGCCGCCGAGGATGCCGATATAGGTGCCCGCCTCGACCAGGCCGGTGCCGCCGAGCACCTCGTCGTCGTCGAGATGCTGCGGCAGGATCGCATATTTGATCGGGCCGAAGAAGGTCGAGTGGATGCCCATCGCGGTCAGCGCGACCAGCAGCAAAGGCACGTTGTGGAGCAGCAGCCCGATCGCGCCGCCGATCATGATCCCGATCTCGGCGGTCTTCACCCAGCGCACCATCCGCGCCTTGTCCATCGCGTCGGCGAGCTGGCCGGACAGAGCCGAGAACAGGAAGAAGGGTGCGATGAACAGGCCGCCGGCAATGGCGCTGAACGTCGCCTCCTGCGCTTCGCTCCGGTAGATGCCATAGATGACCAGCAGCACCATCGCGGTGCGGAAGAGATTGTCGTTGAAGGCGCCGAGAAACTGGGTGACGAAGAGCGGAAGAAAGCGGCGCTTCCGCATCAGGTGCATGGAATCGTGCACTCTTCAGGCGTCCGCGTTCGGCTTAAGCTGTACCATGCGAGGCCGGGTCATAGCCGCTAATCGCCTCGACGCAAACGACGATCCGCACGTCACGGCGGCGCCGGGAGCGGCGGGGGCCCAGGCTCGATCCCAGCAGCGCGTTGCTGGGATCGAGTTTGGGCCTTAAGGCCGATCGCGGGCCGATGCTGACGCTGCCGAACATCCTCACGCTTTCGCGGATCGTCGCGGTGCCCTTGCTGGCGCTGTTGCTGTGGCCGGGCGGCGGCTGGTTCTATCATGCGCTCGCTTTCGCGCTCTACTGCCTGATGGGCCTCACCGATTATTTCGACGGCTATGTCGCCCGCGCCCGCGGCACCGTCTCGCGGCTCGGCATCTTCCTCGATCCGATCGCCGACAAGATCATGATCGCGGCGGTGATCCTGATGCTCGTCTTCACCCGGGCGATACCGGGCGTGCACGTCGTCGCGGGGCTGATCATCCTCATCCGCGAGATCGCGGTGTCGGGGCTGCGCGAGTTCCTCGCCGGGCTGCAGGTGTCGGTGCCGGTCAGCCAGCTCGCCAAGTGGAAGACGGCCTTCCAGCTCGTCGCCCTGGGCGCGCTGATCCTCGCCGGCGCGCTGCCGCTTTGGCCCTGGGTGCACGGCGCCGGCCTCGTCAGCCTGTGGGCCGCCGCGATCCTCACCCTCGTCACCGGCTGGGACTATCTGCGGATGGGCCTCAAGCACATGGACTGAGCCGAGCCTCCGCTCAGCCCTGTTTCGGCATGAGCGCGTCGTCGATCTCGCGGGCGCGGATCGCGGCCGGTCGTTGGCTGAGGCGGCCGAAATAATCCTCGAAGGCCGGCCGTTTCTCGATCGAGCCGAACATCATCCCCCAGCCGATCTGCGAGCCGACATAGACGTCGGCGGCGGTGAACCGATCGCCGCAGATATAGGGGCCGCCGGAGACCGCCTGCTCGAGCGCGTCGATCGTCTCCTCGAAGCTGCCATAGCCCGCCATCATCTTCTTGTCGGCCGGGGCGAGCAGGCCGAGCGACTTTCCGGTCACCGCCGATTCGACCGGCCCCGCGGCGAAGAACATCCAGCGATAATAAGGGCCTCTCTCGCGGCCGCCGGGCGGCGGCGCCAGGCCGGCCTCCGGAAAGGCGTCGGCGAGATAGGCGCAGATCGCCGCGCCCTCGGTCACCACCGTATCGCCGTGCCGGATCGCCGGCACCTTGCCCATCGGGTTGATCGCCAGATATTCGCCCGACTTCATGGTCGTGCCGTAATCGAGCAGCACCGTCTCATAGGGCCGGCCGGCCTCCTCCAGCATCCAGCGGGCGATGCGTCCGCGCGACATCGGGTTGGTGTAGAATGTCAGCGTCTCGCTCATCGCGGCCTCCCTGCTTGCGACTTCAGCTTAGGGTCCGGACCCATTACCGGCAATGCCTGCCAGCGCCGGCGCGACGGCTCAGCCCGCCTTCGGCCTGGCCGGCTCGGGTGCCGCGGCCGGCAGCGGCCGGCAGGCGGGAAGGTGCAGGACGGCGGCATCGGCGCAGGCGCGGACCTGGACCTCGCCGGTCGGCGCGATGAAGACCGCCCATTGGCCGGTGTCGGTGCAATGCGCCGTCCACATCGCCATGTTCCGGTAATCCTGCTGGAACGCGCCCGCATCGACCTTCTTGCAGCGCTGCGGCGCGTCGCGGACCGCGCGCCACAGGCCGAGATTGCGGTACATCGGGTTCATCGCATTGAGCCGGTTCGAATAATCGTTGGCCGCCTTGACGTGCACGACGTTCTGCTCGGGCGTTCCGTCCTCGCAGCCGGAAAGGAGAAAAAGGGCGCTCGCGGCCGAGATCAGGATCCTCTTCATCTCTTCTCTCCGGATCGGCGGTCCGCCGCCTCGGCGAACCGTTCATTGCCGACAAACGCCAGACGCTCGATCCCGCTCCGTTTGACGATGGCGAGCAGCCGGTCGAAATCGTCATAGCGCGCGGCGCCGTCGGCGCGAAGCTCCAGCACGCCGTCGTCGCGAGCGGCCAGGAAGGCGTCGAGCCGCGCCGGCAGGTCGGCGGCGGCGACCGAAGCGCCGTCCCAGCGGATCCGTCCGGCGCCGTCGAGCGCGACCCGGTGCACCTTCGGCTCGTTCTTCGGCGGGGGACCGTCCGCCGGCAGGTCGATCTTCACCGAGTGGGTGGCCAGCGGCACGGTGATGATGAACATGATGAGGAGCACCAGCATGACGTCGATCAGCGGCGTCGTGTTGAGCGCCGAGATCGGCTGCTCGGTGACGGTGGCGAAGGCGATGCGGCGGGCTCTCCTCACGGCGTCTCTCCTTGATGTTATATAACATCATAACATCAACCGACCCGACAGCGCAACGGTTCCACGCGGCGATGCGGGTGAGCGGCGGCTCAGCCGCGCTGCGGGGATAATTCAGGGGACCCGACACCTAATTGACAGCCGCTGAGCGGTCAGCGCACCTTGGGCCATGGCCAGCCTCTCGCGCATCGTGGTTCCCGGCATTCCCCATCACGTCATGCAGCGTACCAACGCACCGGTCGGCAGCGGGGCGACGTGGCGTTCTTAGAACGACAGGAGCCGGGACCGAAGCCTCAGCAGCAGGGAATTTAGGTATCATGTCTCCCGAATTGCATGGTGCATCGATCGCTAATCAGGTTCGGTCGCAGAAGTTCGCCGGCGAAAGTCGCCTCAAATGAGGCGACGTTTTCACATAGCACTGTTAGGCGTGATTGTTGCTGGATGTAATCATTCGAATGATCTTTCAGATCAAGCCGTACTGAAGCAATGTTGGAAAGCAACACGGGTCCAAGGGACATCAGACCAGTATTTGCTGAGCTTCAAGGCGCTCGTCATCCCAGGGGTCGAAGGCGGTGCGTTCGCACGAACTCCATACTGCCCTGACAACAAACTACGCTTCTCGTTCTCTGATGCGGATATAATCCGAATTGAGGCAATCGGACGGAAGGCCGAGGCTTCGTCGATGCTGGGGGCAGGAATAAAAGGTGCCGCGATCGTATCTATAGGAAAGCGAGTGAATCCATATTTCTTGACGGTTGGAGTAGAGAAATTACAATCATTGAACGAGATGGGGCTACGTGAAACCAATGAATTTATCGCGACGTATAGAATAGGATAATGGTTGATGACAAGGTTCGCCGCCTTGTACGCTCTGCCATTCCGCAATGCTAGGGAATACAACACCTATTAGACAGTCTCTGACTCAGCGTCGTCGATGAATGAAGTGAGATACTCAGCCGGTGTAGATGCGCCAGCCGCGTTCGGCCGGGGGCGCCTCTATGCCGGGAGCGGGGCGACGGAGGGAGACGCTGCCGGAGCTTCCGAACGGCTTGCCGCCGAGAAAGCGGCCGGTGGTCATCACCGGCACCTCGACATAGACCCAGCCCTCCGACTGGACCGGCCGGCTCGGCGCGCCGACCTCGCTGTGATAGCTTTCATAAGCCTTGAAATGGGCGGCGAACCGGGCCGCGTCCATGCCGCGGCCGGCGGTGCGCATCGCCCAGGCGGCGTCATATTTCCCGGCTTCGATCAACGCGTAATAACGCCGCAGCACATCGGCCGCGCCGGCGCCCGCCTTGGTCTCCTCCGCCGGCTGTGCGGCGGGTGCGGGACGTGCTTCGGTCCGCGGAGGCTGCGCGTGTCTTTGCTGCTCCGGGGGCGGCGCGGCAGGCTCGCGGTGGCAGGCGGCAACGAGGAGGAGAAGGAGGAGCGGAAGGCGATTCATGCCGTCCCTCTACCCCGCTTCGACGGCCGCTCCAATCAGGCGGTGAGCCGGGTCTGGGTGCCGTGGATCAGCTCGGTGGCGCGCTCGAAGCTCATCGGCCGGCCGAACAGATAGCCCTGGATCTGCTGGACGCCGAGATCGCGCATGCGGGTGAAATCGTCCGCCGTCTCGACGCCCTCGGCGGTGACCGTCATCCGGAAGCTCTTGGCGAGGCTGACGATCGACTGGATGATCGCCACCGTCTCGCGATTGTTGGCGGCCTCGCGGACGAAGCTGCCGTCGATCTTCAATTTGTGGAACACCGCCTTGTTCAGATAACCGAGCGAGGAATAGCCGGTGCCGAAATCGTCGAGCGCGATGCCGACGCCGAGCGAGCGCAGCCGCTTCAGCACGTCGACCGAGCATTGGCTGTCGCCGAGGAAGACCGATTCGGTGACTTCGAGCTCGAGCCGGTTCGCCTTCAGCCGGTAGCGCGACAGCGCCTCGCTGACCGTGTTCGGCAAAGCCGGCATGATCAGCTGGCGCGCCGAGAGGTTGAGCGCGACGCTGATATAATCGGGCCAGACCGAGGCGGCGCGGCAGGCTTCGTCGATCACCCAGTCGCCGAGATCCATGATCAGCCCGGTCTCTTCGGCGAGCGGGATGAACTCGACCGGCGAGACCATGCCGCGGGTCGGATGGTGCCAGCGGATCAGCGCCTCGAAGCCCATCAGGCTCTGGTCGGCGGCGTTGATCAGCGGCTGATAGTCGAGCCGGAACTGCTTGAGCTGGATCGCCTGCCTCAAATCCTGCTCGAGCCGCAGCCGGTCCTCCGCCTCGTTCTGCATGTCGGCGGAGAAATAGCAGCAGGTGCCGCGGCCCTGGCCCTTCGCCTGGTAAAGCGCGAGATCGGCCTTCTGGATGAGGTCGTCGACGCTCTGGCCGTCGATCGGGCCGAAGGCGCAGCCGATCGAGACGCCGATCCGGATCTCCGCCTTCTCGATATGATAGGGCTCGGCGACCGCGGCGATGATCCGCTCGGCGAGATGCTGGACCTTCTTGCGGCTCTGCCCGTCGCGCATGACGATGGCGAATTCGTCGCCGCCCATGCGGCCGACATGGCCGGATTCGCCGACCTCGCGCACCAGCCGCTGCGACACGCTCTTCAGCACCGCATCGCCCTTGGGGTGGCCGAACGTGTCGTTGACCGGCTTGAAGCCGTCGAGATCGAGGAACATGATCGCGCAGGGGACATTGCTCGACTGCGCGGTCGACAGCGCCTCGCCGAGCAGCTGCCGCACCCGGCCGCGATTGGGCAGGCCGGAAAGCACGTCCATATTGGCGAGGTTGGTGAGGCGCTCCTGCGTCCGCCGCACCTCGGTGATGTCGGAGCCGACGCCGCGAAAGCCCTGGAACTGGCCGCCCATGTCGATGATCGGATCGCCGGCGAGGCTGATCCAGCGGGTGCCGCGCCGGGTCTTCAGCTCCATTTCGAGATTGGCGAAGGGCTGGCGGGCGAGCAGGGTGCGGCCGAGGATGGAATTGCCGCCCAGCGTCGCCGGCAGCGAATGGCCGATCAGCTGGCTGGCGGAGCGGCCGAGCAGGGAGGTCATCCGCGACGAGATGTAGACGACGCGATTCTCGGCATCGACCTGCCAAAGCCAGCCGACGCCGCGATGCTCGTATTCCTTGAGCAGCAGCCGCACCGATTCCGCCTGCGCCTTGACGCTCGCGATCGTCCGCAGCTGGTCGTAGGTCCAGCGGGTGAGGCGGGCCATGCCGAAGATCGCGACCGCGGCGACGCCGGCGATGGTCATCGCCATGATCGGCTCGACATGGCCGGCGCCGAGATAATAAGCGCCGCAAAGCGCCGCTGTGATCGCCGCGATCCAGGCATAAGCGGCGGCGGGGACGGCGGCGAGGCCGACCGCGGCGATGATCATCGCCGCCATCGCCGCGACGATGACGATCTTCGCCTCGGACGGCTGGCCCGGAAAGGACCAGGTCGGCAGCGACACCCAGATGATGGCGAGGGCGAGCGTTTCGGCGACGGGACGGACGACCGTGCGGCGCCGCGCCGAGCGGCTGCCGGCGACCGAACCCTCCTGGATCGTGATGCGGAAGTTCATCCAGTTGGCGCCGACCACGGCGGCCAGCCAGCCGCCGATCAGGAAGGGCGACTGATGATGGACGAGCGACCAGGCGACGAGCAGGGCGCCGCCGATCGAGGTGATCGTGAAGAAGGGCGCGAACAGGGCGCGCGCTTCCGCCTGACCGTTATGGAGATGCGCTTCCCGGAGCTGGCGGCTGCCCACGTCCGCATCGACGCCCGCATCGACGAGCTCGGTCTGCTCGGCGTCCTGCTGGCTGGATTCCAGGGGTACGGGGGCGTGATACATGAGTTTTGGGGCGCTCCGGTCGAGAGCCTTCCTACCCACAGAGTTTTGATGGAATATTAAAGTGCGGGTCGCGAAACCCACCGAGGATGGTTAACGAGGGGCTAGCAATTCTCGTATTTCCAGTTGCGCCGCTTGCCCTCGGCCAGCCATTCGACCGTTTGGGCGACGCGTTTGGCCCTGGTTTCAGGCCTTTTCGCCTCCGTCACCCATTCAACATATTCGCGCCGGCAGCTCGGCGGAAAGCCGTCGAAAATCGCCGCCGCCTTCGGCGCCGCGTCGAGCGCCGCGCGCAAATCATCGGGCGCCGGCAGCTCCGGCTTCGGCGGCTTCTTCGCTTTGACCGGGGCGGGGCCCGAGTCGATCACCGCCATCGCCTTGCGGATCAGGCCGTCGAGCGCGTCCGGCGGCGGCAGATCGGCAATCGAGGTCAGGCGGCCGAATTGCCCCATCGCATCCCGCTCGCCGCCCGTCTCGCCCAGGATTTCGCCCGAGCGCCAGAAGCCGAAGGTCGCATGCGCCTTGAACGCCGCCATGCCGGCGAGGATCTTCCCCTTGTGGAGGAAGCTCGGCATGCCCCATTTCAGCGTCTCCACCGTCTCGGGGCAGGCGGCGTGGATGGCGGCGCGCAGATGGTCGAGGATCGGCCGGGCGAAGCCGGCCTGGCGGGCGATATAGGCGTCGACGCGCGGATCGCGAGGCATGGCGCGTTTATCGCGCGCGCCGCAGCGTCGTGCAAGCGCAGGCCTGATCCGGTTTGCTTAAGCTGAATCACCTGTGTTCCCCGGCGGAGGCCGGGGTCCAGCTCTGTACTGGGCCCCGGCTTTCGCCGGGGAACAATGGAAAGCAGCTTGACCAAGTGCGGCCGAACAAGTGTTTCAATCTCGGTCGAACGGTTTCAGCCTTGTCTGGAAGCCGCGCTCCAGCCCGGTGCCGGCGGCTGGTGGAGATTCGCCTCGGGAATGAGCCGCCGCAGCTTTCGGGCGAAGCTCCTCAGGCATACCTCGCTCTCGCCGAGCGGACCCGGCGTCCAGTGCCGCGAGGCCATGCCGGCCTGGACGCCGGCGATCAGCGCCGTATCCTCCGCATTCACCCGCCGGTTGATCCGCCAGTTGAGATAGCGGACCGCCTTCATCTCCCGGCGCCGCTTTTCAGGCATATCGGCGTCGGGGAGGGCATAACTGATCTCGCGGATCAGCGTCTCGGTCGGGGAGACGGGGAGGAATTGCATGAAATCGATCTGGTCCGGATAGATGTCGAAGGCGACGTTCGGCCAGAGCTTGAAGTAGAGCCAGCGGCGCTGCAGCGCGTCCGGCAGATGCGGGATCGGCGGCAGCCACGCCTGATAGGCCCGCTCCGAAAGATTGGCCGAGGGGTGGTCGACGAGGTCGCCCGACATGCGGTCGCAATGCGCTTCCGCCTCGATCCGGTAGAAGCGGCCGAACAGCCGGGTGAGCCCGGGATGCGCGACCGGAATGTGAAGCCCGTCCGAATAATTGTCGGCGACGTTCTTCCAGTTGACGGCGCGCGGCCGCATCGTCGCCCGGCCGAGGGCGCGCAGGCGCTCGAACCGATAGGGGGCGATCTCCGCTTCATAGGGCGCCATCATCCCGGCCACCGAAGGGCCGCCGGAGGCGAGCCGGACGAACAGGAAGCCCTGCCACGCCTCCAGCTCGACCGGCAGCAGGCCGAGCGCGCTCTGGTCGAGCCCGGGATAGTCGCCCTTGTTCGGCACGCCGATCAGCCGGCCGTCCAGCCCATAGGTCCAGGCGTGATAGGGACAGGTCAGCCGCCGGGCGCAGCCCTGCTCGCCGCTCACCAGCCGCGAGGCGCGGTGGCGGCAGACGTTGAGGAAGGCGCGCGCCGCGCCGTCGTCGCCGCGGATCACGATCACGCTCTCGCCCGGATAATCGAGGCTCTGCCAGTCGCCGGGCGCGGCGATGTCGCTCTCATGGCAGACGATCTGCCAGGCCGGCCGGATCACCCGCTCCATCTCGACGGCGAAATATTCCGGATCGCGGTAGATCCAGCCGGGCAGGCTGAGCTCCGGCTCCGGCGCGGCGGCGAGATGGGGGAGGTTCGGCCCTTGGACGGGCTCGGGACGGGACATGAGGCGGACAGTGCCAGAGCCACCCCTTCCTGTCATCTCTTGCGTCTCCGTTGCGGATGCGTGACAATCGCGACATGACCACCGAGCTTGGAATCCTCGCCTGGGGCTGCGTCCTCGCGCTCCTCCACATCCTCATCGCGGTGCGGTTCAAGACGCGCCAATACGGCACCCAATGGAATGTCGGCGCCCGCGACGAGGATCTGCCGCCGCTGCAGCCGGTCGTCGGCCGGCTCGCCCGTGCCCAGGCCAATTTCTACGAGACCTTCCCGCTCTACGCCGCCGCCGCGCTGATCGTCTCGGTCGCGCATCTCAACGATCGCTGGACGGCGATCGGCGCCGTGATCTGGATCGCCTGCCGGCTCGTCTATCTGCCGCTCTACGCATTCGGCATCCGCTATGTGCGGACATTCGCCTGGCTGGCGAGCCTCGTCGGCATCGCCATGGTCATCCGGCCGGCGCTGGTCGCGACGTTCTAGCCACGTCATCCCGGGCTCGATCCCTGACGTTCGTCAGGATGACCCGGCGGGGACCGCACGCACGTCGCTGCGCGGCACCGGCTTGATGATCGCCATCGTCCCGTCGCCGCAGCGGATCGTGACCGCCGCGTAGCTCTTGCGGGCCGGGAAGGCGCCGCTGACGTCGAGCGTGGTGGGCGCCCCCGTCGCCTCGCCTGGGGGCGGCGTGGCGCGGAGCAGGATCTGCTGGACCGCGCCGTTGAGCTTCTGCACCGGCCCGAGCTCGAGCGCGACGTCATAGCCCGCGCCCGGCACCGTCACCCGGCCGGCGACGATCAGGGTCGGTTTGAGCACCGGCCGGTTGTGATGGTCCGGGATCCGCTCGACATGCGCGCTCCAGCCGCTCGACGCGATCGCGCGGCAGGGCGAATAGACGCTCTCCTCGACCACGGGCAAAGCGAGGCAGCCTCCGCTCAGCAGCGGCAGGAACAGGATCATGGCGAGCCGGACGCGCTTCATCGCCCGCTGCTTAGCGGCCGCGGCCGGAGCCTGCTAGCTGTGAGGTTTCCATAGGTTGTTCATCCGGCCATGGCCAAGCAGACTGAGGTTGCGAAGCTTCAGCCTCTCAGGAGGACCGGATGAACATCCACAAGAATGCCCGATTGACGCCGCACAGTCAGTCGAGCCGAACTGGTGCGAGGCGTGCTCACCCTGCGCCAGCCCGGCCGCGCCCCAGGCGCGGGACGCCGATGAGCATTCTACCGTGGAGGTCTAGCTACCTTTCCGGCGCAGCAGGCCGCATCTCGCGGAAACCCGCGCCGCACGTCCTTGCGCGGTCTCGCCGGAGATCATTTCTCCCGAAGACATAGCAAGGCAGTTCGTCATTCAGGAGGCACCATGACCCTCGAATCCAGCGAGCGCATCCTACGGATCGGAACCGTTCTCCAGCTGACCGGACTCAGCCGCTCCACACTGTATCGCAAGGTGCAACGAGGCGAGTTCCCGAAGCAGATCAAGCTCTCGGAACGCTGCGCCGGCTGGCGACAGTCCTCAGTCAACGCCTGGATGCGGAATCCCATGTTTTATTCGGTCGAGAACGAGCCCAACTGAGCCCCGGATCGATCCTTCCAGCCCTTGCGCAGCGACTCGTACGGTGCAGCCCAAAATTCGCGCGAAGCTCACATGGGGCAGCGAGGGCAGCGGCAACCCGGCCGGCGAAATCAAGGCGCACGCTGCGAGGCTACGTGACTGCTGCCGTACAATCTGGGTAAATATGGTAATCATGTCGTCGTCATCATCCGCAATCATCGGAGTGACACAAATTTCCACACTGCACGTTTATCTATCAAGGTCAATTGGGCCTTGGTGGGACGTATACTCGGATCTTGATATGCATCCATCGTGATTTACATCAAGTTTTCTGAATAGTGTATTGAAGTCTTTAGCCAGTTTCCTTTGTCGCACATTCTCCCGCTTGGCCGCACGAATGGACAGCTGAACCATCGTATTCCACTCCTGCCTGGACAAGCAGCCGTTCTTATCCGCGTCCCATGCCTTGAAAACGGCGTTGAATTGCGCCTCCATTGCCTCGGATGGCACGTTATTCCCCAAAGTAGCTAGCGCGATTAGCAGTGACACAGAAACGTTCATCGACCAACCCTTCGATAGCCATAGAGTTTATATACGGTTAGATTTTGTGAGCCGGCATTCGCAAAAACCGCAATCATAGAAGTTCCTGCCGGCAAGCTTATCGTCCGAACGAGCCATGTATCCCCCGCGGTCATAATGTCTGTTCCGGTCGCACCAGGAGCACATGTTGCACAAGCCTTCGGGTATATGACAAATGCCGCTTAGACGGTAGTTCGCGCGCTTCGAAAGAGGTTCTACGTTGATATGGTACTGATCGTTGGTGCGCGGAGAACGGCGACCACTCGCACTGCAAGGCCGAACTGCCGAGGTGGCTTCACCAATATAACTGGCACCAACCTTACGGCAGCCTACAAGTCGGAACACCCATCAGCCGGCTCGGCTTGGACGTGAACAACCTGTTGAGGCTCCGCAGCTAGGCCGCCGTGGCGCGGGCAAGCGCCGCCGCGCGGCCGAGCCGAACCCCTTCGCCGATGAACATCGCCAGCGAGATCCAGATCATGGCGAAGCAGAGGATGCGGGCGGCGGTCAGCGGCTCGTGGAAAACGAGGATGGCGAGCAGGAACTGGAGCGAGGGGGCGACATATTGGAGGAAGCCGAGGGTCGAATAAGGCAGCCGTTTCGCCGCCGCGGTGAACAGGAGGAGGGGCAGGGCGGTGAGCGCGCCGCCGAACACCAGCAGCAGGTCGGTCGTGCGGTCGCGCAGGAAGCCGCTCTCGCCATGTTGCTGGAGCCACAGGATCCAGCCGAGCGCGATCGGCGTCAGGAAGATGGTCTCGATCGACAGCCCCTCGAGCGCGTCGACCGGCGCGACCTTGCGGAAGAAGCCGTAAAGGGCGAAGCTGAAGGCGAGGGTGAGGCTGATCCAGATCGCGCCGCCCGAGCGCAAGGCGAGGATCGCGACCCCCGCCGCGGCGAGCAGCACCGCCGCCTTCTGCACCGCGCTCAGCCGCTCCTTCAGCACCAGCACGCCGAGCAGCACGTTGACGAGCGGGTTCAGGTAATAACCGAGGCTCGCCTCGAGCACATGGCCGCGGACCACGGCATAGACGTAGACCAGCCAGTTGACGGCGATCAGGCTCGCGGTCATCGCCAGGATCATCGCCAGGCGCGGCGTCCGCAGCGCGGCGGCGATCGCGGGCAGCCGCCGCCACAACAGCACCAGGGGCGCGAGGAAGAAGAGCGACCAGAGGATGCGATGGGCGACGATCTCGGTCGGCGCGACCGACGCGAGCGCCTTGAAGTAGAGCGGCAGCACGCCCCAGACGAAATAGGCCGAAAGGCCGAGGACGAAGCCGGTCCGAGTCCGCCGTGCAGGGTCGTTCATCCGCCGCGCCTAGCCGTGGGGACCCGCCTTCACAAGCGTTTGGCGGGCGCGCGGCGATCGGCTAGTCTCGACCCTGGAAGGACGAGATTCATGGCCGTTTCGAGGATGTCTGCCCTGGCCGCGACGGCCCTCCTATGCGCCTGCGGCGGCGGCGGCGACGACGAGGACAATCTCGCCGCCGGCAATTTGTCGGTCTCGGCGGAAGGCAAGGCGCAGGAAGGCAAGATCTCGGTCAGGGCGCCGGGCGTCGACATCTCGTTCAGCGTTCCCAAGGAGCTGACCGTCGACGCCAGGGCCGGCAAGGACAACAAGCTCCTCTATCCGAACGCCACCCTGACCGGCATGGCCTTCGCCGCCGGCGAGAAGGACAATCAGGGCGGCGACAGCGACATGGAGGTCCGCTTCAAGGCGCCGGACCCGCTGGACAAGGTCACTGCCTGGTACCGCGATCCCGCCCGGCGCGGCGATTTCCGGCTCACCTCCGAACGGCGCGAGGGGACGAAGCTCGTCCTCATCGGCATCCAGGCCGACAGGCATGCGTTCAAGGTGACGCTCGGCCCCGGCGGCGGCGGCACCGAAGGCCGCGTCCGCGTCCATCACGAGGACTGATGCCGCCATGGCGGCGCTGGCCGAGCCCGACGAGGTGCGCCTCCATCTCGTCGCCGCCGCCCGCGCCGGCCTCGCGCTCACTTATGCGGAGCTGCTCGAGCGGCTCGGTTACGCATTCTCTCGGCCGAAGATGCGGGCGCTCTGCGCCATCCTCGGCGCGGTCGACGCGGATGGGGTGGCGCGCGGCGAGCCGGAGCTGGCGGTTTTGGTGGTGCGGCAGAGCGACGGCATCCCCGGCCAGGGCTGGTGGGTGGCGGGAGGCGCCCGCGCTCATGGCTATGAAGGGCCCTGGGAAGGGCCGGAGGCGAAGCGATTCGTCGCCGGCGTCCAGGCCGAAACCTTCGCCTGGTGGCGGTCCCGGAACGGGACGGGCGGGGCGGCCGGCGGCGATTAACCATATCCGCTCACCCATTCTTCCCCGCTCCTCGGGCATAAGGCCGGAATGAGGAATTTCCACCGCGCGCTCATGCTCGTTGCAATGGCCGCTTCCTGCGGCGCGCTCGCGGGCTGCGGACGCGGCGGCGAGCCCGCGAACAACCTCGCCGCGCTCGACCGGCAACTCGTCGCCAACAACGCCGATCCGGCGGTGACGAGCGCGCTCAACGACCAGATCCTCGTCGACCGCAACCTCTCCAACCAGTCGAACCGCAATGCGGTGCGGACGGCCGCGGGCCCGGCCGAGGCGCAATATCCACCCGATGCGGGCAAGGCCGGCGCGCCGCCCTGCGCCGCCGCGCCGCTCCGGAACGATCTCGGCTGGGCGCAGCGGCTGCCGCCCGAATTCCCGCTCTATCCCGGCGCCCGCCTCACCGAGGCGGCCGGCACCGACACTGCGCCCTGCCGGCTGCGCGCGATCGGCCTCGCCACGGCCGATCCCTGGGAGCGGGTGGTCGGCTGGTACCAGGATCAGGCCGGCCGCGCCGGCTACGATTCCGGCCGCCGCACCAGGGACGGCGACCAGATCCTCGCCGGCACCAAAGGCGACCGCGCCTTCTATCTGATCGCCACCCCCCGCGACGGCGGCACCGACGTGTCGCTGATCGTCGCCAACTAGACCGAGGCTCGAAGGCTGGCGCGGCCGCGCCGGCGCGGCTACATCGCCGCCGATGCCCAACCTCCTTCTCGTCATGCTCGGCGGCGCCGCCGGCGCCGGCCTCCGCTATGAGGTCGGCCGGCTGACCCTGCGCCAGCTCGGCCCCGATTTTCCCTGGGGGACGCTGGCGGTGAACCTGATCGGCGGACTGCTGATGGGTCTGCTCGCCGGCACTCTCTCCGGTATTGGCGCCGGTATTGGCGCCGGTATCGGCATGGTCGGCCGCCCCGCCTGGCTGCTGCTCGGCGTCGGGGTGCTCGGCGGCTTCACCACCTTCTCGGCCTTCAGCTTCGACCTGTTCTTCATGATCCAGCGCGGCCAGCCGGGCCTTGCCGCCGGCTATGCTCTGGCGTCGGTGCTCGGCGCGCTCCTCCTCTTCGTCGCCGGCTGGGGCCTGGCGCGGGCGGTTTCATGAGCGAGACCCAGGTCCGCCAGTTCATCGTCGCGCCGGACGACGACGGCATCCGCCTCGACCGCTGGTTCAAGCGGCATTTGCCCGACGCCAGCTTCAACATCGTCTCCCGCTGGGCGCGCACCGGCCAGCTGCGCGTCGACGGCAAGCGCGCCGCGCCCGGCGACCGGCTGGAGGCCGGGCAGCAGATCCGGGTGCCGCCGGCCGAGCCCCCCGCCAACCCGAAGCCGAGGCTGGAGCGGCCGAAGCTCAGCGACGACGAGATCGCCTTCGTCAACGAGATCGTCATCCACCGCGATCCGCAGGCGATCGTGGTCAACAAGCCGCCGGGCCTCGCCACCCAGGGCGGCACCAAGACCCGCACCCATCTCGACGGCCTGCTCGACGGCCTCGCCGACGAGGAGGGGCATCGCCCCAAGCTCGTCCACCGGCTCGACAAGGACACGTCGGGAGTCCTGCTGCTCGCCCGCACCGCCCGCGCCGCCGCTTTCTTCTCCAGGGCCTTTTCCGGCCGGACGGCGCGCAAGGTCTATTGGGCGATGGTGGTCGGCGTGCCGGCGATCAAGGACGGCTTCATCGACCTGCCGCTCGCCAAGCAGCCCGGCACCGGCGGCGAGAAGATGCATGTCGACGAGGAGGAGGGATTGCCGGCGAAGACCCGCTACCGGCTGATCGAACGGGCGGGCAGTCGCGCCGCCTGGGTGGAGCTGCAGCCGCTGACCGGCCGCACCCACCAGCTCCGGGTCCATATGGCGGCGATCGGCCATCCGATCGTCGGCGACGGCAAATATGGCGGGCAGGAGGCGTTCCTTACCGGGTCGATCAGCCGCAAGCTCCACCTCCACGCCCGGCGCCTGCGCATCGACCATCCCGATGGCGGCCGCCTCGACCAGAGCGCCGAGCTTCCGCCCCATTTCGCCGAGACTTTGGCCGGCCTCGGCTTCGAAATGGCGGCGGGCGACCTGCCGCTCGACGAGATCAAGCCGTCCGAGACTCCCGAGGGCAAGCGCCGCGCCGCCACCGCCGCGGCGCGCGACCGCCGCAAGCAGCGGCGCGGCGAGCGCCGCAGCCGGGGCCGCGGCTGATGCACCCCAATCCCAAATTCCACATCGGCGACCGCGAAGCTCTGGCGGCTCTGGTGCGCGACCTCGGCTTCGGCATCCTGTTCGTGCCGACGGCGGCGGGATTGCGTGCCGTGCACGTGCCGGTGCTGATCGACGGCGATCGGCTGCGCTTCCACGTCTCGCGCGGCAATGCGGTCCATGCGGCGCTGGTCGAAGGCGCGGCCGCCCTGTTCGTCGCCAACGGCCCGCATGCTTATGTCAGTCCCGACTGGTACGGGCTCGAAGACCGGGTGCCGACCTGGAATTACGTCGCCGTCGAGCTGGAAGGAAAGGTGCGGCCGCTGGACCGGGAGGCTTTGGTCCGCCTGCTCGACGACATGTCGGCGGCGCAGGAGGCGCGGCTGGCGCCGAAGCCCGCCTGGACTCGGGACAGGATGAGCGAGGGCCGTTTCGACGGGCTGGCCAGGGCGATCGCCGGCTTCGAGATGGCGATCGCCGCCTGGCGGGGCACCGCCAAGGTCGACCAGGACAAGCCGCCGGAGGTGCGCGCGCGGATCGCCGAGGCGTTGGAGGCGCAAGGCGAGACGGCGATGGCGGCGGTCATGGCCCCAGTCCTCCCTGCGGCCACAGGCCGTGGGGAGGGGGACCACCCGAAGGGTGGTGGAGGGGCAAACACGCCGCATGCCCCTCCACCGAACTTCGTTCGGTCCCCCTCCCCGTCGCTGCGCGACAGGGAGGACTGAGCGTGAACCGGCTTGCCATCTTCGATTGCGACGGCACGCTCGTCGACAGCCAGGCGAATATCTGCCTCGCCATGGAGGAATGCTTCGTCGGTGCCGGCCTCCAGGCGCCGCCGCGCGAGCGCATCCGCCGGGTGGTCGGCCTCAGCCTGGTCGAAGCGATGCGGGCGATGCTGCCCGAGGCCGGACCTGACCGGCACGCCGCGCTGGCCGAGGATTACAAGATCGTCTTCCAGGCCCTGCGCGGCCGCGGCCTCGTCGAGGAGCCGCTCTACGACGGCATCGCCGACCTGCTCGACACGCTCGAGGCCGGCGGCTGGCGGCTCGCTATCGCCACCGGCAAGTCCGACCGCGGCCTCGCTTTGTGCCTCGACCGCCACGGCCTCTCCCGCCGCTTCGTCTCGCTGCAGACCGCGGACCGGCATCCGTCCAAGCCGCACCCGTCGATGGTCGCGCAGGCGCTCGCCGAAGCGGAGGCGGCGCCGGAGCGCAGCATGATGATCGGCGACACCAGCTACGACATGGCGATGGCGAAAGCCGCCGGCGTGCGCGCGATCGGCGTCGCCTGGGGTTATCACGACGAACAGGAACTTCTTGCCGCCGGCGCGGATTACGTGGCCGCGCACCCTTCCGAAATCGCAGAATTGGTGAGGGCCTTCGCATGACTCCGCAGGACAATGACGACCTCTGGCGCAACCGCTTCATCATCGTGAACCTGGTCAGGATCGGCGCCACCGCCGTCGTGATGCTCGCTTTGGCGATCTGGTACACGAACCTGCTGGTGCCCGGAGGCTCGATCGTCATCGGCCTGCCGCTGGCGCTGGCCGGCGTCGTCGTCAGCTTCTGGGGCCCGAAATGGCTCTCCCGGCACTGGAAGCGTCAGGACGGGCGTTGAAGCGTTTCTACCGGGAAGCGGCCGCCGTCCCCGGCGAAGGGGGCGTCGGCATCCTCCTCGACGGGCGGCCGGTGAAGACGCCGGCGCGCCGGTTGCTGGCGGTGCCGACCGCGGCGCTGGCCGAGGCGATCGCCGCCGAATGGAATGCGCAGGGGGAGGAGATCGACCCGCTGTCGATGCAGCTGACCGGCCTCGCCAATGCCGCGATCGACCGGGTCGCGCCCGATCCCGGAGCCTTTGCGCGCGGCCTCGCCGCTTATGGCGAGAGCGACCTGCTCTGCTACCGCTCGGAAGGACCCGAGCCCCTGGTCCGGCGGCAGGAGGAGAAATGGGGCAAGCTGCTCGCCTGGGCGCGGCGGCGCTACGACGTCGATTTCGAGATCGTGGCGGGGGTGATGCACCGGCCGCAGCCGGCCGAGACGGTCGAGCGCCTCGGCCGCGCCGTCGCCGTCCGCGACGCCTTCCGCCTCGCCGCTCTGTCGCCCCTCGTCACCGTCTCGGGCTCGCTGGTCGTCGCCCTCGCCCTCGCGGAAGGCGAGATCGGGCTCGAGGAAGCCTGGGCCGCGGCCCGGGTCGACGAGGCCTGGCAGGCCGAGCATTGGGGCGAGGACCCGCTCGCCGCGCAGGCGCTGGCGGCGCGCCGGCGGGACTTCGAGGCGGCCTACCGCTTCCTCACCCTTCTATCGGCGCCTCATATGGCGGTGCGGCTGCCGCTGCGGCCGGACGGCCATGGGGCATGAACCAGCGCGCGACGACGAGACCGGCGACGATCAGCGACACCGATTCGGCGACGAACGCGTAGATCCAATAGCCCCAGCCGAAATGGTTGAAGATCGGCGTCGCCAGGAATTCCCAGATCGTGAAACCCAGCGAGTAGAGCACGACCAGCCGCGCGAGGTTGGCGAAGCTGCGGCCGCCCCCGCCGACGGCGGCGAGGCCGAAGGCCATGAGCAGGCCCGCGACGATCGCCATGATGAAGCCCGGCAGGATCATCGACATGTCGTCGGGCGAGAAGCCGGCGGTGTTGAAATAGACGGTGGCGATCGGCCCCTTGGCGTAGAGCACGGCACCGCCGGCGCTGTGATGCGCGGGGATGATGTAGGTGCCGGTCCCGGTGGCGGTCAGATTCTGCGCCAGCGCCGTCTGCACCGCCGCATTCTGGGCGTCGCCAGCATATTTATAGGGGATGTCGCCGAGCGGGGTCGCCCAGAAGACATAGCCGAGAACGAACAGGATGATGCCGCCGACGAGGCCGCCGATGAAGGTGCGTGCCATGATCTTTTCCCCCTATTGACGAGGAGAATGTAACCCAAAAGTCGCGGGAGCGGAAATCAGCGGATCAGCTCGCGCACGAAATCGTGGAGGAAGACGCGCCGCGTCGCCTTCAGCCGCTCCGCCTTGAGGATGTTGTGGACCAGCTCGCGGCACTTCTCCGCGTCGTTGTTGATCAGCACATAATCATATTCGGCCCAGTGGCTGATCTCGGCCGCGGCGCGGTCCATGCGCTGGCCGATCACCTCTTCGCTGTCGGTGCCGCGGGCGCGCAGGCGCCGCTCGAGCTCGGCCATGGACGGCGGCAGGATGAAGACCCGGACGATGTCGGGATCGACCTGCTTGAGCTGCTGCGTTCCCTGCCAGTCGATGTCGAGGAGGACGTCGCGGCCCCCCTCGATCGTCTTCACCACCTCGTTCTTGAGCGTCCCGTAGCGATGGCCGAACACATAGGCCCATTCGAGGAATTCGCCGGCGGCGACCATCGCGTCGAACGCGCCGTCGGTGACGAAATGATAATCGCGCCCGTCGACCTCGCCCGGCCGGATCGGCCGCGTCGTCGCCGAGACCGACATGGCGACCCCGTCGTCATTCTCGAGCAGCATGCGCGCGATCGTCGACTTGCCGGCGCCGCTGGGGCTGGACAGGACGAAGAGCAGCCCCCGCCGCTTGAACGCGCTTGCGATTTCCATGTGCGCTACTGGCTTGCCAGCCGCCCGCGCGTCAAGCATCCGTAGGGAATGGCCAAATTCGTCGCCCTCCTCCGCGCCGTCAATGTCGGCGGCCGCAAGCTGCCGATGGCGGAGCTGAAGGCCCTGTGCGGCGCGCTCGGCTGGGAAGGGGCCGCAACCTATATCCAGAGCGGCAATATCGTCTTCGAGGCGAAGGGGAAAAGCGCGGCGCTCGAGACCGCGCTGGAAAGCGCGATCGAGGAGAAATTCGGATTGGATGTGCCGGTGATCGTCCGCACCGCCGGGGAATGGCGTGCGATCGCCGCCGGCAATCCGTTCGCGGACGCGGCGGAAAAGGAGCCGAACCGCGTCCTGCTCGGCCTCGCTCAGCGCAGGCTCGCGCCCGGCGCGGCCGCTGCGATCGCCGCCAAAGCGGCGGCGGGCGAGCGGGTCGAGGCGGTCGGCGAGGCGCTCTGGTTCCATTATCCCGAGGGCGTCGGGACCTCGAAGCTGACGCCGTCGCTGATCGACCGCGCCGCCGGCTCGCACGTCACCGCCCGCAACTGGCGCACCGTGACGACGCTCCTGGAGATGGCCGGGGCATGACCGCCCCCCTCATCCCCCGCCGCTACTGGTACGTCGCCTTCGGCCTGATGGCCGTCGCCGCGGCGATCCTGCTGTGGATGGGGCGGCCGCCCATCTGCACCTGCGGCGCGGTGAAGCTCTGGGTCGGGACCGTCCAGGGCCCCGACAACAGCCAGCATATCGCCGACTGGTACACGCCGAGCCACATCATCCACGGCTTCCTCTTCTATTTCCTGGGCTGGCTGGTGCTGCGCCGGAACCCGCCGGGCGACCGGCTGATCGCGGCGATCCTGATCGAAGCCTCATGGGAGCTGCTCGAGAACAGTCCGCTCATCATCGACCGCTATCGTCACGAGACGGCGGCGCTCGGTTATACCGGCGACAGCGTCATCAACTCGCTCTCGGACATCTCGTTCATGCTGCTCGGCTTCGCCCTCGCCCGCCGCCTGCCGGTCTGGGCGACGGTCGCGCTGGCGATCGGCTTCGAGCTGCTGACCCTGGCGATCATCCGCGACAATCTGACGCTGAACGTGCTGATGCTGGTGGCGCCGAACGCGGCGA
>JAXDOV010000056.1:0-48012 GCA_034668705.1 Sphingomonadales bacterium
GAAAAGCCCCTCCACCACCCTTCGGGTGGTCCCCCTCCCCATGAGCAGGTGCGGAGTGCCCCGCACTCCGCAGCCACGTCCGGGGGACGTGGCGACCTGCTCATGCTTCGCGGACAGGGAGGACTAACGGCGCCTGCCGGCCGGAGAGCCGAACGTTGAATGCCGATTCAGTCTATTCCGAAAGCGCCGTCTCTGCGGGCGCGTGGAGGCGGAGGCGGCTGACGCGGCGGGTGTCGCTGTCGGTCACTTCGAGCCGCCAGCCGGACGGATGATGGACGATCTCGCCCTGCTGCGGGACGTGGCCGGCGAGCAGGGTGGCGAGGCCGCCGATCGTGTCGACATCCTCGTCGACCACGGCGAGGCGCGCATCGATCGTCTCGCCGATCTCGTCCAGCTCGGCGCGGGCGTCCGCGTCCCAGATGCCGTCCTCGAGCGCGATCAGCATGCCGGGCACCTCCTCGTCATGCTCGTCCTCGATCTCGCCGACGATCTCCTCGACCACGTCCTCGATGGTGACGAGGCCTTCGGTGCCGCCGAACTCGTCGACGACGATGGCGAGGTGGACCCGCTCCGCCCGCATCCGCGCGAGCAGGTCGAGCACGCCCATCGATTCGGGGACATAGAGCGGCTTGCGGAGCAGGGCGGCGATATCGGCGGGCGGCTCGGCGCCCGTCACCTGGAGGGTGAAGACGTCCTTGATGTGGACCATGCCGATCACCTGGTCGAGGCTCTCCTCATAGACCGGCAGCCGGCTGTGGCCGGCCTCGGCGAAGGCGGCGACGAGGCCCGCGAAGCTGATATTGCTGGGGACGGCGATGATGTCGCCGCGGCGGACCGAGATGTCGGCGACGTTGCTCTCGCCGAAATGGAGCAGGTTGCGCAGCATCTGCCGCTCGACCGGCGACAGGTCGCCGACCGCCGGCACCTCGCCCTCGTGGCTTTCGATGACCTCCTCGATCTCCTCGCGGAGGGTCGTGTCGCCGTCGTCGCCGAACAGGAAAGTGCGCAGCCCCCGCCAGAAGCTGGGCTGCGCGGCGTCGGGACTTCGGCTGGAATCGTCGGGCATCGGCTAGGATCCGGCCTCCGCGGGATAGGGATCGGCAATGCCGATCGCCGCCAGCGCCTCGCGCTCCACCCCCTCCATCCTGTCGGCCTCCGCTTCCCCCTGCTCGTGGTCATATCCTAGCAGATGGAGGGCGCCGTGCACCACCAGATGCGCGGCATGGTCGCGGACCGATATTTGCTTCTCCTCCGCCTCGCGGGTGCAGACGCCCCCGGCGAGGACGATGTCGCCGAGCAGGACCTCGCCGCCATCGGCCATGACCAGGCTGTCGAGCAGCTCCGCCTCGAACATCGGGAAGGAGAGGACGTTGGTCGGCCGGTCCTTGCCGCGATAGCCGGCGTTCAGCGCCCGCACCTCATTGTCGTCGGTGAACTTGACCGAGATCTCGACGCAGAGGCCGCTGTCGATCAGGCCGCGGTGGCAGCTGGCGGCGACGGCGGCGGGCACGGCCTCCGCCGCGAGCTCGGGCCAGGCGGTGCGACTGTCCCAATCTCCCGAAGCGTCGGATTCGACCCGGATCATCCGATCCGCCCCACGGTCATCGTCCCGGGCCCTCATAGGCATCGACGATCCGCCCGACGAGCGGGTGGCGGACGACGTCGCCGACGCCGAAGCGGATCATCGCGATCCTCGGGATGTTTTCGAGCTTCGACACCGCGTCGGCGAGGCCGGAGGCGCCGGGGTTGGGCAGGTCGACCTGGAGCGGATCGCCGCACACCACCATCCGGCTGCGCATGCCGAAGCGGGTGAGGAACATCTTCATCTGCGCCGGGGTGGTGTTCTGCGCCTCGTCGAGGATGATGAAGGCGTCGGCGAGGGTACGGCCGCGCATGAAGGCGATCGGCGCGATCTCGATCTCGCCCGAGGCGATGCGGCGCTCGACCTGCTCGGCCGGCAGCATGTCGTAGAGCGCGTCGTAGAGCGGGCGGAGATAGGGATCGACCTTCTCCTTCATGTCGCCGGGGAGGAAGCCGAGCCGCTCGCCCGCCTCGACCGCCGGACGGGACAGGATCAGCCGGTCGACCGAGCCGCCGATCAGCTGCTGCACCGCCTGGGCGACGGCGAGATAGGTCTTGCCGGTGCCGGCCGGGCCGAGCGCGAAGATGAGGTCGTCGCGCCCCAGCGCCTCCATGTAGACGGCCTGCATCTTCGAGCGCGGCACGATCGTCTTCTTGCGCGTCCGGATCATCACCTTGGGCGCCTCGGCCACTTCGGGCGAGATGATCCCCTCCAGCGTCGGCTGGCCCGACATGGCGATGACCGCGTCGACCATGCCGGCATCGATGTCATGGCCCTCGTCGAGCCGGTTGTAGAGGCCGACCAGGACGTCGCGCGCCCGCGCCGCCGCCTCGGGCTCGCCCTCGATCTGCACGCGCGAGCCGCGGGCGGCGATGTAGACGCCGAGCCGGTCCTCGATCGCCACGAGGTTGCGGTCGAACTCGCCGAACAGGGGCCCGAGCAGATGCGGCTGCTCGAACTCGACCTCCAGCCGGGCGCGGGGCGCGGCCGCTTCGGCGGCTTCGGCGGCGGCTTTCTTCTGCGCCATCAGGCGGCCGCCTGCATCGACGCCGCGCCGCCGAGGCTGTTCGGCCCGGCGCTGACGATCTCGACCTCGACGAGGTCGCCGATCGCGGCTTCCGTCTCGACATGGACCGATTGCAGCCAGGGCGATTTGCCGATTCGCTGTCCGGGTCGCTTCCCCGACCGCTCGAGCAGCAGGCTGGTCCGCCGGCCGAGCGTGGCGCGGTTGAAGGCGAGCTGCTGCGCGTTGAGCAGCGCCTGCAGCCTCTGCAGCCTTTCGTCCTTCACCTGCGGCGGCACCTGGTCATCCATGTCGGCGGCGGGGGTCCCGGGTCGGGGAGAATATTTGAACGAGTAAGCCTGCGCGTAGTTCACCGTCTCGACGATTTTCAGCGTCGCCTCGAACTCCGCCTCGCTCTCGCCCGGGAATCCGACGATGAAATCGCCGGAAATGGCGATGTCCGGCCGCGCCGCCCGCGCCCGCTCGACGATCGCGAGATAGGAATCGGCGCTGTGGCTGCGGTTCATCGCCTTCAGCACCCGGTCGCTTCCCGATTGGACCGGGAGGTGGAGATAAGGCATCAGCTTTTCCACCTCATCATGGGCACGGATCAGCCCCTCTCTCATGTCGTTGGGATGGCTGGTCGTGTAGCGGATCCGCTCCAGCCCCGGCAGCCGGTCGAGGGCGCGGATCAGCCCGTCCAGGCCCTGGCGGCGCCCGGCTTCGTCCGCGCTCTCCCAGGCGTTGACGTTCTGGCCGAGCAGGACGATCTCGCGCGCGCCGGCGCCGATCAGCGCCCGCGCCTCGTCCATCACCGCCGCCCAGGGCCGCGAAATCTCGGCGCCGCGGGTATAAGGGACGACGCAATAGGTGCAGAATTTGTCGCAGCCTTCCTGGACGGTGAGGAAGGCACTCGGCCCCTGAAGCCGCCGCCCTGGCAGGGCGCCGAACTTGGACTGGAGCGGCATGTCGGTGTCGACCGCCGTCAAGCCCCGAAGCGACCGGCCGATCAGCTCCGGCAGCCGGTGATAGGCCTGAGGGCCGACGACCACGTCCACGGACGGCGCCCGCCGGGGGATTTCCGCGCCCTCGGCCTGGGCGACGCAGCCGGCGACGGCGATCATCGGCCGCGATCCGTCGTCGCGCTTCAAGCGGCCGATCTCGGAATAGACCTTGTCGGCGGCTTTCTCGCGAATGTGGCAGGTATTGAGCACGACGAGATCGGCCGCGCCCGCGCCGGCGGCCTCCAGCCCCTCCGCCTCGAGCAGCTCGGCCATGCGGTCGCCGTCATAGACGTTCATCTGGCATCCGAACGACTTGATCTGGAAGGTCTTGGGCGCTGGCCTGGTCATCGCGCGGCTATAGGCGATCCCCCGGGGCTTCGAAACCCCGGCTCCGGGACCTGCAGCGCCTCCAGGATCTCGGCCCGCGCCTGCTCGGCCAGCACCTTGCGGTCGCCCGCCTGCACCGGATCGACCGGCGCGAGGAAATGGACCGCGACGGGGATGGTGCCCGGCCGCGACAGCAGCCGCCGCGCATTGTCCGCGGCGCCTTCCTCGCCGATCCAGGCGATGTCGCGGGCAAGGTCGCCATAGGCGATCGCCACCGGCTGGACGCGCAGGTGCGGCAGCGGCGGGAACAAGGCGGCGAGCAGGCTGGCGCGGAACGGCAGCACGTCGTGGCCGCCATCGGTGGTCCCTTCGGGGAACAAGGCGACGGGCCGGCCGGAGGCGAGCGCGCTGCGCAGCGCGTCCGCCTGATCCCTGACCGCGCTGCGCTGCGCCCGCGCGACGAACACGGTGCGGTTGAGCTTCGCCAGCCAGCCGGCGACCGGCCAGCGCGCGACGTCGTCCTTGGCGACGAAGGCGGTGCCGGTGGTGCCGGCGAGGATCATGATGTCGAGCCAGCTGGTATGGTTCGAGACGAAGAGGACGTCGCGCTTCAGCGGCGCGCCGACGGTGCGGATCCTGACCCCCGCGGACCAGCCGACCCAGCGCAGGTAATAACGCGGCCAGGGCGAGGCGCCGAACAGGCTCCAGAGATAGTGGAGCGGGACGCAGACCAGCAGAGCGCCGGCGATGCCCGCCGCGCGGGACCAGAAACGGATCGCGCCCACCTTCAATTCTTCCTGCCGAGCGCCACCCCGTAAAGCTCCATGCGATGATCGACGAGGCGGAAGCCGAGCCGTTCGGCGATCTTCTTCTGCAGCGCCTCCAGCTCGTCGTCGGCGAACTCGATCACCTTGCCGGTCTCGACGTCGATCAGATGATCATGATGGGATTCAGGCGCCGCTTCGTAGCGGGAGCGGCCGTCGCCGAAATCATGGCGCTCGAGGATGCCGGCCTCCTCGAACAGGCGGACGGTGCGATAGACGGTGGCGATGGAGATGCCGCTGTCGATCGCGGCGGCGCGGGCGTGCAGGGCCTCGACGTCCGGATGATCCTCGGACTCGGAGAGGACCCGGGCGATCACCCGCCTTTGCTCGGTGATGCGCAGGCCCTTTTCCGCGCACAGGGCCTCAATGTCGATCCTGCGGCTCATGTCACGACTCGTACAGCCGAAACGCCGCCGCGGTAAAGACGGGCCGGAGCACCAGGGTCGATCCCGGCACCCCGGCCCTGGAACTTATTTCGGCGCGCGGCCGGCGCGGCGGCGCTTGGTGCCGAGGCCGATCTTCTTGGCCAATGTCCGCCTCTGCTCGGCATAATTGGGCGCGACCATCGGATAATCGGCATTGAGGCCCCACTTCTGCCGATATTGATCGGGGGTCATCTGATAATGGGTCATCAGATGCCGCTTCAGCATCTTCAGCTTCTTCCCGTCCTCAAGGCAGACGATGTAATCGGGCTTGATCGACGAGCGGATCGAGACTTTCGGCTCGGGCCGGACCGGCGCTTCTTCCTGCCGGGCACCAAGGCCAGTCAGCGCGCTATGCACGTTCTGGATCAGCTGCGGCAGATCGTTGACCGCGACGCTGTTGTTGCTGACATGAGCCGAGACGATATCGGCGGTGAGGGTGATCAAGGTTTCGTTGAGTTCGTTGTTCTCAGCCATTCTAAAGCCTGCCATTTGTTGCCACGGCGGAAATGCCATTCCCCCTGCGCCGGCAAATGATCCGTTTTGGGGGTTTTTACAAGAGGGAATTGTCAGTGACGTCACTCTTTTCTCAATCACTGAAAGTCTTCGCCAAGGTCAACGCGTCGAAAAGCTCACCATTCCGGCCGCTATAATAATTCCTGCGGCGACCGACCTGCGAAAAGCCCGCGCGCTTATAAAGCCTTACGGCCGGGTTCCCGTCCCGTACCTCCAGGTGAAGCCGATGTGCGCCGCGGTGCAGCGCGTCTTCGATGAAGCGATTGAGCAGCAACTCGCCGATGCCGCTTCTTTGCCGCTCGCGGCCGACGGCGAGAAGGAGGAGCTCCGCTTCCCCGGCCGTCACCCGCGACAAGGCAAAGCCCGCCACCGCCCCGCCGTCCCAGGCCAGGATGAGCCAGACGCCGGACATCGGCAGCAGGCCGGCGCATTGGGGCGCCGTCCAGCCCTCGCCAAAAGCGGGATCGAAGCTGTCCTCCATCACCCGCATCACCGCCGCCAGATCGGCGGCGCCGCCGGCTTCCAGGATGATGCAGGAGCCGCTCACGCCTCTGGCTTCGCTTTGGGGGGCTTCGCATCGGGGGCGCGGCCGTAGATCGGCCGCGGCGGGAGGGCGCGCAGGGGTTCGGGCAGGAAGCGCGCATCGGCGGCGCGCGGCAGCGCGTCGACCGCTTCGCCGCCGCCGCGCGCCGCGACCAGGGCCGCCGCGCCGGAGCCGAGGACCAGGCCGGCGCGAATCACCCGCGCCGCCTCTTCCGGCGGGAGCGAGCGAAGCGGGTCGAGGGGCGCGAGCGGATCATGGCCGAAACTTTGCACGAACAGCTGCCCGTGTCCGGCCGATATGGCAATCGCCGAGTCCCGCGCGCCGGCCTGGACGGCGAGGATCGCGGTCGAGGAAAAGCCGTGCAGCTTCACCCCCCAGCCGATCCGGAGCCCCTGCGCCGCGGCGAGGCCGACGCGGAGGCCGGTGAAGCTGCCCGGGCCGAGATCGACGAGGATGGCGTCGGGCCGCCTTCCCCGCAGCAGCTCTTCGACCAGGAGCAGCAGCCGCTCGGCATGGCCGCGGCCGACGATCTCATGGCGCTCCTCGATCAGCGCGCCGCCCTCGATCAAGGCTGCCGAGCAGGCCGCGGACGCGGTCTCGATGACGAGCTCCATGAAGGGCTCCTAGATGAGCCGCTCGCTCGAAGTCGATAGCGGACGAGAGCGATGGTACGCGGAGTCGGCACCAGCCCGCTCCCCCTCCCAACCTCCCGACATTGTATCCTGGTGGGAGGCTGGGAGGGGGAGCGGGCCGGCTTCAGGCCGCCGCGCCGAAGACTCGGAGACACGCGTCATGGCCCCGCGCGCGGCAAGCTAAACAGCTTCGACCGCCTCGACCTCGGGGACATAATGTTTGAGCAGCGACTCGATCCCCTGCTTCAGCGTCGCGGTCGAGGAGGGGCAGCCCGAGCAGGCGCCGTGCATGGCGAGGAAGACCTTGCCGCCGCGGAAGCCGCGATAGACGATGTCGCCGCCGTCCTGGGCGACCGCCGGCCGCACCCGCGTCTCGATCAGCTCGCGGATCTGGGCGACGATATCGGCATCGGCGGGATCGTCGTCGAGCCCCGCCTCCGCATCGACGAGGATGTCGTCGGCCCGCCCGGCCCGGAACAGAGGCGCGGCGCTCGAGAAATGGTCGAGCAGCACGCTCAGCACCTGCGGCTTCAGGTCCTTCCACTCGGCGCCCGGCGTCGCCGTCACGGAGATGAAGTCGCGGCCGAAAAAGACGCCGTCGACGTCGCCGGTCGAGAAGATCGCTTCGGCGAGCGGCGAGGCTTCCGCCTCCTCCGGCGTGGCGAAATCGCGCGTCCCCGCCTCCATCACCCGCTGGCCGGGCAGGAATTTCAGCGTCGAGGGATTGGGCGTGGTTTCGGTCTGGATCAGCATGGATCCCATGTGGGCGTCCGCGCCCGGGGGATCAAGCGGCGCATCGGATTCAGACCCGTCATGCCGGACTTGATCCGGCATCCACCTTCTTCGGGCACCGTGATCTCAAGAAGATGGATCCCGGATCAAGTCCGGGATGACGTTCAAAAACTTGATCGACCGGTGACCTAGAACCCCATTTTCAGGCCGACGAAGCCGCCTTTGTCGTTGCCGCCCTTGCGGCTGAACGCGGAGCTGCCCTGGATCTGGAGCGACAGTGCGCCGCCCAGCGCGAGGCTGGCGCCGGCGGTGACGCGGCCATGGGTGTCGTGCGACCGGCGCGGCTCGACGAAGCTGTTGACGATGGTCGGCGCCGCGGTCTCGGCATAACGGACGATGCGGCCGTCGCCCTGCAGCTCCCGCTCCGCCGTCACCGCCGCATAGGGGCTGATGGCGAGGCCGCCCGAGTTGAAGCTGCCGCGCAGCTCGACGCCGGCGCTGCCAAGCAGCGAATCCGCCTTTTGCGCGCCGACGTTCAGCGTCAGCACCGGATCGCCGGTCTCGGTATAGGAGTCGATCTTCGCCCGCGCATAATCGACCGCGACGACCGGGCCGATGCGCAGGCCGCCCATGCCGACGAGGAAGCCGGCCTTGCCGCCGGCGGCGGCCGTGGTGCCGCTCGGCGTCGAATGGATGGTGTCGATCACCGCGCTGCGATTGATCCGGTAGCGCAGCCAGCCATAGCCGGCATAAGCCTGGACGAAGGCGCCGCCGCCCGACCAGCCGCCATAGGCGCCGACCTGCCAGGCATGGGCGCTGAGGTTGCCGGTCGCGGTCACCATCTCCGCCTTCGGCCGCGAATAATCGACCGCGAGGCCGAGCACCGCGCCCGATCCGTCATATTCCACCCCAGCCGTCGCGCCCACCGTATCGACCTTGTAGGGCAGGCTGGTGAGGCTGCGCGCATAATCGCGGCCGGCGGCGTGGCCGAGGACGTAGAAGCCGATGCCGTCATGGGCGCCGCCGCGCGGCCCCGAGACGTCGAGCCGCCCGGACAGGGTCGAGCCGAACGAGCCCGCCGCCTGCAGCCCGGCCTCGGTCTGCGCCTGGAAGTGGAGCGGCGCCTCGAGCTGGCGGACCGCATAGCGGCCGACGATGGCGAAGCCCGCCGAGGTGAGGTGGAGCTGGTCGACGTAGAACAGATATTTGTCGAGCAGCTCGGGATTGGTGGTGACGCAGGCGACCGGGCACGCGCCGGCGCTCTGCAGCCCGAAAGCGGAGAGGTTGGCGCCGACCACGTCGCCGATCCTGTTCAGATCGAGATAGTTCACGATCACGCCCTGATTCGCGAAATTGGCGAGCGAGGCCTGCATCCCGGTGTTGAAACTGGTCGAATAGAGGCTCCCCACCTGGGCGACGGCGAGGCCCTGCACCTCCGGCAGCCGGCCGACGTCGCCGGCCAGATTGGTGATATTGCGCGCCGGCATTCACCAAAGCGGTGAGGCCAGCAGTGGCTTCGCCGACCCTGAGCTGCGCCTGGGCCGGCGCGCCGGCGGTGAGGCCGGCGAGCTGGGCGCTGGTCGGGGCCAGGCCGAGGCTGCGTTCATAGGCGCGCGCGTCGTTGCCGCCGATCGAGATGACGAGCAGATCGTTCGGATTGAAGCGGCCGCTCACCCGCGGGAAGGTGGCGGGGCCGCCGCCGGCGAGGAAGGACTGATATTCGGTGATGAAGCCGCCACCCACGCCGTTGATGTTGCCGTTGCCGGTGAAGGCGCCGCCGATCGCGAAATTGTCGTCGCGAACGCCCAGGATCTGCGACATCGTGTCGACGAAATTGGTGCCGTTCGAGAAGCGGCCATTGGCATAGACGGCGGGCGGCGCGATGCCGATCAGCCTGAAGAAATTGCCGGTATCCGCATAGCTGTCGCCGAAGGCGACGATCCGCGTCACCGTCTGCGCCGATGCGGGCGTCGAGCCCAGGCACGCCGCGCCGAACGCCATGGCCGACGCGCAAAGCAGCCTCGTTGCCGATTTCATCATTTTCCCCTCCCCTTGCCGGTCCGCCCCCGCGCGGCCGGTCATTTGCCCGAAGGAATGCGCCGACCACGGCTTACTGACAAGAGTGTAAAGCGCCCGGCCCGGCTTTTCGGCGCGATCGATGATCTCTAAAGCCACCGCTCCTCGGGCGGCGGAGACGAACGAACATGTGCGGGATGGCGGGCTGGTACCGGCGCGGCGGCAGGCCCGTCCCGCAAGCCGCGATCGAGGCCCAGTGCGCCGCCATCTTCCATCGCGGCCCCGACGAGGGCGGATTGCTGATCGACGGCGATTTCGGCTTTGGCATGCGCCGCCTCAGCATCCAGGACGTCGCCCACGGCCACCAGCCGATGACGACGCCGGACGGCCGCTTCTCGATCGTCTTCAACGGCGAGATCTACAATCATCTCGAGCTGCGGCCGGAGCTGGAGGCGGCGGGCTGGCGCTTCGCGACCCATTGCGACACCGAGACGGTGCTCGCCGCCTTCGCCCTGCGCGGCAATTCCGCCTGGCCGATGCTCGAAGGCATGTACGCCGCCGCGCTCTGGGACCGGCGGGAGCGCCGCCTCACCCTCGCCCGGGATCCGCTCGGCATCAAGCCGCTCTATCTGTCGGAGCAGAAGGACGGCCTCTCCTTCGCCTCCGAGCTGAAGGCGCTCACCCTGCTTCCCGACCATCGCTTCGACGTCGACGACCGGGCGGTGCATGATTTCTTCAGCTACGGCCATGTCCGCCGCCCGCGCTCCATCTACCGCCAGGCGCGGCAGCTGGAGCCGGGCCATTGGCTCCAGCTCGGACCGGAGGGCGCGGCGGAGACCGGCTGCTTCTGGCGTCCCCGCCTCCGCGTCGAGCCGGGCGTCTCGGAGCAGGACTGGGTCGAGCGGATGCGCGAGATGCTGCTCGGCGCGGTCCGTCGCCACATGCTGTCCGACGTGCCGGTCGCCTCCTTCCTCTCCGGCGGCGTCGATTCCTCGGCGGTGACGGCGGCGATGGTCCGCGTCTCCGACCGGCCGATCAAGGCCTTCACCATCGGCTATCCGGGCGCCCGCATCGACGAGACGGCGGCGGCCGCCGAAGTCGCCCGCCATCTCGGCGTCGAGCATGTCGTGCGGCCGGTCGCACTGGAGGAGGCCGCCGAGATCCTGCCGATCGTCCAGCGTTGCTATGACGAGCCCTTCGCCCCCGACGCGGCGATCCCGACCTGGTATCTCTCCAAGCTCGCCGCGGAGCATGTGAAGGTCGTGCTCTGCGGCGAAGGCGGCGACGAATTGTTCGCCGGCTACAACCGCCACCGCAACGCCCGCAACCTGCGCCGCTGGCGGCCTTTGCTCCGCGCGCTGGCGCCGGTCGCGGGCCTCCTCCACCGGCATGGCCGGCGCGCCGCCGAATATGCCCGGCTGCCGGACGGCTATCAGCAATTCTTCGCCGGCACCCAGCTCAGCAGCGCGGCGCTCCGCCGGCACCTCTACACGCCTTCCTTCCTTCGCGAGCAGGAGGAAAGGCATGGGGTCGCCGAACAGGAACGCGAATATTCCCGCCTGTTCGACCCGGCCGTGAGGGACCCGCTGGAGCAATTCCTGCTCGCCGACCTCACCGTCAGCCTGCCCTCCGCGATGCTGCCGCGCCTCGACCGGGCGAGCATGGCCCATTCGCTGGAGGCGCGAGTCCCCTTCCTCTCCCATGTCATGGTCGACTGGTCGCTGACCCTGCCGCTGGACATGAAGCTCCACGGCGGCACCGGCAAATACGTGCTTCGCCGCGCCGTTGCCGACTGGCTGCCGGCCTCGGTGATGCGGCGTCCCAAGCAGGGCTTCCAGATGCCGCTCGGCACCTGGTTCCGCGGCGGCCTCGGCGCCTTCGCCGAGACCATCTGGAACGACAGCGGCGCGGCCCGGGCCGGCTATCTCGAGCCCGACGCCGTCGCCCGCCTCCTCGCCGAGCACCGCCGCGGCCGCGCCGACCACGGCCGCATGCTCTACGCCATCGCCATGTTCAGCTGCTGGTGGGCGGAGCGAAGCCGCCGGCCGTGACGATAAGTCTCCCGATCGAAATCGAATGGGTCGAAGGGACGGCGCTCCAGCGGGCCGGCGATCCCGATTTTGGGGCGTTCGCGGATCCGAATGCGGAGGCGATGGCGATCGTCGCCCGGATCGGCGACCCCGCCATCGCTGCCGCGCGCATCGCCGAGGCGGTGCGGCCGGCTTTCGCTCCCGTCGCGCTGATGGCCGTTTTCGCGGATGCGGCGGAGGCTTTCGACCGGGCGTTTCGTGACCTGGAGCTCTGCCTGCGCCTGGCGCCCCCGATTCCCGCCTCGCTGCTGTACCTGGTGAACGGCGCGAACCTGGAGGCGATGTTCGACGCCTGGGACCGCTGCCGCGCGAGCGGCGTGGAGCCGATCTTCCTTCCCGATCCGGGGGCGGCGCTGGACGAGGCGCAGCTTTATCAATTGCGGACCTTCCTGCCGGGAATTGCCGCGCGCCGCGGCGACGCAAGGCTGCGCCGTCTCGATCTGGCAAGCGCGGCCCGGCTCGCGGACGGGCGGCCGGCCTGGCCCGACGCGGCCGGCACCCTCGCCGAACGGATCTCGCAAGTCTCGCCCGACCGATGGCTGCTTCTGCCGAAGCCGTTGCTGCGGGGGCTCGGGCTCGACAAGGGCCATGGCGGGAGAATCCCGCAGCCATTGCGGCGGCTGTCGGGATCCCCCCGGGTCCAGCGCGGCCGACGCGCGATCCGTTACGAGCTGCGGCGGCTGGGGAGCGCATGGCAGGCGCGCCGCGTGCGGCCCGCGCCCCGGCATCGCCCGCGACCCGTGCGGATTCTGATCGGCGGCTGGTACGGAACCGAGACGCTCGGCGACAAGGCGATCCTCGCCGGCCTGGCCGGAACGCTGCGGTCGCTCCTTGGCGACGTCGAGCTCGGCATCGCTTCCCTCCACCCGTGGATCAGCACCGAGACGGTGCGGCAGATGCCGGAGCTGGCCGGCGCCAGGGTGATGCCGCTCAGCCAGGCGGTTGCCGAGGCGCCGCTGCACGATCTGGTGATGTTCGGAGGAGGGCCGATCATGGCCGGCGACGATCTCGCCGCCGTCGAAGCGCTGTTCCGGGCGGCGCGGCGGTCGGAGGTTCCAACCCTGATGGCGGCGTGCGGCGTCGGCCCGCTGGGCGGCTTTCCGGGTTCGCGGCGCCATCTCCGCCGCCTGATCGGGTTGGCGGACGTCCGCATCTATCGCGACCGCGCCTCGCGCGCCGCGGCGGCGGCGCTCGGCATCGACGCGTCCGGCGATCTGGTCGCCGAGGACCCCGCTTTCGCCTGGCTCGAATCCCTCCCCCCGGCGCCGGCCGCCTCCCCGCTCCGCAACGGCGGCCCGAGACTGCTGCTCGGCCTCCGCGCATTTCCCGGCGCCGATTATGACCAAAGCGGCGGGGCGGCCACCGGCGCGCGCTATGAAGCCGCGATCCTCGCCGCGCTCGATGCCTTGGTCGGCCGGCAACCGGATCTGAAAATCGTGCCGGTGCCGATGTACACCAATGCTTTCGGCCATGACGATCGCTTCTTCTACCGGGACCTGTTCGAACGCGCTTCGCCGGACGTGCGGCGCAGGCTCGATTTCGGCTTCGCCGGCCTGGAGCGGACGCCTTCTTCTTATACGGCTGCATTCCGGAGCGCCGACGTGGCGCTGACGATGCGCTACCATGCGCTGGTCTTTGCGCTCGGGCTCGGCGTCCCGGCCGTCGCCATCGACTATACGTTCGGCGGCAAGGTGGCGGCGCTGGCCGCGGAGCACGAGGTCGAGGCCTTTCCGATCGCCGAAATCGACGCGGATGCCTTGAGCCTCGCTTTGCTCGACCGGATCGGACGGCCGCAGGTACGGACGGCCGGCAAAACCACGCTGACGCACTGCCTCGCCCAGGCCTTGGCGCGCCTCGGCTTCACGATGCGAACGAGCGGCTAGGATCCTTCGTCCTGCAGCCTCGCGAGGAAGCTGCCCCGCCGCGCGGGCTTGTCCTTCACGCCGGCAATGACGGCGTTCCAGAGGTGAAGCGACACGGTTCGGGGCGTCGTCACCTCTTCGAGCGATCGCGCCGGATCGAGGATCCAGCCGGCATCCGACCAGTGCACCGGATAGAGCACCTCCGGCGCCAGCGCCTGTCCTTCGAGCCCGAATTTCCTGGCGAGATGGGTGAAGCCCGTGGGACCCGCCGTTCCCCAGGGCATCTTCGAGAGGTTCGGCGTGCCGGTGAGCATGCGCCGGATCGCGGCGGCGAGCTTCGCCTTGGCCGAAATCCAGGGGGGAATGGTCCGGTTCTCGAAGAGCGCGAGGAGCGGCGGGAGAATCGGGGAGTCGGCCGGCACCCGCAGGATGCCGACGTTGATCGTCGTCGGGCTCTCGAATCCCATGACGTAGGGCGAAGCGGGAAGCGGCGCGAGCAGATAGGCGTCGCAATCGACCCAGATCCCTCGCCCGAGACGCAGCAGCTCGAACCTGAACCGGTCGGCGAAGAGCGCGAGGCTGCCCGATTGATGCCGGACGATCGCCGATTCGGTCAGGATCATACGGGCATCCTCGACCCGGACGCCGTCCGGAACGCCCGCGACATCGTCATAGCAATAGAGAATGACAGGGTGGCCGAAGCGGAGGATCGAGCGGATGCAGGCGCGCTCGACGCGGCCCAGCTTCTCGCCCACCCAGAGCATGACCACCGGCTCGGGATCAGCCATCCGGAGCGGCTCTCCCGCGCCGAAGGGCGTGCAGCTTTTCCCCCAGACGGCTGCCGCGCATGCGCCGGCACGCCGCGGTCGACCGCGCCTTTTGCGCCGCGATCATCCGCCAGGCCAAGGCTTCCCGCACCGGCGCCGGCCATCGGAAATGAGCCGAATCGTAGAGCGGCGGATGGTCGCCGCCATACCAGAGATTGCCGTAGACCTGGGTCCGCTGGAAGCCGAGGTGATCGTAATCGGCCCGGATCGCATGGAGCGTGTCATTGGCGGGCGAGAAGATGACGATCGAGTTGTTGGATCTCTGCTCCTTCGACGTCTCGCACCAGTCCCAGGGCAGCCATGACCGGTCGAGCTGCGGATAGCGCTTCCAGAATCGGCCGATGAACCGCCACTTGTCCTTGAGGACGAGATATCGGGTATGGATCTCCTCCGTCTCCGAGCCGGGCTCGCTATTGGCGTTTAGCATGAACGTCAGCGCCTTCCTCCTGATGTCCGGATGGGGGCTGATTTCGTAACCGTGGAGGTATTTCTGGACGCCGATCTCCGGGGTGACCGGCCGGCTGATGCCGAATTTTTTGGTCAGGCAGTTGGTGAACGCGTCGGAGTGGAGGAAGGCCTGCAGCTCCTCGATCAGGCCTTCCGGCCGCTGCAGCCGGTAGACCATGCCGAAGCCCTCGGTGGTGGCGTGGGGCCGCCGGTCCGAATGGCCGGCGAGCCAGTCGAGATAATCCGCCGCGGAGGTGATCGCCCCGGGAAATTCGATCGGCGCATAGCCGGACGCCGCGAGCGCGGTCAGCAGCGCCTCGGTCCGCCGCTTCGGGCCCAGGCGGATCTGGGGGTGATTGACCAGTTGCTCGAAATCCCGCGCGGCGAGGAATCCCTGGATCTCGACATGCGGGAACGGCGTCTCGAGCAAGGGTGCGGCTTCAAGTTTCGGGATCAGGTAGGAAAAGCGGCTCGACATCGTCCCTGCGGCGCCGGCGAGGCCGCTCATCCACGCGTGGCGCTTGGGGCAGGCCTGCGGCGCCACGGCGATGCTCCGGCCGCGGCCGGCCGCCGTTTCGGATCGGAAAGGCCGCGGCGCGGCGCCGGCCGCCAGTCGCAGGCATCGACGCCCGAAAACCGCGCGGCCAGCCGCCGGTTCTTGCGCGCGAGCAGCGCCTGCTTGAATTTCCTCAGCGAGCGGGGGCTGAGCTCCGCCCATAGTGCCCAGGCCAGCGCCACCAAAGTCGCCCGGTCCGGCCGCAGCTTCGCTCGCTGCACCAGCCCCTGCAGCGTTCCCGGCCGGGCGCCGGCCCAGAGGATGATCGCGCCGAGCGAGACGAAGGTGAAGGGGTGCAGCTTCCGCCCGCCGCCGCCGGCCAGTTTATGCCGCTCCAGCAGAGGGGCGTAATCTTCGCCGCGCTCGCAGGCCGCCCGGCAGCGGAACATCAGGTCGACCGCTTCCTCCACATGGCGGGCCGGCGAGGTCAGGCGCGTGCTCGCGCCCGAGAAGCGGTGCCGGTAGAGCGGCGCCGGGATGACGAGGAGCCGGCCGAACCGCATCATCCGCAAATAGAGATCCAGATCCTCCCAGAAGGCGCTTTCGTCGCGATAGCCGCCGGCGCGTTCGAAGACATTCTTGCGGAACATGATCGAGCCGTGCGCGAAGGGCGCGGCAAAGCCGGCTTTGCCGATGGCGGAGAGATCGGGCTCGCGCACCATCCGCCCCTGCTCGTCTATGCCCTGCCAGATCGAGCCGATGAGGACGGCGTCGGGATTGCGGCCGAGGATCGCCAGCTCGCGGCGGAGCCGATCGGGGTCGGCGACGTCGTCGGCATCCATTCTGGCGACGATCGGCGCGCGCGCCGCGGCGACGACCGCGTTGGAGCTGCCGACGGGCCCGAGGCTGCGCTCGGCACGGAGCAGGCGGATGCGGCCGTCCCGGGCGGCCCACCGGCGCAGGCTCTCGGACGAGCCGTCGTCGGAGCCGTCGTCGAGGATGACGAACTCGAAGTCCCGCCAGGTCTGGGCGAGGATGCTCTCGATCGCCTCGTCCAGATAAGGGAGCGCGTTCTTCACCGGCATGACGACGCTAAGGCTGGGAGATGTCGGCAAAATACGATCCCTGACGCGCCCGCCCGCGCGATGTGCGAGCAGGGCTCCTACGATGCGAAGCCGTGCACCGCAATCGGATTGGGGCCGGAACGATGCGGTGCCTGCAATGTCGCGCGGCAAGTGCCGCGGCGCCACCATAGTCCCTCCGAGCGAGGCGGCCCTCCGTCACCACAAGGAAAGGGGGCCTCCGCACCTTGTTCTCTTATGGTGACCCCAACGGGAATCGAACCCGTGTTTTCGCCGTGAAAGGGCGACGTCCTGGACCGCTAGACGATGGGGCCGGAAAGCGGAGGGCCCGGCAATTAGGAGGGGCGGGAAGCGCAGTCAATCCGCCCAGGCGGCGTCCTCGAGGTGGAGCTCGGCGGCGATACGGTCGCCCCATTCGTCCTTGCGGATGCGGCCGGCGATCCACAGCCGGCGGTGCGGCGGCGCCGCCAGCATCGCTTCCCCGAGCGCGCTGTCGGCTTGGCGGAAGGCGATCGCCTTGATCCTCCTGCCGTCGTCGCCGGCGACGACCAGGCGGAGATGGCCGTTGCCGACCACGTCCGCCTTGACGATCCGCACCGGCCCGGCCGCCACCCGCGGGCCCGGCCAGCCGGCGCCGTAAGGCCCGCCCGCCTCCAGCGCGTCGCACAAAGCGGGGCAGATTCCGCCCGGCGCCAGCACGGCGTCGAGCAGCAAGGCGCGGTCGCCGTCGGCGCGGGCGACGTCGGCCGCCAGCCTGTCCTCGAGGAAATCGGCGAGCGCCTCGATCCGGCCGGCCTCGACCGTCAGCCCCGCCGCCATGGCGTGGCCGCCGCCGGCGATGAGCAGGCCCTGGTCCTTCGCCGCGAGCACCGCCGCACCGAGGTCGACGCCGCCGATCGAGCGGCCCGAGCCCTTGCCGATCCCGTCCTCGCCGATCGCGACGACGATCGCCGGCCGGCCGGTCTTCTCCTTGAGCCGGCCGGCGACGATGCCGATCACGCCCGGATGCCAGCCCGGCGCGGCGACCAGAGTGACGGCGCGATTGCCCTTGGTCCGGCTCAGTTCCTCGGCCGCTTCGCAGACCGACGCCTCGATCGCCCGCCTCTCCTCGTTCAGCCGGTCGAGCTCGGCGGCGATGCCGCGCGCTTCCTCCGGATCCTCGGTGGTGAGCAGCCGCACGCCGAGGTCGGACTTGCCGACCCGGCCGCCGGCATTGATCCGCGGCCCGAGCGCGAAGCCGAGATCGGTACAGGTCGGCGCCCGCACCAGCCGCGCCGCCTCGGCGAGCGCGGCGAGGCCGACATTGGCCCGCCGCGCCATGACCTTCAGCCCCTGGGCGACGAAGGCGCGGTTGAGCCCGCGCAGCTGGGCGACGTCGGCGACGGTGCCCAGGGCGACGAGATCGAGCAGGTCGATCAGCCGCGGCTCCTCGCGGCCAGCGAAGAAATCGCGCCCGCGCAAGGTCCGCAGCAGGGCCGCGCCGAGCAGGAAGCACATGCCGACGGCGGCGAGATGGCCGTGCGCCGCCGCTTCCTCCCCCTCGTCGAGCCGGTTCGGATTGACCAGGGCAAAAGCGACGGGAAGCGCGCTGGCGCATTTGTGATGGTCGACGACGATCACGTCGACGCCCGCCGCGCGCGCCATGTCCAGTGCCTCGAAGGCCTGTGCGCCGCAATCGACGGTGACGATCAGCCGCGCCCCCTCCCGCGCCAGCCGCACCAAGGCCTCGCCGGACGGGCCGTAGCCCTCCATCAGCCGGTCGGGGATATAGGCGCGCGGATCGCTGCCGAGCGCCCGCAGCAGCCGCACGAGCAAAGCCGCCGAGGTCGCGCCGTCGACGTCGTAATCGCCGAAGATGGTGATCGCCTCGCCCGCCGCGATCGCATCGGCGAGCCGCTCCGCCGCCACGTCCATGTCGCGGAACAAGGACGGATCCGGCATGAAGCCGCGCAGGGTCGGCTGGCGATGCCGCTCCAGCTCCTCGCGCAGGACGCCCCGCGCCATCAGCAGCTGATCGACGAGGTCGTCGGGCTGGAAACCCTCGTCGATGCCGTCGCCGGCGGTCCCGCGCCAGCGCCAGGGCTGGCCGAGGATCGAGCGGGCGACGCCGCAGACATGGGCGGTGGTGAGCATCGGTGGAGCGTAGAGCATCGGCGCCACCGCGTGAATCCCGCCGCCGATTAAGTTGTGGAAAAGCCGGGTCAGAGCCGCATCAGCACGATGCCGGTCATGATCAGCCCGGCGGCGAGCCAGCGGCGGCGCTCCACCTTCTCCTTGAGGAAGAAGAAGGCGATCAGCAATGCGAACAGCACGCTGGTCTCGCGCAGCGCCGCCACCATCGCCAGCGGCGCCCGGGTGAAGGCCCAGATGGCGATCCAATAGGAGCCGAGCGACATCGCCCCGGCGGCGGCGCCGCTGCGCCAGGCGGGGAGCAGGGCAAGCACGGCGCGGCCGCCTCTCATGGCGAGGCCGGCGACGAGCATCACCAGTCCGTCGATCGTGAACATCCACATGGCGAAGGCGGAGGCGTTGCCCGCCAGCCGCGCGCCGACGCCGTCGGCCATGGTATAGGAAGCGGTGAAGCAGGCGGTGCCGAGCGCCCAGAGCAAGGCGGTGCGGCTGAGGCCGCCGCCGCGCGCCATCAGCATGATGCCGGCGGCGATCGCCAGCACGGCGGCGATGCGCAGGAGCGGCGGCGTCTCGGCGAGGAACAGGGCCGAGACGAGGGCGACGATGAGCGGCGCCGTCCCCCGCGACAAGGGGTAGACCTGGCTGAGGTCGCCATGGCCGTAGGCGCGGATCAGGAACAATTTATAGCCGCTGTGCAGGAAGGAGCCGAGCAGCACCCAGGGCCAGGCCGCCGGCGCGGGCGCGCCGAATACCGGGAGCAGCAGCAAGGCGATGCCGCCCTGGAACAGGGCCAGCAGCAGCATCGAGGAGAAGCGGTCGAGGCCGAGCTTGACGACGGCGTTCCAGCCGGCGTGAAGCAGGGCCGCGAACAGGATGGCGAAGAAGACGGGGAGCGTCACGACACCCCCCGTCTCCCGTCAGGTCGCTTTATGCAACTCTACCCCGTCGCGGGGAGCCTCAGCGGCCGTAGTGAAGCGCCAGCGGCAATTTCACGCCGGCGGCGGGCACGTTCAGCCTCACCTGGTCGAAGGTCGGCACCCCCCTCAAGGTCTCGATATTCGCCATCGCCACGCCGTCGAGCGGCCGCCCGTTGGCTGGATCGACGTCGAAGCGGCCATTATTATTGTCGTCGTGCCAGACCGTCGCGGCATAATCGCCGGGCGGGACGTCGAGAGCGACCGCGAGGTCGCCCGCCGCCGGTGCGCTCACCATCTCGCCGGCCGCCCGCGCCGAACCCATGAACTGTTCCCGCGTCTGCAGCTGGACGTAGAGCCGGCCGCCGGCACGAAGGCCGGAAAGGTCGATCTCCACCGGCGCGGCCCGGGCCGCGGCCGTCATTCCCAGCGCGGCGAGCGAAGCAGTCATGATCAAAAACCTGCGCATTTCCATATCCTTTGTGTAAGAGTACTTTGTATTATAAAGTCCTTCTTTATATTGTCAACGGGGCATGGCGCGCCGACGTTCGCGGCTGGCCGGGGCTGCGCGCCCGCTCTATCAAGGCGTCATGGCGGGGGTGCTGGAGGGGCTGAGGATCGTCGAGCTGGCCGGGCTCGGCCCGGTGCCGTTCGCCGGCATGATGCTGGCCGACCATGGCGCGACCGTCATCCGCGTCGCGCGCGAGGACCGGGCGCCGCCGGTCCCGCCCGAATATGACATTCTCGGCCGGGCCCGCGCCGCGACCGTCCATCTCGACCTGCGCAGCGACAAGGGCGCGGCGCGGTTGCGCGAGCTGGCGCGGGACGCGGACGGGCTGATCGAGGGCTTCCGGCCCGGCGTGATGGAGCGGCTCGGGCTGGGGCCGGACGTGCTGCTCGCCGACAATGAGCGGCTGGTCTACGGCCGGATGACCGGCTGGGGCCAGGATGGACCGCTCGCCGGCACGGCGGGCCACGACATCGGCTATATCGCGCTGGCCGGCGCGCTGCACACCTATGGTCGCGCCGGCGGGCCGCCGGTGCCGCCGGTCAATGCCGTCGGCGATTTCGGCGGCGGCGGCATGATGCTCGCCTTCGGCATGCTGGCCGGCATCCTCGCGGCCAAGCGCACCGGCAAGGGACAGGTGATCGACTGCGCGATGGTCGACGGGGCGGCGCTCATCTCCGCCCTCACCTGGTCGCTGAAGGCGGCGGGGATGTGGAAGGACGAGAGGGGCGTCAATCTGCTCGATACCGGCCGGCCTTATTACGACGTCTATCAATGCTCCGACGGCCTCTGGGTGGCGGTGGGCGCGCTCGAGCCGCAATTCTTCGCCGTGCTGAAGGAGAAGCTCGGCCTAAACTGCGGTCAGGAGGATCCGGGGCTTGGCGAGGAGCTCGAAGCCGCCTTCCGCGCCCGTCCCCGCGCCTGGTTCTGCGAGCTGCTTCAGCCGACCGACGCCTGCTACGCCCCGATCCTTTCGCTCGCCGACGCCCCCGCGCACCCGCACAATGTCGCGCGCGGCACGTTCGTCGCGGTCGACGGGATGGTCCAGCCCGCGCCGGCACCGCGCTTCACAAGTCCAGGTGAAGGAATTGGTTGAAGTCGCTGCGGACATAGTCGCCGAACGCCTCGCCGTCGGTAAAGCCGCGCCGGCGATAGAGCGCGAGCGCCGGCTCGAAGGCGGGACCGCTTCCGGTTTCGAGGCTGAGACGCTTCAGGCCGCGCCGACGCGCCTCGGAGATGATGTGATCGAGCAGAGCCGCCGCAGCCCCCTTGCGAAAGTGGGCCGGGTGGGTGCGCATCGACTTGATTTCGCCCACGCTCTCGCCAATGGCTTTCAATGCCGCGATGCCGGCAATTTCATCGCGGACCCATGCCGTCCAGACGGTGACGCCGGGCGCCTTCAGCCCCGATACGCCGAGCGCGAAGACATGGCCGGGCGGCGAACCGGCCTCCATGCCGGCCAGATGCAGCGCCAGCAGTGCATGCGTCGCTTCGCCGGAGAGATCATCTTCACGAATCAGCATGAGAGATCCTGAAGGGGTGGTTGACGGTCTTCGGCGTTCGACCATAGCTGACGGCGTGGACGAAGTGGATCGCCTGCTGAAGCGCGCCGCGGCCGACGCGCACGGGTTGATGAGCGCTCCGGTCTATCGCCGCCTCTATGAGACCGCAGCCCACTGCGGTGGTGACACCATCGTCGAGGTCGGCACCTTCCGGGGAGCAGCGACGCTGGCGCTCGCGCTCGGCGCGCAGGCGGCAGGCCTTCCCTTCCGCCTGCTGACCGCGGACCTGCTGCGGCTGGGAGTCGGGGCGCGAGGGGCCACGCTGGAAGAACGGATCGCCGAACTTTCGGACCGATTCACTCGGTTCGGAGTGTCGCAAGCGGTGCGCTTCGTCCACGGCAGTTCGGCGGATCTCGCTGCCCAATGCGATCCGCGCGACATCCACCTACTTCTGCTCGACGGCGGCGGCAGGATCGAACAGGATTTGGCGCTTCTCTGGGAGCGGATGACGCCGGGCTGCATCATCGTGATCGACGACGTCGACGATCTCACGATCGTCCGGCGCGGCTGGCGCACGGCAACGGTCGATCAGAAGCACCGACTCTCCAAGGCGCTCGTGGATCGTTTCACCGACGCCGGCTTGCTGGTTCCGGTTGGGCAGGTAGGAATCACGGGTTGGTACAAGCGCGGAATTGCGGTGGTGACGGCCGCCGAGATCGAACACATGGCTCTCCCCGCCTATCACGCCCTGGTGAAGACGGAAGTGACCGCGAGCCAATTCGGCCTCGCTCGCGCCTTGCTGCGCTGGATGGCGAGGCGCGCCCCGGCCGCCGCGCGGAGCTGGCGGCGGCTGCGGCCGCCCGCTGCGCCGCGCTTCATGAGCCGGGGCGCCGGGAAAGGTTGAAGCGGCTCATGGCGGATGCGCAGGCGCGAATGGGTTATGTCATCTGCTCGGAGGCCCGCTCCGGCAGCAACCTTCTCTGCGAGCTCCTTCGTTCGACCGGAAAGCTCGGACGGCCGCGCGAGTTCTTCAGCGACAAGAGCACCTATCGCGACATCGAGCAGCGCCCCGGTGCTTTCGAAGCGATGATAGAGGAAGCGACGACGCCGAACGGCGTCTACGGCGTCAAATTGTTCACGCGGCAGTTCGATCTCACCATGAAGAGCGGATGGATTCACCGGCTGCCGGACCCGCATTTCATCTCGCTCGAGCGCCGCGACCTGCTTGGCCAGGCGATCTCTTACGTTCGCGCGGTACAGACCGGGCAGTTTCGCGCCGGACCGGAAAAACAGGGGGAGCCGCGCTACGACGCCCGGGCGATCGCCCGCACGATCGCGCGCCTGGCCGACGACGAGGCGCGTTGGCGGCGATACTTCGCGCGCAACGGCATCCGACCCCTGTGGCTGACCTACGAGCAGCTGGCGGCTGGGCCCGAGGCCGCCGTCGCGGCGGTCGCCGCCGGGATCGGGCTCGACGAGGAGGTCCGCATCGACTGGCCGGCTGTGCAGCTTGTGGTCCAGCGCGACGCCATGTCCGACGAGTGGCGCTCGCGTTTCCTGGCGGAGCGTGCCGATATCGCATGGCTCGACCACCGCCTCGGCAAAGGGCGCGTAGCGCTGCGGCGCCTGGCCAGGCGGCTTGGATTGGTCCGTCGCGGAGCCCGCTGAATTTCACTTCGATTGCCGCATTTTCCAAGTCGCCGCGTGCTTCGACGCAATCGGAAAATGCGTCAGGCAGGCGAACCGGCCGCTCGGTCGCTACCGGTTTTCTCCGCCGGCACGCGCCGCAGGGCGGCGGCCAGCGCTCCGAGGAATTCGGTGGCCCGCAGCGACCCGGCGAGCAGCACGATCACCGGCAGCCACATCCTGCCGAAGCCCATTTGCTGCCGATGGAGGACGAGATTCTTCCAGTCGAGCGCCGTCCGCCGCAGGAAGATCGGCGGCAGCGCCAGCGCGCCGAACCGACGGAAATAAGGCGTGCCCTTGAGCACGTTGCGGTCGTCGGCGCGATAGGCAGCGATACTGTCATAGCCGCGGTCGAAATGTTTGCGGAGAAAGCCGAGCCCGGCAGCCTCAAGGCCGTGGACGGTTCGGGCCCCCGGCTCGTACACGATCCGGACGCCTTGGGCGCGAAGCTGGTGGAAGAGGAGATAGCAGGCTCCGTTCCTCCTGATCCTGCCATCCAGCGGGTTGGCGAGCAAAGTCTCACGGCGAAAGGCCACATTGTTGAGATTGAATCCCGAAGCGTTGCCGTCAGGCGCCGCGAAGGCGTAAGCGAAATCGGGGACGGAAAGAATGCGCCTCGCCCAGCCCTTCTCCTCGTATCGGGTGCGCCCGGCGACCACCTCGACGGAGGGATCGAAGCGCGCCATCAGCGTTTCGAGCCAGTCGGGCGCCGGCACGCAGTCGCCGTCGAGCAGGGCGACGAACGCGCCGCTCGCGGCGGCGGCGCCGGCATTCTTCGCCGCGAAATAATTGGGCCGAGGCGAGGTGACGATGCGCAGGTCCGGCCATTGCGGGCGGAGCGCCTCCACCTCCTGCGGCGCGGCCTCGCCGTCGACCACGAGGAGCAGTTCCATCGCCTCCGCCGGATAGGTCTGCCGCGCGAGCGCCGCCAGCGTCGGGCCCATCCGCTCCGCAAGCGAGCCGCCCGTGGCATCGAACCGCGCCGTCACGGTCTCGACGACGACGCTGACGAGCTGCGCCATCAGGCCAGCAGCCGCCGCGCCCGGGTCCGCGCCTGGTTCGCCGCGAAGGCCGCCGCCCAGGGTCCGGCCAGCAGCCTGGCCGACCGGGAGGCGGCCCGCCAGGCCGTCTGCAAGGGCCTGTGCACGTTTCGCGCGCGTCCCCGCACCGCCGCGAGGGCGAGATGGAGCGACAGGTTGAAGACCAGCCGGCGAAGAAGCGCCCCAGTCTCCGGGTCCCGGGCCTCGGCAAGCTCGGCCTGGAAGAGCTGCAGGCGGGCTTCGAGGCTGCGGCCGAGGTCGGCGCTGATGCCGTCGGCGTGGACCGTATATTCGGCAACCGGGGCCGCGACGAAATCGAGCTCGGTCTGGAGCGCGATCCGGAACCACGCCAGATAATCGGCCGAAAGCGGCAGCGTTTCCGAGAAGCCGCCGGCCGCCTCCAGCGCGGAGCGGCGGACCAGGACGGTGCAGGTCGGCACGAAATTGCACCAGGCGAAAGCGCCGGCGGCGCGGCCGCGGTGCGGCGGGGACGCGCCGAATGAGGTGCCGCCGTTTCGCGGCGCTCCCGCCCGAGGCTCTGTGACGTGGATGGTGTCGCCGTAAACCAGAGCTACCTCGCCGCGCATCAGCGGCACCTGTCTGGCCAGCTTGTCCGGCAGCCAGGCATCGTCGGAATCGATGAAGGCGATCAGCCCGCCCCGCGCGGCACGCATGCCGGCGTTCCGGGCGGCATAGGCGCCCGTCGCGGGCCGGGAGATGAGCCTGAGCCGCGAGCCGAAGCTTCGCACGGCCTCCATCGTGCCGTCGGTCGAGCCGTCGTCGATGACGATCAGCTCCAGCGGCGCGTAATCCTGGGCGAGGACGCTGGCGATGGCGCGGCCGACGCAATGCGCGCGGTTCCGCACGGCCAGGATCACCGAGACCAGCGGCCGCTCGCTCGCGAACATCTCGTCTTCCGCCTTCAGAAACATGGCCCTTCGTCCCGAAAAAGCGGGCGCGGGCCGGCTGACCCGCCGCGGCGAGGTTTAGTCTCCCTTCGGCGCGGGTTCAATTCGCGCGAATTGCGCGCAGGAGCAGGACGGCGGCGGCGCGCAGACCAGGATCGCGGCCGACGCCCGGCTGAGATAGGCCCGCGCTCGTGGCGACGCGGCATCACGGTCGCCGCGCCGGAAATTCGGGGCGCGGCTGCCACTCCACACCCGGAAGACGGGAAAGCCGACGCCGTGCGGCGAGGTTGCGCAAGCGAAGCAACGACCGGATGAACCACCGCAAGGTTCGGGGAAGGATTTCGCTCCACACCGCCCAGACCAGAGCCTGAAACGAGGCCAGATCGGCGTAGAAATGGCTCCGCCGCAGCATCCGACCCAGTATCTTCGGCGAACGGCCCGACCAGAGACGGGTCGACCCGCGGGAGACGAAGGTGCGCGGATGAAGCTTACGTCCGGGGCGGTGCCCCGCCTGGATCACCGCCTCATGATCCTCGCCCCGCCAGAATGCATCGGCGACGCGGAACATGAGATCGACCGCATTCTCCACCCGCTCCTGGTCGTCGCGGAGCCTGGTGCTGATCCGCGAATGGCGTACGCTCGTCAGAATCTCGGGCACGACCAGCAGGCGCCCTCTCGAGGCGAGCCGGAAATAGAGATCCAGATCCTCCCAATATTCGGCCTCGGGGCGATAGCCGCCGACGGCGAAGAAAGCCTCCCTTCGAAACATGATCGAGCTATGGGCAAAAGGCGCGAAGGGGGAGGCGCGCGTGAGCCGCCAGCAATCGGCCGGCCGAACGACTCGCCCTGCCTCGTCGATGCCGTCGAACAGGGATCCGACCAGCAGCGCGTCCGGTGCCGATGCCATGACGGCGGCCTGAAGCCGCAGGCGATCCGGGGCGGCACGATCGTCGGCATGAGCCACCGCGACAAGCGGCGCCCGCGCCGCTGCAACCACCCAATTGGCGCTGGCGGCAAGGCCGGATTTGCGTTCGCGCCGGAGAAGGCGAATGCGGCCATCCTGCCCGGCGAGCCGGCGCAGCAGCTCGCTGCTTCCGTCATCGGAGCCATCGTCGCCGATCACGAATTCGAAATCCTCGAAGCTCTGCGCCAGGATCGACCGGACGCTCTCTTCGAGGAAGGGCATGCCGTTGTGAACGGCCATGGCCACGCTCAAGGGCGGCGCCTTCATGGCGGCCCGTCACGCGACAAAGCCGGCAAGGCGCGCAGCGACCTCCGCCGCCTCCCCTTCACGGATGCCGGGCCGGGAACGCAAGGCTTGGTCAACGATTCCGCCGCCCCTCGATCAGGCTGTCGACCAAAGCCGGCTCGGCCAAGGTCGAAATGTCGCCGAGGCTGCCGAAATCGTTCTCGGCGATCTTGCGCAGGATCCGGCGCATGATCTTGCCGCTGCGCGTCTTCGGCAGAGCGGGGGTGAAATGGATGATGTCGGGGCTGGCGATCGGGCCGATCTCGGCGCGGACGTGGAGCTTCAGCTCGCGCTCCAGCGCTTCGTCGCCCTCGACGCCGGCGATTAGCGTGACGTAGCAATAAATGCCCTGGCCCTTGATGTCGTGCGGATAGCCGACCACCGCCGCCTCGGCGACCTTGGCATGGCTGACGAGAGCGCTCTCGATCTCGGCGGTGCCGAGGCGATGGCCGGAGACGTTGAGGACGTCGTCGACCCGGCCGGTGATCCAGTAATAGCCGTCCGCGTCGCGGCGGCAGCCGTCGCCGGTGAAATACTTCCCCTTGTAGGTCGAGAAATAGGTCTGAACGAAGCGCTCATGGTCGCCATAGACGCTGCGCATCTGGCCGGGCCAGGAACGGACCAGGCAGAGATTGCCCGAGGCCGGGCCTTCCAGCACCTTGCCGTCGCCGTCGACCAGCTGCGGCGCGACGCCGAAGAAGGGCCGGCCGGCCGAGCCCGGCTTCATGTCGTGCGCGCCGGGCAGGGTGGTGATCATGATGCCGCCGGTCTCGGTCTGCCACCAGGTGTCGACGATCGGGCAGCGCCCTTCGCCCACCACCTCGTAATACCAGCGCCAGGCCTCGGGGTTGATCGGCTCGCCGACCGTGCCGAGCAGGCGGATCGAGGAGCGGTCGTGCTTCTTCACCGGCCCCTCGCCTTCGCGCATCAGCGCGCGGATCGCGGTCGGCGCGGTGTAGAAGATGTCGACCTTGTGCCGCTCGACCACGTCCCAGAAGCGGGAGAAATCCGGATAGTTCGGCACGCCTTCGAACATCAGGCTGGTCGCGCCGTTGGCGAGCGGGCCGTAGACGACATAGGAATGGCCGGTGACCCAGCCGACGTCGGCGGTGCACCAGAAGATCTCGCCGGGCCGATAGTCGAATACGTAATGGAAGGTGGCGGCGGTCCAGACCGCATAGCCGCCGGTGGTGTGGAGGACGCCCTTGGGCTTGCCGGTCGAGCCCGAGGTGTAGAGGATGAAGAGCGGATCCTCCGCGTTCATCTTCTCGCAGGGGCAGTCGTCCGGCACCGTTTCGCCGATCTGGTGATGCCAATGGTCGCGGCCCTCGACCCAGGCGATGTCGTTGCCGAGATGGCGCACGACGAGCACCGCTTGGACATCCGTCCCTTTTTCTAGCGCCGCGTCGACATTGGCCTTGAGCGGCACGAGCTTGCCGGCGCGCATGCCGCCGTCGGCGGTGACGACGAGGCGGCTCGCGCAATCCTCGATGCGGCCGTGCAGCGCCTCGGGCGAGAAGCCGCCGAAGACGACGCTGTGGACGGCGCCGATCCGGGCGCAGGCGAGCATCGCCACCGCCGCCTCCGGGATCATCGGCATGTAGATGGTGACGCGGTCGCCCTTGCCGGCGCCGAGCGCCTTGAGAACGTTGGCCATGCGGACGACCTCGCGGTAGAGGGCGCCGTAGCTGAGGCGCCGCCCCGTCCCCGGCTCGTCGCCCTCGAACAGGATCGCGGTCGCGTCGGCGCTTCTCTCCAGATGCCGGTCGACGCAATTGTGGCAGAGGTTGAGGACGCCGTCCTCATACCATTTGATGTCGACCGGATCGAAGGACCAGTTCGCGATCTTCCCGGGGGCGGTGAACCAGTCGATCCGCCGCGCCTCCTCGGCCCAGAAGCCGTCGGCATCCTCGAGCGAGCGGCGGTAGCGCGCCTCGTAGCCGGCGAGGTCGCAATGCGTGTTCCGGGTCGCGGCTGCGGGCGGGGGGATGCGCTCGTCCATCTCATTCCTCTCCTAACCGAGGCTCTAGCGCCCGTCGCCGTGCCGCGCCAGCCGGGGGACACGCTGCTCCTCCCCGGAACGGGGAGGGGGACCATGCGCAGCATGGTGGAGGGGTCGGGCGCCGGCGCAAGGACCCCACCACCGCACGTCGTGCGGTCCACCTCCCCGTTCCGGGGAGGAGCTAAGCCTTGCGGCTCGCCTGCGGCGCGGAGATAGGGATCCCATGAACATGAGCGATTTCCTCATCGTCGGCGGCGGCATTGCCGGATTGTCGGCGGCGGCGCGGCTGGTGCGGCACGGCCGGGTGGTCGTGATCGAGGCGGAGGAGGCGCTCGGCTATCATTCGTCCGGCCGCAGCGTCTCGTTCAGCCATTACGGCATCGGCAATGCCGTCGTCCGCGGCCTCACCGCCTGGAGCCGCAGCTTCTACGAGGCGCAGCCGCAGGGCTTCTGCCCGACGCCGGTCAGCCGCGAGATGGCGACGCTCTATTTCGCGACCGAGGCGAGCCTCGCCGCGCTCATCGCCCTGCGCATGGAGATGGCGCATTTCACCGGCGCCGCCGAGTGGATCGAGGACGAAGCGAGGATCGCGGCTTCGTGTCCGGCGCTCCGCACCGGCGGTCCGGACGGCGCCATCGCCGCGATCCTCGATCCGACCGGCCTCAAGCTCGATGCCGACGCCCTGCTCCAGTCCTTCGCCCGCGCCGTCCGGGCCGGCGGCGGCGAGGTGCTGACCGGCCGCCGCATCGCCTCGGCCGCGCGCCAGGGCAGCGCCTGGACGGTGAAGACGGAGCAAGGCGAAAGCTGGTCGGCGCCGGTGCTGATCGACGCCGCCGGCGCCTGGGGCGACGGCTTCGCCCGCCTCGCCGGGGTGCGGGCGATCGGGCTCCAGCCGAAGCGGCGGACGATCATCGCCATCGACCCGCCGCCGGAGGGCAATGCCGCCGCCTGGCCCTTCGTCCACAGCGCCGCGGGCGATTTCTACATGCTGCCCGAGGCGGGGCAGATCCTCGCCTCGCCGGTCGACGAGATCGACGACGATCCCGGCGACGCCCGGCCCGAGGATTACGACGTCGCCCTCGCCGCCCACCGGGTCGAGCTCTACACCCATCTCCGCGTCGCCCGCATCGCCCATCGCTGGGCGGGGCTGCGCTCCTTCGTCGCCGACCGCACGCCGACCGCGGGCTTCGACCCGGAGGCGCCGGGTTTCTTCTGGCTGGTCGGCCAGGGCGGCTACGGCCTGCAGACCGCGCCGGCGATGGCGGCGATCGTCGAGGCGCTGGCGACCGGCGGCGCCTGGCCTGCCGGCCTGGCCGAGCTCGGCGTGGTGCCGGCGCGGGTCCGGCCGGAGCGGCTCCGCAACGGCTCGGCGCATTCGTCGGAAAGCTGATTTCATACGGCTTTTTATCGGCTAAGGGAGCGGAATGCGCTTGGACGAACCCGCCCAGTGGCAGACGGTGCCGGCGGAGCCGCCCGGTCCGCTCGATCCCGTGGCGCCGGCGCCGGTCCAGCGGCCGCGCCGGGGCTGGCGGCGCCCGTTCGGCCTGCGCTGGAAGCATATCCTTCTCGGCCTGCTCGCTTCGTTCATGCTGCTGGTCGCGTGGCTCGCGATCACCGCGCCGCTGTCCAAATCGCTGCAGCCGATCGCCGCGCCGAGCCTCACCCTCGTCTCGGTCGAGGGCGAGCCGATCGCCCGCCGCGGCGCCGAGATCGGCCAGCCGGTGAAGATCGCCGAGCTTCCCAAATATGTCCCCGCCGCCTTCGTCTCGATCGAGGATCGCGGCTTCTACCATCATCTCGGCATCAGCCCGCGCGGCATCGCCCGCGCCGCCTTGCGCAACCTCGGCGCCGGCGGGGTGCGCGAGGGCGGCAGCACGATCACCCAGCAGCTCGCCAAGATCTCCTTCCTCAGCGCCCGGCGGACAGCGGGCCGCAAGGCGCAGGAGGTGCTGATCGCCTTCTGGCTGGAAGCCTGGCTGAAGAAGGACGAGATCCTCGAACGCTATCTGTCCAACGTCTATTTCGGCGACAACGTCTACGGCCTGCGCGCCGCCTCCTGGCATTATTTCAGCCACGGGCCCGAGCGGCTGACCGTCCCCGAAGCGGCGATGCTGGCCGGCATGGTGAAGGCGCCGACCACGCTCGCGCCCACCCATAACCTCGCCGGCGCCCGCGCCCGCGCCAGGGTGGTGATGGGGGCGATGACCCGCGACGGCGTCATCAGCACCGCCAAGGCGCGCGCGCTACGGCCGGCCCGGCTCCGGGTCGCGGCGGCGCGGTCGGTGCCGACCGGCACCTATTTCGCCGACTGGATCCTTCCCCTCGCCCGCGCCCGCGCCCAGCAGGGCGACAATGCCTATGGCGAGCAGACCATGCAGACGACGCTCGAAGCGCCGCTGCAGCGGCTGGCGCTGCAGACGATCCGCAATGCCGGCCTCGGCAAGGCGCAGGTGGCCCTGGTCGCCATGCATCCCGACGGACGGATCGCGGCGATGGTCGGCGGCAAGGATTATGCCTCCAGCCCGTTCAACCGCGCCACCCAGGCGCGCCGCCAGCCGGGTTCGACCTTCAAGCTGTTCGTCTATCTCGCCGCGATGCGGGCGGGGATGAACCCCGATTCGCCGATCGAGGACCGGCCGCTCAAGATCGGCGACTGGCAACCCAAGAACAGCGGCAACCGCTATCGCGGCACCCTCACCCTGCGCCAGGCCTTCGCTCTGTCGAGCAACGTCGCGGCGGTGCGCCTCTCCGAGAAGATCGGGCGCCAGAACGTGATCCGCGCCGCCCGCGACCTCGGCGTCACCAGCCCGCTCGCCGACGATCCGAGCCTGCCGCTCGGCACCTCCGGCGTCACCCTGCTCGAAATGACCTCGGCTTACGCCGCGGTCGCCGCCGGCGCCTATCCGGTACGGCCGCGCGGCCTCGTCGAAGCGGAAAAGCCCTGGTGGCAGCGGATGTGGACCCGCTATGCCGCCACCACCAGCGATCCCGCCTTCGGCGAGATGAAGGATCTGCTCGCCGCCGTCGTCCAGCAGGGGACCGGCCGCGGCGCCGCCCTCGAAGTGCCGACCTTCGGCAAGACCGGCACCAGCCAGGACAATCGCGACGCCATCTTCATCGGCTTTGCCGGCGACCTCGTCGTCGGCGTCTGGATCGGCAACGACGACAACAGCCCGCTCGGCCAGGTCGCGGGCGGCGGCCTGCCGGCGCGGATCTGGCGCGACTTCACCGCCGCGGCGGTGGGCGCCGGCCCGGTCCAGGCCGCAGTGCCGCCGGCGGCGGAAGCGCCGGTCGAGGCGACCGGCAATCTGAGCTTCGACGTGCCGCTCGGCGACAGCGGCATTCAGCTCGGCGTCGACGTCAACGACAATGGCGTCAGCGTCTCCGCCCAGCCGTCGCCGCCGGACCGGCGCGACCAGCCGCCGGGCCGCGAGCCGCCGACCCTCAACGGCCCGCCCGCGCCGCCGCCGCCCGACGACCAGGGCGACGAGCCGCCGCCGACGGAATGAGAGCGAGGCGGGCGCTGCCTCGCTTCGCTGCCGCAAAGCGGCAGCTCAATCCTGAGCGACGCCGCAGGCGGCGTCGAAGGGCCTTCCCTTCTGTTCTTCAGCAGCAGGAGAAAGGGAGGGCTTCGACAAGCTCAGCCCGAACGGATGGGTGATTCGATCTGACGGTGACGACTCTAGGCGCTTGCGCCTTGTCCCTTGCGCCGGTCCCAGAGCTTCTTGGCGACATAGCCGCCGGCAAAGGCGAGGCCGATCGGGCCCATCACCCTTTTAGCGATGGCGGGCGCGAAATAGCCGATCAGCGCCCCCTTCCCTTTCTCGTCCGGTCCCGCCAGCCTGCGTCCCAGCGCCGCGCCCAGAATCTTGCCGATCATCACTTGCTCCATTCTTGCCAAAGGCTTCGGCGGCAGAGCGCGGCAGCGCGGCGCGAGTTCCCTGAGTACGGACCCTAGTCGAGAAAGAGTTCGGCGACCGCCTCGATGACGGCCGCCGAATCGAGCCGATATTCGCGATAGAGATCGTCGAGGGTGCCGGTCTGGCCGAACCGCTCGACGCCGAGCGGGCTGACCTTGTGGCCGCGCACCCCGCCGAGCCAGGAAAGCGAAGCGGGGGCGGCGTCGATCAGGGTCACCAGTCCCGCATGCGGCGCCAGCGGGGCGAGCAGGCGCTCCACATGGGACATCTCGCTGCCGCCCTCCCCCCAGCGGCCGCGGCGGCGCGCGCTCCAGCCGCGGTGGAGCAGATCGGGCGAGGTGACGGCGAGCAGGCCGAGGCCGGGGACGTCGTCCTTCAGCGCCCCCCAGGCGGCGAGCGCTTCGGGCGCCAGCGCACCGCAATAGACGAGCGCGGCTTCGGCGCCGGGCGCGGGCTCGCGCAGCCAATAGCCGCCGGCGATCGCGCCCGCCCGCCAGCCTTCCTCCGCCCTTTCGACCTGGGCGATGGTGCGGGTGGTGAGGCGGAGATAGACGCTCTCCCCGTCCGGCGCCTGCATCAGCCGGAAGCCTTCCTCCATGAGCAAGGCGAGCTCGTCGACGAAGGCCGGCTCGTAATGCCTGAGGCCGGGCTGGCCCAAAGCAATCAGCGGCGGGTTGACCGATTGGTGGGCGCCGCCCTCCGGCCCGAGCGTCACGCCCGACGGCGTCGCCACCAGCATGAAGCGGGCGTCCTGGTAGCAGGCGTAATTGAGCGCATCGAGGCCGCGGGCGATGAACGGATCGTAGACGGTGCCGATCGGGAACAGGCGCGGGCCGAACAGGTCGCCGGCGAGGCCCAAAGCGGCGAGCACCAGGAACAGATTGTTCTCGGCGATGCCGAGCTCGACATGCTGGCCGGCGCGGCCGCCGCCCCATTTCTGGGCCGAGGGGATCTTCGCCAAAGCGAAGACGTCGGCGAGGTCCTGGCGGCGGAACAGGCCGCGCTGGTTCACCCAGGCGCCGAGATTGGTCGAGACGGTGACGTCGGGCGAGGTGGTGACGATCCGGTCCGCCAACGCGCTGCCGCCGCGGCTGAGATCGAGCAGGATGCGGCCGAAGGCGGCCTGGGTCGACTGCTCCTCGCCCGCGGGCGCGGGGATGGCCGGGACCTCGACCTGGTGCCACGGCCGCTCGCGCCGGGCGCGGGCGATGCGGCTGTTCTCGGCCAGCGCCCGCGCCGCTTCGGCCGCGTTGCCGCCGAGCCCCGCCCAGGGCGCCCATTCCTCGCCTTCGGCGATGCCCATCCTCTCGCGCAAGGCCGCGACCTGGCCGGGGTTCATCAGCCCGGCATGATTGTCCTTATGGCCGGCGAAGGGCAGGCCGAAGCCCTTGATCGTATAGGCGATGAACAGCGTGGGAAGGTCGTCGCGGCAGGCGTCGAAGGCCTCGACCAGCGACGCCAGATCGTGGCCGGCGAGATTGGTCATCAGCGCCGCCAATTGCTCGTCGTCCCGCGCGTCGAGGATCGGCTTCGTCGCCGGCGCGTCCTTCAGCAGCCGCTCGCGCCAGGCGCCGCCGCCGAGATAGGTGAGCGCCGCGTAATCGGCGTTCGGCGCCTGGTCGATCCAGCCCCGGAGCGTCTCGCCGCCGGGCTCGGCGAAGGCCGCCTCCATCAGCTTGCCATATTTCAGCGTGACGACCCGCCAGCCGCAGCTCGCGAAGATCTCGTCGAAGCGGCTGAACATGCGGTCGGCGGTGGTCGCGTCGAGCGACTGGCGGTTATAATCGACGATCCACCAGCAATTGCGGATGTCGTGCTTGGCCGCCTCGATCAGGCATTCGTAGATATTGCCCTCGTCGAGCTCGGCATCGCCCATCAGGGCGACCATCCGCCCCGCTTCCTCCGGCGGCATCAGCGCGTGGGCGAGCAGATAATCCTGGACGAGGCTGGCGAAGGCGGTGACGGCGACGCCGAGCCCGACCGAGCCGGTCGAGAAGTCGACCGGGATGCGGTCCTTGGTCCGGCTCGGATAGCTCTGGGCGCCGCCGAAGCCGCGAAACGCTTCGAGCTGTTCGCGACTCTGGTTGCCGAGCAGATAATGGACGGCGTGGAGCACCGGCCCGGCATGGGGCTTCACCGCCACCTTGTCGTTCGGCCCGAGCGCGTGGAAATAGAGCGCCGCCATGATCGCGGTCATCGACGCGCAGCTCGCCTGGTGCCCGCCGACCTTCAACCCGTCGCTGCTCGGGCGGATATGGTTGGCGTTGTGGATCGTCCAGGCGCTGAGCCAGCGCAGCCTTTCCTCGAGCAGGCGGAGCGAGTCGAGGTCGGGCGAGGTCTTCTTCAGCATGGCCGCGCTTTAGCGGCATCGGGAGAAAGGCGACAGGGTTGGCACGGCGGTCCAGCGACCGAGCCCGCAAAATCCTCCCCTGCCTTTGCAGGGGAGGGGGACCGCGCGTAGCGCGGTGGAGGGGCGTGGCACGATGCAAGGCCCCTCCACCATGCTTCGCATGGTCCCCCTCCCCTCGAAATCGAGGGGAGGATTGAAGGGCCCAAACGCAAATGGGGGCTGGCGTTGCCGCCAGCCCCCACTGTCCCAGCTACCGCCGCCGCCGGGTCGCGTGGCGGCTCCCGCTGGGTGGGTCGGGTCGCGGCCGAAGCGAGCCTCGTGCCGTTCCCCGGTGGGTCCCGTCCGCGCTTGCGCGCGGGCGGTTCCCTCGGGGTCTCGCACCAGACCTTTCGGCCTGGCCTCGATCCCTTCCGGCGTCCGGTCGGCGCGGGGGCCGAGCCGGTTCCGGCGGTTCCAGCCGGGGGCCGAAGCCCCCGGGCCGGTTCCGTTCGGCGGAGACGTCGGGCAAGCCCTTTCGCCTTCGCCTTCGGCCTGGATCGAGGCGAACCCTGATCCTCGGCCTTTCGGCATCCGACCGAAGCGAGCTTCGATCTTCCGCCGCGAGCGTTGAGACGGGCGAACCCGCATCTCCACCCGCTTCGGCTTCCCCTTCGGAGCAAGCTCCTCCGGTTCGGCCTGGACGTTTCCGATCGAAGCGAACCTCGATCCTCCGCGCCCGGCGCCAGCGGGCAAGCCCGCTTGCGCCTGCCGGTCCTTCGGCGGGGCGAACCCCGCTTCCGGCCCGGTCGAGCCATGGTCCGAAGCAAGCTCCGGCTTCCGGCTCTTCCGCCATCGCTTCGGCGGGGCGATTCCCGCTTCGGCTCCGACGGTTGCAGCAATTTCCACCGAGGCTTCCGGTGCTGCCGGGCGGCTTCCCGAAATCCGGCCTGGCATCCGCTTGCGCTTATGCTGGCCCGGCTTCGTCCACCGTCCTGCCTCCGGCGTTCCGCTCGATCCTTTTGAGGGGAAAGAGCTTTCCGCCTTCGGCCGCTTCAGGTCGGGATTGGGTCCGTTTCCGGGCCGGCATCCCTTCCGTCCACGCGATGAAAGCTGTCATGGAATCCGAGTCGCGCCAAGCGGATTCCGCCTGTGGATAACGAGGATAACGGGGGTAAGTTTTTGGCGTTTACGTAGCTTACAAACCCACCTGCATGGCAACGCCGCGTGATATAGCGAAACGGTAGGAGGCGAAGAGGAAGAGGGCCCCGATACCTAGGCACAGCAGAACCTTCACGACTCTAGGCATGCGGCTTCTCCACCGGCTTATGCGGTTTGGGTTTGTCAAATACGCCAAGTTTCTAGGGTCCGGACCCTGATCCGGATCAGCCGGCCGCGACCGGCCGCTTCCCCCGCCCCGCCTTCTTCTTCGGCTTGCCCGTAGCGGCGGTTGCCGCCGGATCCGCCGCCGGCCGATCCCAGCTGTCGAGCGTCCGCCGGGCCAGATCGAGGGCGAGGCCCCTCAGCGAATCGCCGATCTTCGAAGCCTCGCGTCCCGCCTCTGCGGCGGCCTTGGCGCCTGCTTTGCCCGCCTTGCCGGCCGCCTTCGAACCGTCCTTGCCCAGCCTGGCGGCTGCCTTGTCGCCGCGCAGCGCCGCCGCGGCGGAGAGCAGGGCCGCGGCGACGATCTCCGCCACCACCGGCTCCCGGGCGAGCTTCAGCGCCCCCTTTCCCGCCTTGCGCAGCGGCTTGGGGATCTTCACGCCGGAGCTCTCCTTGTCGGTACCGTTCTTCGCTTTGTCTTTTCCCTTGCCCATCGGCCCCTCCTGTTGACGCCTATTCGACGACGATCGTCGCGGTCATGCCCAGCACCCGGCGAAACAAATTGTCGCCGCTCACCTTATAGCGCCCCGGCTTCGGCACCAAGGCGATCGTCCGGTCCGACAGCGGCGCCAGCCTCAGCCCGCCGCCGCGCGCCAGATCCCGGTCCCGGTCTCTCAGCTGCGCCCGGCGGAAGAAGGCGGCGGCGGCGAAACGGTGGGGCTGCTCGCTATTGTTGACGAAGCGCAGCCGCACCGCCTCGTCCGCCTTCAGCCGGATCGTCTTCGGCTGGATTTCGAAGCTGGTCAGCAGCACGTCATATTCGGGCGCCATCCGCCATTCCTGCGCCGCCGCCGGCGCGGCGAGCGCGAGGGCGGCGAGCATCGTCGGCCATCGGCGCATAAAATCTCCCTCCGGAACAGGACGCGTCCGTAACGCTCGGCGCGCGCCCGCGTTGCCCCGGAAAATTCACCGCTGGCCGCCGCGGCCGGCCTGAGGCTAAACCGCCGGTGGATTCGAGGATTTCCCGCATGCGTCTTTTCCTTTCCCTTCTCGCCGCCTTGCTGACCGCCACGCCCGCTGCCGCCGCCTTGAGCCCGGCGGAGCGCAAGATGACGGAGACGGTCGACCACGAGCAGGGCCGCACGATCGCCCTGCTCGAGCGGATGGTGAACCAGAATAGCGGCTCGATGAACCTGGCGGGGGTCGAAGCGGTCGGCCGGATGGTGCGGGCCGAGCTCGAGCCGCTCGGCTTCCAGGTAAGCTGGGTGCCGATGCGGGAGACGGGCCGCGCCGGCCATATCGTCGCGGTCCACAAGGGCGGCGGCGGCGGCAAGAGGATGCTGCTGATCGGCCATCTCGACACGGTGTTCGAGCCCGATTCACCCTTCCAGCTCTTCGTCCGCAAGCCGGGCGACAAGGCCGAAGGGCCGGGCGCCAGCGACGACAAGGGCGGGGTCGCGATCATGGTCGCGGCGCTGCGGGCGATGCAGGCCGCCGGCACGCTGGCGCCGGCCGACGTCACGATCGTCCTCACCGGCGACGAGGAGGATGTCGGCCGCCCGGTGGCGGTCGCCCGCCGCGACCTGATCGCCGCCGGCAAGGCCACCGACGTCGCGCTCGATTTCGAAGGCCTCGCCCAGGAGAATGGCCGCGACATGGGCTCGATCGCCCGCCGCAGCGCCGGCTCGTGGGAGATCAAGGCGACGGGCCGGACCGGCCACAGCTCGGGCATCTTCAGCGCCGCGGCCGGCAATGGCGCGATCTACGAGCTCGCCCGGATCCTCGAGGCGTTCCGCACCGAGCTGCCCGAGCCCAATCTCACCTTCAATGTCGGCCTCGTCGTCGGCGGCGCCACCGCCGAGCTCGACGCCGCGAGGATCCGCGGCCAGGCGACCGGCAAGACCAACATCATCCCCGCCGCCGCCTTCGCCCGCGGCGACATCCGCACCCTCAGCCGCGAGCAGAATCAAAGAGTGATGGCGAAGATGCGCGCGATCGTCGCCCGCCATCTCCCCGGCACCGGCGCCGAGATCGACTTCGCCGAGGACGCCTATCCGCCGATGGCGCCGACCGCGGGCAACCAGGCGCTGCTCGACCGGCTGAACCGCGTCAATCGCGACCTCGGTCTCGCCGAGATGGGCGCGCTCGATCCGCTGAAGCGCGGCGCCGGCGACATCAGCTTCGTCGCCGAATATGAGGACGGCCTGGTCGGCCTCGGCACCGCCAGCACCGGCGACCATGCGCCGGGCGAGACCGTCGACCTCGCCTCCATCCCCCGCCAGGCCAAGCGCGCCGCGATCCTGATGAGCCGGCTGGCGCGGGAGAAGCGGCGGTAGGGGGGATGATCGTCTGCCTCGCTTAGTCCTCCCTGCGGCCGCAGGCCGTGGGGAGGGGGACCGCGTGAAACGCGGTGGAGGGGCCAACTGACTCAGAGAAGCCCCTCCACCACCCTACGGGTGGTCCCCCTCCCCATCCGCGTCGCGGACAGGGAGGACTAACGGCTCGCGACCGCCGCAGAACCGAACGTCGAAGGTCGAATGTCGATACGGCCTAAATCCGCCGCCCGCGCCCCTCTCCGCGTGCGAGCCGGGTGTCCGGTTCCCACCGGGAATGGCCCGGGGCGAGCAATTTGACGCGGCGGTTGGCGAAATCGACCGAGACCCGCTCGAACAGCTGCAGCGCGTCCATGCCGAGCAGCAGGGCCGGGCGGCTCATCAGGTCCAGCTTCCTGAACGGCTCGACGTCGGCGAAGGCGATCGGCATGTCGTGGATGGTGGCGTCGCCGAGGCGGATGCTCTTGATCGTGGTCTGGTCGGCGACGATGCGGCCGCCGGTGACGCTGACCATGGTCAAGGGCCGGGTCTCGGGCAGGCGGTGGCGGCGCTCGAGCGCGTGGCGGAGCGCGCTGTTGCCGACGCTGGCTTGGGCGCCGGTGTCGATGATCACCCACACTTTCTGGCCTTCGACCGACGAATCGAGCAAAACGAGATGGCCGAAGCGGCTGCGCGCGGTCACGACGATGGCGCCGTCCTCCCATCTCTCCTGCTGGCGGCGGGAGGGGACGATGGTCATCTCCTGCCGGGCGAAGTCGAACGAGACGCGCTGCGACTGGAGCGCGTCGACCCCCAGCATGCCCTCGGCGCCGAGATTGACGCGCTCGAGCGCCGGCGCCCTGATCCCGCGATAGCTCTTGCCGCCGACGACGAGCGTCGGGATCAGCACGGTGGCGATGTTGCTCACCTCGCTCATCGAGTGGAGGCGGGCGATGCCGCTGGGGTCGAGGCGGAGGTCCCGGGCGAGCTCGCGGGCGATCACCGTCCGTTCGGCGCCGGTGTCGACGACGAACTTGTAGGGGCCGGTGCCGGCGATGCTGACCGGCACGGTCATGCGCTGATAATTGTCCTTGCCGAAGTCGAGCGCCGTCCCGTCGGGCAGCGGCTCGGCGGCCGGCGCGGCGAGCGGGACGGGAGCCTCGGGCGGGGCGGCCTCGGGCGGCGCGGCGCCGAGCAGGCAGGCCGCGGAAACGAGCAGCAGGGGGAGCTTCATGAGCATGGCCTCCGGTCGGCCGATCCTACGCCATGCGGCGCGAGAGTCGAAGCCCCCGCTGCGAAAGCCTCGTCCCGCGCGACGGAGAGCGGTCAGACGAGTGCCAGCGCCCGCTCGCGGATCCGCTCGACCGCGGCGGCGTGGATGCCCGGCGCGGCGGCGACGACGCCGAAGGCGGCACCCGAGGCGGTGTTGAAGGCAAGCGGCTGGCCGAGCGCGCCGGTCACGGTCGCGCCGGCCTCCGCGGCGATCAGGGCCGCGGCGGCGATGTCCCATTCGAAGCCCCATTTGAGCGTCGCCACCAGATCCGCCTCGCCGGCGGCGACCAGGGCGATGCGGAGCGCGATCGAATTCGGCTTGGCCACCGCGACGAGGTCCGCATCGGCCGCCGGCAGCTGGTCCGCCGGCACCCGCGCGCCCGCCAGCTCGGTCCGCCTGCTCGCGCGCAGCCGGGCGCCGTTGCGCCAGGCGCCCTCGCCCTTCGCCGCACGCCAATGCTCGCCGCGCGCCGGGGCGTCGAGCACGCCGAGCACCGGCACCCTTTCCTCGACGAGGGCGACCGAGACCGCCCAGCCGCTGCGGCCGCGCAGGAAGTCGCGGGTGCCGTCGATCGGATCGACCACCCACAAGCGCGGCCGCTCGATCCGGTCGGAGGCGTCGAGCGTCTCCTCCGACAGCCACCCGGCTTCGGGATCGAGCGCGGACAGCCGCTCGCGCAGGAAGGCATCGACTTCCAGGTCGACGGCGCAGACCGGATTGCCCGGCGCCTTCTCCCAGCGGTCGAAGGCGGTGCCGCAACGGCCGGCGGCGATCAGTCCCGCCTCGCGGACGATGGCCGAGACCGCGTCAAGCACCGGCGACAATCATCCCCTCCACGCGCAAGGTCGGCACGTTGACCGAGCGGCGATATTCGAGATCGTCGGCGGCGGCGAGGTTGCGGAACATGTCGCGCAGATTGCCGGCGACGGTGATCTCCGCCACCGGCGGACCGATCGCGCCATTCTCGATGATGAAGCCGGAGGCGCCGCGGCTGTAATCGCCGGTCACCGGATTGACGCCATGGCCGATCAGCTCGGTGACGTAGAGGCCGCGGCCGATATCGCCGATCAAGGCCTGTTTCGACACCGAGCCGGGCTCGAGATGGACGTTGGTCGCGCCGGCGCCGGGCGCGCCGCCGGTGCCGCGCGCCGCATGGCCGGTGGGCTGCCGCCCCAGCTGCCGCGCCGAGGCGCTGTCGAGCAGCCAGCCGGTCAGCACGCCATCGGCGACGAGGTCGGTCGGTCGCGTCGGCAGGCCTTCGCCGTCGAACGGCTTCGAGCGCAGGCCGCGGCGCCTATGCGGGTCGTCGCGGATCGTGATGCCGGGGGCGAAGACCGGCTTGCCCTCCTCGTCGAGCAGGAAGCTGGTCCGCCGGGTGATGGCCGGACCGGTGATCGCGCCCAGCAAATGACCGATCAGGCTCGCGCCGACGCGTGGATCGAAGATGATCGGCATGGCGCCGCTCGGCAGCTTCGCGGGATCGAGCCGCGCCACCGCCCGCTCGCCGGCCTCGCGCCCGATCGCCTCCGCCGCGTCGAGATCCTGATAATGACGGGCGCTGTGATGGGCGTAATCGCGCTGCATCCCGCTCCCGGTGCCGGCGATGACGCTCGCCGAGCCGCTATAGCCGCTGGTCGTATAGCCGCGGCAGAAGCCGGCGCTGGTGGCGAGCGCGATGACGGTGCGGCCCGCGCTCATGCCGGCGCCTTCGCTGTTGGTGACGCCCGGCACCGCCCGCGCCGCCTCCTCCATCGCCAGCGCCCGCGCCTTGAGCTCTGCCGCCGGCAGCTCGCGTCCGTCGTCGCCGTCCACGTCGGGACCGCCGCTCTTCATCAGCAATTCTTCGGGGGCGAGACCGGCATAGGGGTCTTCCGGCGCCTCGCGCGCCATCGCCGCGGCGCGCTCGACCAGGGCCGCCAGCGCCTCTTCGGAGAGGTCGGACGACGACACGCTCGCCGAGCGGCGGCCGAGGAAGAGGCGGAGCCCGATCTCCTCGCCCTCCGAGCGGGAGACGTCCTCCAATTCCCCGAGGCGGACCTGCACGCCGCTCGACGCATCGCCGAAATAAAGCGCGTCGGCGGCATCGGCGCCGGCGCGGCGCGCGCGCTCGATCAAAGCGGCGACGCGCGCCTCGGCTTCGGAAACGGACAGCATGCGGCCGCTTAAGCAGGGCCAGGGGAAAAGGGAAGCGGGAGGTAGTGGCCGGCCCTCCCAGGCCCCCGCGTCATGCCGGCTTGATCGTCGTCCCGGCGGATGCCGGGATCCAGGCCGGCTTCCGCTTCTCGCGCCGAGATCCCGGCCTTCGCCGGGATGACGGACTAGTAAGTCGTGCCGACCACCAAACACGCCAGGAACATCAGCAGGCCGGCGAAGCGGTTGGAGCGGAACTTCTCCAGCGCGTCGGCGCCGTCGTCCGGCCTGAGCGCCGCGACCTGCCAGGCGAGATGGATCGCCATCGGCGCCAGCGCCACCAGCGACAGGCCGTCGGGCCGAACCCGCCACAGGGCCGCCGCCCACAGGATCAAGGCCGCGAGATAGAAGCAGGCCACGCCGGCCCGCGCATGGCGGCCGAGCGCCAGCGCCGAGGATTTCACCCCGACCAGCGCGTCGTCCTCCCTGTCCTGCAGGGCGTAGATCGTGTCGTAGCCGATCACCCAGCAGATCGAACCGGCGTAGAGCAGCAGGCCGGTCGCATTCAGCTCGCCGGCCACCGCCGGCCAGCCGACCAAAGCCGCCCAAGAGAAGACGATGCCGAGCCAGGCCTGCGGCCACCAGGTGATCCGCTTCATGAACGGATATGCCGCGACCGGTGCGAGGCTCGCCAGGGCAATGATCTGCGCGATGCGGTTCAGCTGCAGCAGCACGATGAGGCCGAGCAGGCAGAGCAGGACCAGCAGGGTCCAGGCCCCCGCGGGCGACACCCGTCCGCTCGCCAGCGGCCTCAGGCGGGTCCGCTCGACCTGCGCGTCGAGCCGGCGGTCGACGATGTCGTTATAGACGCAGCCGGCGCTGCGCATCGCCCACGCGCCGAGCGCCAGCCACAGGATCAGCCGCAGGCCGTGCGACCCGAAGCCCGCCAGCGCCACCGCCCAGGCCCCGGGCCAGAAAAGCAGCCAGGCGCCGATCGGCCGGTCGAGCCGCATCAGCGACGCATAAGGCCTCAGCCCCCGCGGCAGGCCGCCGACCAGCCCCCGCCGCTCGCTGTCCGGCACGATATCGGAGGGGGCAGCGTCCGGCGGCCTTCGTTGATTTTCGTCCGGCGCGTCGATCGACATCGGTCAACATTGGCCAAGATAGGCTCGGAAGTCGAGCGCGACTCCCTCCCTATCGAGGGGAGGGAGTTTGCGCTGTAGCTTCGCGTATCTCGACGCTTTACTCAGCCCGGATGGTCGCAACCCCCGCCTGGCCGCCCGCGAGCCTGCCCCGCCTGTTCGTCGAGGCGACTCTGTCCGAGGGCCTCGCCCTCGCCCTCGAGGGACCGCAGGCCCATTATCTGGCCGTGGTGATGCGGCTGGCACCGGGCGACCGGGTGAAATTGTTCGACGACCGCACCGGCGAATGGCTGGCCGAGCTCAAGGAAGCCGGGCGGAAGCGGGTGAGCCTGACCGTCGGCGCCCGGTTGCGCGAGCGGGAGACGGTGCCCGACCTCTGGCTCCTGTTCGCGCCGATCAAGCGCGGGCGGATCGACTGGCTGGTCGAGAAGGCGACCGAGCTCGGCATCGCCCGGCTGGCGCCGATCCTCACCCGCCGGACGATCGTCGACCGGCTCAATTGCGAGCGCCTTCGCGCCCATGCGATCGAGGCGGCGGAGCAATGCGAGCGGACCGCTTTGCCGGAGCTGGCCGAGCCGGCGAAGCTGGAGGCGGTGCTCGCCGCCTGGCCCGCCGGCCGGTTCTTGCTCTTCGCCGACGAGCAGGGCGGCGCGCCGCTCGCCGACGCCGCCTCCGCGCCGGCGGCGGTCCTGATCGGCCCCGAAGGCGGCTTCACCGAGGAGGAGCGCTCAGCGATAAGGGCGGTGCCGGGCGCCCGGCCGGTCTCGCTCGGCCCCCGCATCCTGCGCGCCGACACCGCCGCCCTTGCCGCGATCTCGGTCTGGATGAGCGCCGCCGGCGACTGGCATCGCCACGGGATTCGGTAGCATCGCGAAACCGTCTGGCGGCTGTCCCACGCCCCCGCTAAGGCGCCCGCGATGACGACACGGACCGAAACCGCCCGCTACGACCCGCCGATCGAGAGCCGGGACGATTTGCTCGCGCCCTTCATCCGCGGCGAGAAGCCGGAAGCGGAGTGGCGGATCGGCACCGAGCACGAGAAGTTCGTCTATCGCCGCGACGACCATCGCGCGCCCTCCTATGACGAGCCCGGCGGCATCAGAGACCTGCTGATGGCGCTGACCGACTATGGCTGGGAGCCGGTCGAGGAAGGCGGGAAGGTCATCGCCCTCTCGGGGCCCGACGGCACCGTCAGCCTGGAGCCGGCCGGCCAGCTCGAGCTTTCCGGCGCCCAATTGGAGCATCTCCACCAGACCTGCGCCGAGGCGGGACGTCACCTCAATCAGGTGAAGGCGGTCGGCGACAAGCTCGGCCTCGGCTTCCTCGGCCTCGGCATGTGGCCCGACAAGACTCGCGGCGAGCTGCCGATCATGCCCAAGGGCCGCTATGCGATCATGCTGCGCCACATGCCGCGGGTCGGCTCGATGGGGCTCGACATGATGCTCCGGACCTGCACGATCCAGGTCAATCTCGACTATAGCTCCGAAGCCGACATGGCGCAGAAGTTCCGCGTCGGCCTCGCCCTCCAGCCGCTCGCCACCGCCCTCTTCGCCAATTCCCCGTTCACCGAGGGCAGGCCCAACGGCTATCTCTCCTATCGCAGCCATATCTGGTCGGATACCGATCCGGCGCGGACCGGCATGCTGCCCTTCGTCTTCGAGGATGGGTTCGGCTACGAACGCTATCTCGATTACGCGCTCGACGTGCCGATGTACTTCGTCTTCCGCGACGGTAAATATATCGACGCCGCCGGCCTCTCCTTTCGCGATTTCCTCAAGGGCCGACTGCCGGTCCTGCCGGGCGAGAAGCCGCGCCTCTCCGACTGGGTCGACCATCTGTCGACCGCGTTCCCCGAAGTGCGGCTGAAGAGCTTCCTCGAAATGCGCGGCGCCGACGGCGGCCCGTGGAGCCGGATCTGCGCGCTGCCCGCGCTCTGGGTCGGCCTGCTCTACAACCAAAGCGCGCTCGACGCCGCCTGGGACGAGGTCAAACATTGGTCGCTCGACGAGAGGCAGCGGCTGCGCGACGAGGTGCCGAAGCTCGGCCTCGCCGCCCGCACCCCGGCCGGCGAGCCGCTGCGCGACCTGGCCGGCCGCATCCTCACCATCGCCGAGAGCGGGCTCAACGCCCGCGCCCGCCTCAATGCCGCCGGCGACAGCGAATCCGGCTTCCTCGACCCCTTGCGCGAGATCGTCGCGCGCGGCACCACCCCCGCCGAGGTCCTGCTCGATCGCTATCGCGGCGAATGGGCGGGCGACCTCGGCCGCATCTACGAGGAAATGAGCTTCTGAGGGGAGCTCGTCCCGGGAAGGAAGTCATGGCCGATTTGCGCACGCTCTATCCGGCGATCGAACCCTATCGCAATGGCCAGCTCGAGGTCGGCGACGGCCACAGCCTCTATTGGGAGCTGTGCGGCAACCCTGCCGGGACGCCGGCGATCTTCCTCCATGGCGGCCCCGGCGCCGGCTGCAGCCCCGACCATCGCCGGCTGTTCGACCCCGAGCGCTACAACGTCCTGCTGTTCGACCAGCGCGGCTGCGGCCGCTCGACGCCGCACGCTTCGCTCGTCGCCAACACCACTTGGCACCTCGTCCAGGACATCGAGCGGCTGCGCGAGCTGGTCGGCGTCGAGCAATGGCTGGTGTTCGGCGGCTCCTGGGGCTCGACGCTGGCTCTGGCCTATGCCGAGGAACATCCCGACCGCGCCAGCGCGCTGGTCCTGCGCGGCATCTTCACCATGCGCCAGGAAGAGCTCGACTGGTTCTACCAGCGGGGCGCGTCGATGCTCTTCCCCGACAAATGGGAGCTTTTCCTGGCGCCGATCCCCGAGGAGGAGCGCGACAACCTCGTCGAGGCCTATCATCGCCGCCTGACCGGCGACGATCCGGCGGTCCAGCTCGAATGCGCCAAGGCCTGGAGCGGCTGGGAGGGCGCGACCATCACCCTCCTGCCCGACGAATCGACCGTCGCCGCCCACACCGCCGACAGCTTCGCCATCGCCATCGCCCGGATCGAGAATCACTACATGATCCACCGCGGCTGGATGGAGGAGGGCCGGCTGATCCGCGACGCGGCCAAGATCCGCCACATCCCCGGCGTGATCGTCCAGGGCCGCTACGATGCCTGCACGCCGGCCGTCACCGCCTGGGACCTCTATCGCGCCTGGCCCGAGGCCGAGCTCCACATCATCCCCGACGCCGGCCACGCCTACAACCAGCCCGGCATCCTCGACCGGCTGATCCGCGCCACGGACAGCTTCGCGGGTTAGCAATCCTCCCCTCGATTTCGAGGGGAGGGGGACCAGCCGCAGGCTGGTGGCGGGGCCTGCAGCCTAAGAGGCCCCTCCACCGCCCTTCGGGCGGTCCCCCTCCCCTGCAAAAGCAGGGGAGGATCTATTCGCCTGGACGGTAGTTCCGCTCGACATGATCCCGCAACTCGTCCGGCCAGAAATAGACCGGCCGCAGATTGCCCGTGGCGTAACGCTGCGCCTGGTCGTTGAAATGGGGCGAGCCGGGATGGCCGCCGCTATTTCGACGCGCAGCGCGTCGGCTTCGGATGCTTGGGATCGGTCACGTCGTCATAGGCGCAGAACGGGATCGACCAGACGAAATCGGCCGAGATCGCATTGCGCTGCAGCCCGGGCATGCCCTGATAGGGCGTGTAGGACGGCGCCGGCCCGCCGAGCTTCCAATAGCCGGCCAGGATCGGGTCGATCGCGCCGATCTGGCCGTTATTGTTGAAGAAGCCGAAAACGCTGGTCGCCTTGCCCGCGCTGGTGACATTGGCCTCGCCGTGACAGGTCATGCACGAAGCCTGCGGGACGAACCCGTTCTCGGTGATCGAATTGCCGACGCGGATGGCGAGGCCCTCATTGTCGGTGAAGTCGGCCTGTGATCCCTTGAGGCAGTAATTGGCGAAGACCGGCGCAACTCCGGCTGTCTTCAATGCCGCCTGCAGCGCCGGCGTTTTCGCACAGGCCGGGTAGACGCTCCCTTGGGTCTTGCCGCCATTGTCGGCCGCGGCGACGTGCGGATTCACCGCGCCGTAAAGGTCGTTGCAGCCGACGAAATCGCAGCGTCCGCGATTGGCCCGATGCTCGAAGGTCGCCCAGGTCCAGTTCGGCACCTGCTTCGAGATGACGTGCATGGCGACCAGGGCATATTGCTGCTTCTTTCCCGAGACCATGTCGGTGGCGATGTAGAACTGATCCTGCGCAACGCCGGGATAATAGGTTGCGAGCATTTCGACCGGCAGCCAGTTCATCTTCACCTCGACCGCGTCGGTCGGGAAGTCGACGACCATCTGCGCCTGGAAGGCCTTCCGGAGACCGCTGACCGAGTTCAAATGGTTGTTGACGATGAAGTTGTGCGCGGCGGGATTGCGCCTCACTTCCTCCTGCATGGCGGCATCGCAGCCGGGCTCGAATGTGGCCGGGGCTTGCGCGGCGTCGCAATCATTGGGCTTGGCCACGCCCGGCGGAATCGGGTTGGGCGGGCCGTCGCCGGCCGCTGCGCCGGCCATCATTGCATGGCTGCCTCCGCCCGCCGCGGCGCCCTGGCCACCGCCCCCCTCGAGACGCCGTCTGCCGGCGGCGCCCGGAAGCACCGGCGGCCGCAAATGAAGGCCGCTCGAGGCATGCGCCAACATGGCCTCCGTGGTCGGCGGCGGCGGCGAGAAGGTCTCGGCATCGCTCGGCCAGGTCTCGAACGTGGTCCCCTTCGAGCCGGACGGCTTCACGGCGAGGATGAAGATGTCCCAGGCCGTCTGGTCCGGCGCGCTCATCGCCGGGTTGGGAAGGCTGCCGCCGGTTTTTGCCTCGGCCGAAGCCGCGGGCGTGAAGTCGCCGGCCCGCTGGCAGGCCGAGGCGGCGAAGGCCAAAGCCGGGACCATGAGCGCATAAAGAAGTCTTCTCATCGAGCCCTCCCCCTTTTGATGCCTGTACAGTGATGCGACTTTGCCTTTTCTGTCCAGCCTCGTTTGGGTCAAAACGGTTCTTCTTGCCGAGCAGCGACGAGCCCGCTTTTCGAGGGAGCCTCGACCCACTGGCCCCTCTGCCCGCGATGCGGCTAGACTCGCGCGAAGCGGCGAAGGAGGGGAGCATGGCGCAAGGCGGGACGACGGGCGAATGGCAGGCCGGGACCCTCCGGCGGGTGGTGCTGGCGAGCCTGATCGGCACCACCATCGAATGGTACGATTTCTTCCTCTACGGCTCGGCCGCGGCTTTGATCTTCAACAAGCTCT
>JAXDOV010000057.1:0-26926 GCA_034668705.1 Sphingomonadales bacterium
CTACGGAAGCGTAATAGGAAAATAACCCGGACTACCCGGCCGCCTCCACGAAATCGTGGGCCGAGCCCGGACGGGCACCCCGGACGCCTTGGGCGCGAGGGTGGCTCAACCGTCTTCTCCGGCCTGCACTCGCGCGCGGGCGGGCGACAGCCGAGCTCGACCTGGGCCTCTGCTAGGACGAGGCCTCCTCAGGCCCGCCCCACGTCTTCTTGGGCGGAAGCCGGCGCCACCGGCGGCCGGGGTAGCCGCGGGGTTTCCGCGCGCGCTACTTCTTGTTCTTCACCCACTCGACCTTGTTCGGATTGTTCCGGGCGTAGTCCTCGGTCGTGATGCGGCCGTTGTCCACACGGTGGGGTTGCTCCTTGTTCCAGTCGTGCGGCCGGTTGTCCTTCGCCATTGCTTCATTCTCCTCTTCGCGACGCCGTCTCGCCGCTGCTTCAGAAATGGTTATTGCCCCGATCCGTTCAACTTTCCCGACCCTGTCGAGAGCGTCTCCAGCCGGCCTTCTCCCGAGCGGTTGCCCCGATGCTCCTGCTGATGGCGAGCCGGCGGCCGTAGATGAAGCCTTGGTCGCTCGCTTTCATGTGGAAATGGCTCGCGTAGGTCGGCTGGACGCCCTTGAGCGTGTACTTGGCGACGCCGCCCGCCTTCTCCACGTCGAGGAAGTGGACCGCCCGACCGAGACAGGCGAGCCCGGTCATCTTCTCCAGCCGATTGCGCACGATTCGCTCCAATTCGGCTCGACCGTCGTCCGGCGCGCGCACGAACCAGTGGACGTGCCGAGGCCCGCCCCCGGGATGCTCATGGACCGCGTAGCAGTCGAACGGCCCGAATGAGCGGCCCTTCTCCTTCCGCTGGTACGCCCACCACCGCCCTACGCGATGCCATAGACGCTGGAAGAAGGCGCCCGCATCCTCTGGCTCGACGCCGAGGCTGGAAAAGTCGACTGTGATGAGAAGGTTGAGCGTCCGGCCGTTGTCGTTCGCAAAGCGGACGGCGTGGAAGGCTCGGGCGGTCTGCTTCGGCCCGATCCCTCGGGTCCCCCATTTTGTAGACATTGCGCCCACCTTATACCTATGTGTTGTGGGTGCGGAACAGGCGATCTGGGTCTGTTCACCGCGTGTTCCGCACCGCTTGGCGCGTCGTCAGCCTCAAAGGCGTGGCCGAAGGTCCTCCAGCACCCGGAAGTCGCCGTCCCCCGGCCTCCTTACCTTCCAGAAGCGCCAGCCGTTCACGTTGCTCTTCGTGATGGCGCAGGCCGCGTCGGAGGGGCTGTTCCGGCGAATGCCGTCCTCCCCTATCCACGACCCGTCCTTGATCTGCGCGGTGTAGGTGCGACCCTTGTAGGTCACCCGGAGCTCGGTCCCGTTCGGCAACGAGACGCCCTTGAACTCACAGCCACCGGGTGCGGGTCGGGCCGCGCGGGCCGGGGCGTCCGACTTGGGCTCATCGAGACCGAGCATCCGCCGCAGCACGTCGTTGTAGGTCGTCGCCTCATCGGGACGCATCACCGTCAGCTTCTTGTACACCTCAAAATCCACGTCGATCACAGCCATTTGAACTTCTCCTCCTCACAAACGAATCAGTGAGTAGCAGAAATAGTAGTAATAGTGAAGCCCATCCATTTGAGCGTTCCCGTCCGGTCGCGCGCGCGGGCGAGACAAGCCCAGTTGACCCTCCGTCGCCGGACGCGCATCACCGTCGAGCCACGCTGATTGCCTACTAAGGACGAGTGACATGGCTATATATGGGTTTGGAGCCGCCTTTGGCGGCACCGATGACATGACATCTGAATTCATCCGCGCGAGCGGCGCGTTTGTTGGGTGGAAGCCCGACGAAGCTCCGGCGGCGCACGCGATGTTGAAGCAAATTGAGGTCGGAGACCTCGTCTTCCTAAAGTCATTTCCGCCGTCGGTCGGTTTGATCGTGAAGGCCGCCGGCATCGTGATTGAGACGGATGAGCGAATGGAGTGGGAGCTCGGGACCGGCGTGACCGTACGCTGGATCTTCCGCGGCGAGGTCGGGGGCGGTGAAAACATCCGCTTGGGCAAGATAGGCGACAAGGCCGACTTCACCCGCGGTGGAACGCTCTATCGCGAGTATAATCCCGACGTGCAGCGGGCGATCATCGTGCTTCTGCTGGGTCCCTAGCTTAAGAGCGGTGTCCGCCGAGCGCCTTCCGTGGCGCGACGCTCGGCAGCACCCGCCAAATGGGACCTCAGCCTAACGAAGGAGGGATGGCCGCCGGCTGAACCACCGTTTTCGTGGCCTTCGCCGGCTCTGGTGGCGCCGGGTAACCCGCCGCGGAACAAATCTATTGTCTGCAACCAGGCTCGGGGCCGGTTAGCTTAGAGTTCCAAGCGTCGGACGGCGGCGGTATAGAAGACGCAAAGGACATGGCGATGACTCTCGAATTTGAATGGATCACTCTGAACGGCCTCGGCGGAAGTCCTCAAATTTCAGGGAAGCAGGAGGGGACGCTCTCCGTCGTACTGGATATGGGAGAGGCCACCTTCTACCCCGCCGCTGAGATCAGCGTACTGGTCGACCGGCGGCCGGACCTCACCTGGGCCGAGCTGGAGGAGCAGGCGCGCGGCTCCGCCATAGGGACGCTACGTGCCGCCCTTGAGGCACTTGAGAGCGGGACGGTTGAAGAGCTCCGCGCCCGCGCCGCTGTGCGACGTGAAACCAACGATGCTGCCCAGAGCGAGCAATGGCAACGCGATCTCGCCGCGAAGATCGACGGGACACTCGGCAGGGCGAGGAATAGCGGCCGTGAGTGACCTTCGGACCAGGAAGCGGCGTCGCCCGGGCAAGGCCCCTCAGCCGGTATCCTAGATTGTCGCCATCCTCACTCCTCGGAGCCGCTGGCGAGCATTACGTCATGTCCCAGCTATTGCGGCGCGGCTACATCGCGGCCCTCGCGCCCGTTGGTGTGCCGACCGCCGACATTGTCGTTACGGACGACATTGGTGACCGCGTTTGCGCTATTCAAGTTAAGACGCGCCGCGAGCTCGGAACGGACGGCGGTTGGCACATGAAGGCGAAGCATGAGGGGATTAAGGGTCGCAGCCTCTTCTACGTCTTTCTGTCTTTCCCCGCCAACACAAGGCAAATGCCCGATGCATTCGTGATTCCAAGCGCAGTTGTGGCTGAGGTCCTTTACACTGCCCACCGAGCCTGGCTTGCCCGGCCGGGGAAAGGTGGGAGAGTGCACAAGGATGGAGAGATGCGGAGACTACTTCCGGACTACAGCAAGGAGGGCATGGCGGAGACGCACGGCGCCGGTTGGTTGGAGCGGTATCGCGACGCGTGGGAATCCATTTCCGGCCCACACTTGAGATCGGCCAACTGATCGCTGGCTACCGCTCAGCCTCAGGTGGGCTAGTCGGTCTCACGTCGATGGACGACCAATGTCGATTTCAGATCCCAGGAACGGGCGATTCAAAACGGACGTCACCACTTGGTCCATCTCCGGGGTATAATGGGAGCGCCATATCCCCCACACCTCCTCTAGTAACTCCGAATGATAACCAAGTTGATCTTCGATGTTCGTTCTCCAGAATTTATCTCCTGGGACACTAATGATCGACTGCTCCATCGCAAACAAAACATACGACATAAACCACAGAGCTCTCTCACTGTCTGGAGTGAGAACATCTAATATACCAGAGAAGCTATCGATCTTCAAATAGGCCTTCATCAAGGTCGACGAGCTTAGCTCCGGATGATCCAAACATAGTCGTATATAATCCTTGTGGGACTCCAGTGCTGCAATAGAGTTTGACACTCGGCCGCTGTGTTTCGTTTGGAATAGGATCAAAAGAAGAGACACGCCACCAATGAGGATTCCGAAGCCGGTCGCGAAGCCACCAATAACGCTAGCCGCGGCGGCGTAGCGATTCCACACGGTTGCGTCCGCTAACCAACCCAACATATCCTTAGCCCCCAGTTTCGGACATCGTGCCCGCGTACCAGCGACTCCGCAAGACTGCCAGTCGGGGAGCTCATTGGCCGGGCCGAGGGTTGGCCGACCCCGCTTCTTCTGTTTGAATTCAGCGCCAACGATTCAGCCACCTAGCCGAGAGCCAATTGGCGCGAGATAGACTCTTTGGCCGGGTCATCCTATCGTCCCCGCGCTGCCCCAATCTTGATCGGGAGGGGCAGCCCGCAATTGCGCGGTGAACACAGGGTCCTCGGCTTTGGTCGGGCGGCCTGCGGAATAAAACACCTTCGGGGAATACGCGGGGCGCGGTTCCCTGTGTTCTCGCGCGATCAACCGTCCCGACTGGCGGGCGGATGCGGAGAGCACAGGATGACACATGCGACTCTTCTTTGCAGCCGCGGGCGCGCTACTTGTCTTAAATGGCACGGCACTCGGAGCTCAGCGGCAGACGCCGCCGATGCCACAGGGCTATGACGATCCGGGTCCGCGACCGGCGGACCCGCTTCCCGCCATCGTAGCGCGGCTTCGCACAACGCTCCGGGACCCGTACTCAATCCGCGACATGACGTTGTGCGAGCCTGAGAGGGTCAATGCCTACTTCGGCGCCTCTGCCTGGCGCAGGGCGCATTGGGTAATGAAGCTGACCCTCAACGCAAAGAACGCGTTCGGCGCATACACCGGTGCAATCCAGTACGACGGCGAGTTTGACGGCGGTGCCCTCACGTCGTTGCAGGAGTTTCGCGGCATCGATCTTCTGACCCCGGAGCAAAACGACCGGCTGATGGCGTTCGCTCGGAATTGCCCGCGCGTCAGCGACGGCGAGATACAGCGGCTGCTCCAGGATCATTAACGGGCGCGGGCGTCACAGTCTCGGGCGGCGCTTTGCTTGGGTGAGGTCCGCCAACCCGTTCAACGACCCCTTCTTGGGCTTTGTGACGGCCGGCCGGGGGAACCGCGGGCAATACGGCGGTGTCGGAATGCCCGCCGATCCAGAGGAAAGTCTGCCACGCTCCCACCGCGATAGTTACGACGGTGGCGATAAGCCCGATGGTCTTAGCGGTCCTGCTCTCAAAGAGCTTGTCCAAGGCAACACCGAACCCGCGGGAGGCGGTGCGCAGTTTTCCTCGGACCAGCTTGCGCATGACGGAGTGGAGGAAGCCAATCTTGCTGAGCGTGGAGTTGTGCATCCTGATGAAGTCGTTGTTCTGAAAGGCTTGAACCTCTTCCTCTCCCGTCAGGAAGTGCCGGTGGATTCCCCCATTCAGCTCCATCAGAGATTTCATCTTGGGGTGTGCTGCGTAGCCTCCACCATACCTTTCGGCGAGGAGGTCATTTAGGTTTAGGCGGCGCTCCACGGGGATGACGGGCGCATCCTTGCCGCCCAGAGCTCGGTAGCGATGTTCGAGGTGCTCGAACCCAAATGTGAGGTTCCGCATGTTCCAGTGGACCCAGTATTTGTCGCGCCTGTCCCTGATGAAGGCATAGAACGCCTTGAGCAGATCAAGCTCCACCTCGTCGAAGCGGTCCTTGACGTTTTCCCGGGCTATGCCGAGTTCTTCGGCGACCGCGTGTGTGGAGAAGCTAACAGTCTGCTCCGTTGCGAAGTGGGTTACAGCTATCGACGTGATGCGCGGGGAAAGAGCCTCGTTATCATCATACAGGCTCTGACATGAGTAATGGATCACGTAAAAGTTTTCGGGGTGCGCTTTCACCTCCCTAATGAACGCGCCGCTGTCGTATATGCTCACGTCGGTGCTCCCGATACCTTGCCCACTTCGGAAGTAGCCGGGCTGATGTCAACCTAGCGGCTTCGAATGGGGGATAGCTCAAGCCTTAACCACCCGCTTCCAGCCGGTCTCCAGTAGAGTCCTCCCGAACCAACGGCAGGACCAGTGAGCCACCTTCCACTCTCCATTGAGCGCAAGGCCGCCTTCCTCGCGGAGCTCTCCCGCCACGGCATCTCGACCCGGGCCGCCCGGGCGGCCTCACCGCACAGCCCCAGCCCGAGCGGCTGCCTCTCCACCTTCAAGGACGAGCGCCAGCGCGACGCGGAGTTCGCCGCGGCGTGGGACGATGCCCTCGACATGGCGCGGGCCGAGGTCGAGCACGAGATTTATCGGCGGGCGCAGGAGGGCGTGGACGAGCCCGTCTACGGCGGCAAATATCGCGAACAAGTGGTCGGCACCATCCGCCGCTACAGCGACCGGCTTCTGGAGCTCCGCGCCCGCGCCTTGCTGCCCGCCTACCGCGACGCGGCCGCCCTCCACGTCAACAAGCACGTGACCCACGGCCTCGACGTCGGCCTCCTCGGGGATGCTGTTACGTCCGTCGCGCTCCAGATCGCGCGCACCATCCAGCGGCCGGAGCCCGCGATGATCGACGCAAGGCCGCTCAATGAGCCCTGAGGCCGCTCTCGATAACTTCGCGTTCATGGTCAGCCTCCAGCTGATGGGGCCGGACGCTCGGCGCCGCCTGCGCGTCGCGCTCGCCCGGGACCCGGGACTGGTCGGGCCGCCCGGCTTCGACGTGGAACGGGTCGAACGGCTCGATGACCTCGCCGAGGGCCGCCGCCAGCCGGAGACCCTCCAGGACCACCTCGACCTCCGGAAGGCGGCGGTCGAGCGGATGGAGCCCCCCTTCGGCACCGTCTTTTGGCTCGCGCGCAATGCAGAGCTTGTCGGCGCCGGTTTCGAGCCTGAGCAGGCCGGGCGCCTTGTCGAGGAAGTCCGCGGCCGGGTCGAGCCGGTCATCGTCACCCCGGCGCTGGAGGAGGGCGATGTTTAGCCTCAAGAGGAGGCGCATCCAGCGCGAGCGCGAGCAGGCCAGCGCGGAGCGCGTCGAGGTCGCTAAGGCATTCGTCGCCGCCATCCGGGAGGCCGAGGAGGCCCTCGTCGCGATCAAGGCCGCTAACGACAAGTTCTACCGCTCAGACCGGCCAGCCGAGCAGGCGACGCTCTCCTCGCTCAGGCGGGAGCGCGAGCGCCTCTTCGTCTTCCATACGGTCCACGAGCTCGTCGCAGAGGCTCCCACCCTAGCTCGGCTGCTGGAGCTCCGAGCTTCCGTGTCCGGCGCCATGCCGCTCGTTGGCTTCATCGAGCACACCAACAATCTCGATCTCAGCACCGTCAATTCGGCCTGAGCAATGCAAGGAGACGAACGTGCCTTTTCAGAAGCGCTTCATCATAAATGGCCTGCGGCTTAACGAAATCAGCAGCGTCGACCGGCCGGCTCAAACAGGAGCCGTCTGTGTCCTCATCAAGTCTGCCACCGGGGCGACGAGTACCGAGGAGGTGTCGTTCGCCACGATCCGCAAGAGCGCGGACATGGTCGCGACGGGAGGCAAGCCGGCTTACCCGCGCACCGTCTATGAGGATGCAATGCTGTTCCGTGCCGACGAGCTCGCGAAGTCTGACAGCAGTACGCCTGAGCAGGCGTTCGCAATGCATTATCGGTCCGATGAGACGTTGCGGGTGCTTGCCCACGCGGCCGAAGTGGCCAGCTACGACGAGCACGCGGCGCGGGTCGCTGCGCGGGGGGCGTGATGCGGGGCGAGCGGGAGGTCTCCGCTCGCCGGCTCGTCGAGGGTTACGACGTGCTCTTCGACGAGCCGATGCGGGCGGCGCACCGCGGCTGCCTCGACTACGGCCGCACGTTCCGCGAGGACCGCTGGCCCGTGCCGCTGGACGTCCTCACCTTCGCCGAGCTGTACGGCGTGAGCCCGGCGGAGCTCGGGGCGCTGTTCGGCTTCGTCCTCCAGTCGGTCGGCGGCCGGCAGGTCTGGGTCGACACGATGCGCGGCCCGGTCCACCCGATGGTCTCCGGCCTCGACCTCGGTCGGGCGCAGGCGGTGGCGCTCGGCTGGCACAAGGCGGCCGTGGAGATGCTCGCGCCGAGGCCCGGGCACTGATGCCGAGCAACGGCCCGAACAACGGGACCGAGCGCAAATTCCGCGACCCCGGCGGCGAGGAGCGCCAAACGGTCTGCCGGCCCTGCCTCCGCTGCGAGCGGCCCTTCGACTCCACCGGCCCGGGCAACCGCCTGTGCGACGGCTGCCGTCAAAAGTCGTGGGACCTGAGCCCCTACGCTCCATAGCTGAGTAGCGAGCTACCCGTCTCGCCGGTCGAGGCGGTAGCGGTTCCCGTCGATGCTGCTGTCTACCGCTATGGTCCAACCTACCCTGCGGAGGGTGGAGAGCGCCGAGTGCACCGTATTCGCTCGCCATCCTGTGGCGGTGACGAGCTCGCGGATGGTCGCGCCGCCGCTCGCCCGCAGCATGTCGGTGAACAGCGCCTGCTTGGTTCCGGGACGCGGGGAATTGCGTTCGCTCACTCGGCTCGTATCCTGCTAGGTGTCGGGACCATAGCAGCGGAACGCGCCCGGCTCCAAAAAGAAGGCTCCACCTTGTTCTTCTTTAGTTCCATCTCCATCCGGTCTATCCCCGTTTGATGCACGAGGAGACCGAGTTGATGAGCACCGCAACGGCACTTCGCGCTGACAGCTCGGTCTCGGCGCGCGTCGACATCGTGCGGCGCGAGGTCTCGCCGCGGCTGGAGGCCGAGCGCCGTAGCAAGCTAGGCCAGTACATGACGCCCGGCCCCATCGCGTCGGTGATGGCCGCCATGTTCCGCGAGCTCCCGGAGCACGTCCGGCTCCTCGAACCCGGCGCCGGGATGGGGGCGCTGGTCGCCGCCTTTGTGGCGGAGGCACTCGGGCGGCCTCGGCCGCCGCGCTCGATCAGCGTCACCGGCTTCGAGGTCGACCCTGAGCTCGCGGGCATCCTGCGCGAGACGCTGGAGGACTGCCGCGCGGCCTGCGTTGAGGCGGGCGTCCCGTTCGAGGCCGAGGTGATCGAGGACGACTACATCCTCCGTTCGACCGAGCCTCTCTTCGCCGCGGAGCGCCGGTTCAACGTCGCGATCCTCAATCCGCCCTACGCGAAGATCAACACCGGCTCGCGCTGGCGCCACGCTCTGCGCTCCGTCGGCATCGAGACGGTGAACCTCTACTCGGCCTTCGTGGCGCTCGCCGCCGACCAACTGGAGCCGGGCGGGGAGCTGGTCGCGATCACTCCCCGCTCCTTCTGCAACGGCCCCTACTACCAGCCCTTCCGCCGGCACCTGCTCGGGCAGACGGAGCTCCTCCGCCTCCACGTCTTCGAGTCACGCAAGAAGGCCTTCAAGGAGGACGCGGTCCTACAGGAAAACGTCATCTTCCACGTGCGCAAGGGTGGAGCCCAGCCGCCGACGGTGCGGTTGGAGACCGACGGCGGGGCCGCTCGCGACGTCCCCTTCGAGGAGGTGGTTCGGCCGGGTGACCCGCACCGCTTCATCCGGCTCACGGTCTCGACGGAGGACGCGGCGCTCGCCGAGCGGGTTCAGGCGCTGCCGTGCCGTCTCGCGGACCTCGGCATCAAGGTCTCGACGGGCCGGGTGGTCGACTTCCGCGCTCGGGAGCACCTCCGCAAGGAGCCGGGCGCGGGGACCGTCCCGCTCATCTACCCGGCCCACCTTCGCGACGGGGGCATCCGCTGGCCAGTCGCCGATTTCAAGAAGCACAACGCCCTCGCCCGCAACGAGCGGACCGAGGACCTCCTCATCCCGGCGGGGCGATACGTCCTCACCAAGCGCTTCTCGGCCAAGGAGGAGCGGCGCCGGCTCGTCGCGTCGCTGTACGACGCACCTGGGCCTGTGGGGGTCGAGAACCACCTCAACTACTTCCACGACGGCGGCCGCGGTCTGCCCGCGGACCTCGCCGCGGGGCTCGCAGCGTTCCTCAACTCAACGGCGGTCGACGACTACTTCCGCCAATTCTCCGGCCACACACAGGTGAACGCGACGGACCTACGCAACCTGCACTTCCCGACGCGCCAGCGGCTGGAGGAGCTCGGCCGCCGCGCCCCTGTCGGGCAGGACGAGATAGATGAGGCGGTGGGTGAGTTGATCGGTAGCGAAGCTGCCCTGCTTAAGTCGCGGTGCCAGGTACAATAGCATTCGCTGATTAGACTGTCACAAGAGGATCAGGGACGGCAGCCAACCGCGGAACGGAGAGCGGTTCCTCAATCTCTGTAGCGCGGATCGATCCAACGCCAGATGCCATACAAGAGCGATCCTCCCCCCACCAAGATCACAGCTATTGCACGTCCTCCAAACCGGCCGGACGGAATCGACGCTCCTCCAGACGTCGCAAACCAGAAGAGCGAGAGCATAGCTACGCCAAATGCCATATAGCCAAGCGCTGACTTCCTCGTCATCGCCCGATAGGCCACTTCGGCAGCGGCAGTGCGGGCGCGAGATATGGCGATGATTGACGGGATTTCGGCTGGCAAGACGTCGAGCCCGATCAGCTCTGGTGTAATATCGGATTCGGGCACGCCGCGTCTCAAGTGATAGCTTGTGCGGTTGATAGGCAGCTCCAGCCGCTTTATTCTTTCGGGGCTCAGTCCAACCTGATCTGTCATGGGACCTCGCAGCTTCAAAAGGGGGCTCATGCTTGCGCTACCGTTTCACTAGTTCTCACCAGCCGCGGCAATGGACTCGACGCGTAATTGCTTCGCCGGGTCCGCTTGGATCCAGATGTAGGTTCCGACCGCGATGTTGCGGTGCGTCCCCTGTCTAGCGGACGCCTCTTTCCAGGTGCGGTAGGTTGTCGTGAAGCCGACGCCTGCCTTGCCGCACCGTTCGGCGAAGCGCTGCATCCCCGTCACCTTGTGGGCATCCACTTCCCCGTCGCTGGTCACGGCCTCGATCACCCAAAGCCAGTCCGTCTCGGGGTGCCAGAGGAGCACGTCCGGCATTGGGTCGTCGAGCGTGAGCATGGCGCCTGCCTCTTCCATCGCCGCGCGCTCCTTTGGGCTGATGCGGTCGCCGTCGCTATCGTCGACGTAGAGCACGCGGTAGCCCCGCAGGAAGCGAGGTGCGTAGTGCTGGACGCTCGCTGCGATAAGCTCGGCGTGGCCGCTGTCGACGAGCGAGCGTGATGCTGCGGCCATCTCAGCTTGGAAGGTGAGGCGCTCCCGAGCAGCGTCCTTGGCCGCCCACGCAGCGAGCAGCCCGCGCCACTCGCCGGCCGGCGCCTGTAGGATGGCAACGAAGCTCTCTGCTAGGCGGTATGCGGAGTTGGGGGACTTCGCCTTGACGTGGCCGGGGACGAACGCATCGCCCAAAAGCGTCACCGCCTCGAAGCCCCCGAGGTCGCGGAGGGGCTTGATCCAATAGTCGCGCCCTTCTCGATCGAGCTTCGTCTTCCCCCGCTGGAGGACGCCGATGTGGCACGCGAGGTGAGCGGTCGACGCTCCGTCGGCAAAGGTCGCGCCCTTGGGCGCCTTCGGAAACCAGCTCGGCGTCTCGTTATCGAGAAGGGCGAAGACACAGTCGACGAGGTCCGCGTTGCCGCCGAGATCAAGTGCGCCCAGAACTGCCCGCACCCGCTCCTTGTCGACGCCCTGCAAGGCATCGGTATGCGGGCGCCCTGTTGCGTTAATGCGCTCCCGTCGTAGCCGCGCTGCATCGTCCTGTATCGCCATTGCTCGCCCTCCGGCGCGCAGCGTTACAGTCCCCAGTGGGCGCCGTGAAGGGCAGCAACCGGCTTGCGACGCCCGGCGTTACACAGCGAGGACTTCTAACCGCTTGACAACCGTCCCCAACTGATTCACCTTTTGTTCACAGCTTGTGCACAGTATGGGGGCGAGGAGCATATGAGCCGCAAGTCACCCAATCTGACACTGAGTCTGCCCCAATGCCGCAACTGTGACCGTCACTGGCGCCCGCCGGAGGGGGTCGTGGCGTCGCAAAGCTACTGCCCTAAATGCGCTAGCGAGCGTCGAAAAAAGGCGGCTGCGCGTTTTGACCTCAAGCCGGTACGGGCGGGCGGGATTGGCGGCGCCTTCCATCTTCCCCGCGCCCTGCGTGACCTCTAAGCGGCGAGGTAATCCTCCAATTCCGATGTTGCCTGTTTAGCCGGCACTACCCCGTTTGATCCGCCTAGAGTTTTCTTGCGCCCTACGAGGCCCGGAAGGGGTTCACTCCAAGCGATCCACTCGTTTTGACGCGGCACTCGCGTCCACTCGACTACATTCAGCCGCTTGCCAGCCGCCAACTCCCATCGGACCTTATCTGGCGCGACAGTAGCCTCCCACGCAGGAGAAATCGGCAAGCTGCCGACAGCGCCCAGCGCTTGATCGGCGGATTGATATCGCTTCTCGGAGTCATCCTCCATCATTTGACGGATTACACGTCGCCAACGCTTCGGGACGTGGGGCAGCCACTTCAATCCGTCGGCGAAGCCGCCGTCCTTGATCAAATCCTTCGGCTCGGGCGCCTCGTCATACCATTGCTTGCCGTGGAGGAGGCGATAGAGAGTAGCCCCCAGAGCCCAGACGTCGGTGCGGGCACTTGTGCCCTTTCCGTGCCAAAACTCGAAGGCGAGATGGTCGTAATATCCCGCATCGGAGGCGTAACCGAACGCAATGTCGTCAGTAACGAGGCCAAAGTCGCCAATTAGCGCGTTGCCACGCGCGTCGAGCAGGATGTTAGCCGGCTTGATATCGCGGTGTAACATCCCTCGGCCATGGAGCGCGGCCAAGCCAAGCAGGACGTCGGTTCCGATTTTGCGAACGGTGGAGATCGGCAGGGGGCCGCGTTCGAACGGACCTTGCAGAGAGCCTCCGGGGCAGAATGCCATGCAGAAGAGAATGGACTGGCCGTCATCAGCCGCAACGATATGATGGACTTTAACGACGTGGTCATGTGCCGCGCGTGAGAGGTTCTGGGCCTCAGCCATGAAGGCTCCCCTCCAGGCGTTCCATTTCTGATCGGTCCAGCCGGCCTTCCGGGCTAACATCTTGATCGCCACCTGGCCGTGCACGTCGTCTTTCCCGAGGTAAACCTCGCCGAATGCACCTTCGCCTATTTTCTCGCCGCGCTTCAGGCCGGAAAGTAGGTTGGGCACTATCCGTTCCTCGACGCGATCACGATCATGGCAGCCTCCCGACTGTTCTTTCGCAACGCACCGCCTGTGGTCTTTTCATCCCAGAAATCGTCATCCTGAAGGTACTCGTCTACCTTGCGGTCGCCATACGTGCGGCTGATCAGTGCCTTTGAGATGGACCTCACGGACGCCGACGAAGCGGACGCGGCGATGATTACACCGCGGAGCTCGGCGCTCGTCAGGTGACCGAGCTTAGTCGATCCCATCGACAGCGCACTCGCCTTTACGACGACATTCGCGACGTCGTTCTCTTTGAGGTAGTTGCTGCATCGCCGATACATCACGTCGTACGCTTCGGGCCGATCACCTTTCTGGAGGCGCCATGTATCGTCTGCGATGATTGTAATTGGATCGTCAGCCTTGTCCGGCACCTCAGCGTCTACGACTGTCACCGTGTCGCCGACCACCACAAAGCCCACACACCGCACAGCCATTTCGATCACCCTGTTATTGCCAGCCGGCCATTCTACGGTGCTGGCGAGTTTGAGGGAAGTTCCGCGCGAGGCCACTTTCTCGAGCAGCACACCGGAAGGGTTCGAGAATACCCCGACCGCTACCCCGGCGAATGCGAACGCGCCGCGCCCCCGAAGGGGTGATCTATCTACTTGATTCTATGGGAACAGGTGGTGCTGCCGGTGAGGATTGAACTCACGACCTCAGCCTTACCAAGGATGCGCTCTACCACTGAGCTACGGCAGCATATCGCCTGTCGGGAGACGCGGCGCTATGGCCGCGCGCGGTGGACGATGTCAAGGCGAAGCGGCGATGGCGAAAAAGGACGAGCAACGCGCGCAAAGGCTGGCCGAGGCGCTGCGCGAGAATCTGAAGCGCCGCAAGGCCCAGGCGCGGGGGGAGGAGAAGCCGGAAGAGCGAAAGCCGGACTGACGGCAAAGACCGACCTCGGACCGCGCGGCAGCGGCGAAGCCGCAATGTTCACGCGAAGACGCGAAGACGCGAAGGGGCGCGAAGACGCGGCCTGGACCCAAGAATCGAGATTTCGCTCAAGCCGCAGAGGCCCCAAAGCTTCGCGTCTTCGCGTCTTCGCGTGAACAAAATCGGGCAGCGGAGCAGCGCCGATGCTCGCTGGATTCCCGCTTTCGCGGGAAAACGAGAAGAAGCCGGCGCGGACGCGCCGCCCCCTCCACCGTGCTTCGCACGGTCCCCCTCCCCGTTTCGGGGAGGATTTAGAGCGGGGCGCAGCTCGCTTCGAGCCAGGCCTTGGCCTCGCCCTCGAGCTGGGGGCCGACCACCTCCAGCACCCTGGCGTGATAGTCGTCGACCCATTGCCGCTCCTCGCCGGTCAGCAAGGCGAGGTCGATGAGGCTCCGGTCGATCGGGGCGAAGGTGAGGGTCTCGAAGCCCAGCATTCTCTTCTCGGCGCCCGCGACCTCGACCGGCACCACCAGCACCAGATTCTCGATGCGGATGCCGTATTCGCCGGTCTTGTAATAGCCGGGCTCGTTGGAGAGGAACATGCCGGCCTTGAGCGGCTCGTCGCCGCCGGCCTGGCTGCTGCCGACCGGCGAGATGCGTTGCGGGCCCTCGTGGACGGCGAGATAGGCGCCGACGCCGTGGCCGGTGCCGTGGGCGTAGTCCAGCCCGGCCCGCCACAGATATTGCCGCGCCAGGGTGTCGAGCTGGCTGCCGCGCGTGCCCTCCGGGAACAAGGCGCGGGCGATGGCGACATGGCCCTTCAGCACCCGGGTGAAGCGGTCGCGCATCTCCGCGGTCGGGGTGCCGATCGCCACCGTGCGGGTGACGTCGGTGGTGCCGTCCGGATATTGGCCGCCGGAATCGACCAGATAGAGCGACTCCATTTCGAGCGGCCGGTTGGTCGCCTCGCTGGCGCGGTAATGGACGATGGCGCCGTTCGGGCCGGCGCCGGAAATGGTGTCGAAGCTGGTGTCGCGAAGGTCGCCGCATTGCTGGCGGAGAAGATGGAGCTTCTCGATCGCCTTCAGCTCGTCGACATCGCCCTTCGGCGCCTCGACCGAGATCCAGTGGAGGAAGCGGCTCAATGCGGCGCCGTCGCGGGCCTGGGCGGCGCGGTGGCCGTTGATCTCCGCCGCGTTCTTGATCGCCTTGGGCAGGATCGCGGGATCGCGCTTCTCGACGATCCTGGCGCCGGCCTGGCCGAGCGCCTCGAAGATCGCCGCCACCGCCCGCTCGGGATCGGCGATCACGACCTTGCCGGCGAGGGCGCGGAGATGGGGCTCGAAGGCGCTGCGCTCATGGACGCGGACGCCGTTGCCGAGATGCTGGCGGACGTCGTCGCCGATCTTCTCCGAAGCGACGAACAGATCGGCGGTACCGTCCTCGTTGACCAGAGCGAAGGAGAGGGCGACCGGCGTATGCTCGACGTCCTGGCCGCGGACGTTGAACGTCCAGGCGATCGAATCGAGGGCGGAGAGCACCGCCGCATCGGCCTTCTGCCCGCGCAGCCAGTCCGCCATCTCCTGCCGCTTCGCCGCCGAGGATTTGCCGGTGAAATCGTCCGGATGGACGACCAGCCGCGCCTTGGAGGGCTCGGGCTTGTCGGACCAGACGGCGTCGATCGGGTTGCGGCGAACCGCGACCAGCTCGGCGCCCTTTTCGGCCAGCGCCTCGCGCGCCTTGTTCACCCAGTCCTTGGTGTGAAGCCAGGGATCGTAGCCGATGCGGCCGCCGTCCGGCGCGTGGACCTTCAGCCAGTCGGCCGCGCTCGTCTCCGGCACCGACTGGTAGGACCAGTGGCGGCCGTCGACCTGGTCGCGGACCTGCAGGGTGTAGCGGCCGTCGACGAAGATCGCCGCTTCCTCCGGCAGCACCACCGCCGAGCCGGCCGAGCCCTGGAAGCCGGTCAGCCAGGCCAGCCTTTGGGCGTAGCTGCCGACATATTCGGACATATGCTCGTCGGTCAGCGGCACGACGAAGCCGTCCAGCCGATCGGCCTTGAGCTGCTCGCGCAGCGCCTGCAGGCGGGCTTCGTAGGTGGACATGGCAAAATCCTCGTCGCTAAGGCGTTTCCCGATAGACCAGCCGCCGTCCCCGAGAAAGAGCGCGATGACCCTGCCGCCCCCGCCTTGCGCCGAGCAGCGCCCCTACAGCTATCAATGCCATGGCGAGACGATCGAGGATCCCTGGCACTGGCTGCGCGACCCGGATTATCCCAAGGTCGAGGACGCGCAGATCCTCGACTATCTGAAGGCCGAGAATTCCTATTTCGAGGCGGCGATGGCGCCGCACCGGCCGCTGGTCGATTCGCTCTTCGAGGAGATGAAGGGCCGGGTGAAGGAGGATGAGAGCTCGGTCCCGATCCGCGACGGCGACTGGCTCTATTGGTGGGCGTTCGCGGCCGGCGCGCAATACCGGACCTGGTATCGCCGGCCGGCGGCCGGAGGCGGCGAAGAGGTGATCTTCGACGAGCCGGCCGAGGCCGAGGGGAAGGATTACTTCCGCCTGGGCGCGATCGAGGTGAGCCCCGACGGGCGGCTGCTCGCGACCCTCGTGGACGATAACGGCTCCGAACGGTTCAAGCTCAGGATCCGCGATCTCGCCACCGGCGAGGACGTCGAGACGGTGACCGAAATCGGCATCGGCCAGCCGGTCTGGACCGGCGACGGCGCCGCCATCCTGTTCACCGAGGTCAACGAGCATTGGCGCAGCTATCGCGCCCGCCTCCACCGCCTCGGCACGCCCGTCGAAGAGGATCGGACGCTCTACGAGGAGAGCGAGGATCCCGGCTTCACCGTCGGCCTCTCGCGCTCGCAGGACCGCAGCCTGATCTTCGTCGCGACCGGCGACAATTCGTCGAACGAAATCCGTTTCCTGCCCGCCGATATCGGGGCGCATGGGGCGGATGCGGAGCCGGTGCTGATCTCGCGCCGCCGGGAGCAGAGGCAATATTCGGCCGACGCCGCCCACGGCAAGCTCTGGATCCTCGCCAATGACGAGCATGTGAACTTCCGCCTCGCTGTCGCCGATCCGTCGGCGCCGGACGATTGGCGGACGCTGATCCCCGGCTCCGACCGCGTCTATCTGACCGGCCTCAGCGCCTATCGCGACCATCTCGCCATCTCCTCCCGGGTCGACGGCCTCGATCAGCTGCTGCTGCGCACCTATGACGGCGAGGAGCGGCGCATCCCCTTCGCGGAGGCGGCTTATTCCGCCGGCTTCAGCGGCAATCCCGAATTCGCGCCTTCGGCCTACCGGCTCCATTATTCGTCGATGGTGACGCCGGCGACGGTCTGTGATTACCATGCCGCCGAGGACCGGCTGGAGGTGCTGAAGGTCCAGGAGATCCCCTCCGGCTACGACGCGTCGCTCTACGAGACGGAGCGGCTGATGGTGCCGGCGCGGGACGGCAAGCGCATCCCGGTGTCGATCGTCGCCCGCAAGGGTTTCCCGAAGGACGGCAGCGGCCGCCTCTTCCTCTACGGCTACGGCGCCTATGGCATCGCCATCCCGCCCTCCTTCTCGACCAGCCGGATCAGCCTGCTCGACCGCGGCTATGCCTATGCCATCGCCCATATCCGCGGCGGCGACGATCTCGGTTACGGCTGGTTCCTCGACGGCAAGCGCGACCGGCGGTGGAACACGTTCCACGACTTCGCCGACGCCGCCAGAGGGCTGATCGCTTCCGGCTATGGCAGCGCCGGCCGCATCGCCATCCAGGGCGGCTCGGCCGGCGGCGAGCTGATGGGGGTGGTCGCCAATACCGATCCCGATCTGTGGGGCGCGATCGTCGCCGACGTCCCCTTCGTCGACGTGCTCAACACGATGCTCGACGAGAGCCTGCCGCTGACGCCGGGCGAATGGCCGGAATGGGGCAATCCGATCCTCGACCGCGACGCCTTCGACCTGATCCGCGGCTACAGCCCCTATGACAATGTCAGGCCGCAGGCCTATCCGCCGATGCTGATCACCGGCGGCCTCCACGATCCGCGCGTGACGTATTGGGAGCCGGCCAAATGGGCGGCGAGGCTGCGCGCGACCAAGACGGACGACGCACTCCTGCTGCTCAAGATCAACATGGGCGCCGGCCATGGCGGCAAGTCCGGCCGCTGGGAGCGGCTCCACGAAATCGCCGAAGCCTATGGCTTCGTGCTGACGCAAATGGGCGGGGCCGAATGACAGAAATCCCCCCTGAGCTACGCTCAGCGGAGGGGGAACCACCCGCCTGCGGCGGGCGGTCCCCCTCCCCTTCAGGGAGGATCTGGTGACCTTTGAGCGGCGCATCACCGCGACCGAGGCCGACATCGACGAGCTCGGCCATGTCAACAATGCCGTCTGGGTGCGCTGGATCCAGGACATCGCCGTCGCGCATTGGCAATCGGTGGCGCCGGCCGAGCATCGCGATGCCTATGTCTGGGTCGTGACGCGGCACGAAATCGACTATCTGCGCGCCGTCCTCCCCGGCGAAACCGTGACCGGACGCACCTGGGTGGCGGAGGCGCCGAAGGGTGCGCGGTTCGATCGGCATGTCGAATTCACCGGCGCGGACGGCAAGGTCCGGGTCAGGGCAAGGACGACCTGGGCCATTTTGGACAAGGCCACCGGACGTCCGCTGCGCGTCCCGCCCGAAGTGGCGGCGCCTTTCCTGTCCTAAGTTTGCCGCACCGCATCCACGATTGCCGGCCAGGCCTTCGAATCGACGGCGAAGCCCATGTGGCTGCAGTCGAGCTCGATCGCCTTGTCCCGCTCGCCCGGGCGGCCGCGGGCCGAGGCCGGGGCGACGATGCCGTCCCGCCGCGACCACAGGGCCAGGGTCGGGACCGGCGGCTTCTCGGCCGTATCGGCGCGGATCGGCGGGTCGTCGACCTTGTGGCCGGCGACCGCCTCGTAGAGCCGCCAGGCATTGTTGGCGCGCGGGTTGCCGGAGAAAGGGGTGCCGAGCGTGACCACCTTCGCGACCAGGTCCGGCCTCAGCTTGGCGGTCTCGCGGGCGTAGATGCCGCCGAGGCTCCAGCCGACCAGCACCGCCTTGCGGCCATGGGCGAAGGCTTCGAGCCGGGCGACGATCCGCTCGAGCGTATCCCGCCGGGCGCCCAGGTTGAGCCCCATGCCGGCGCCGGTCGCATGGAAACCCGCCGCCCCAAGCGCCCGCTGCAGGCCGAGCGTGGTGCGGTCGGTGGCGAGGAACCCCGGAATGACCAGCAAAGGCGTGCCGTCGGCGGGCCCGAACGGCCCGAGCCGGCCGAAGGCGCGATAGAGGCGGAAGAGAAGGGCGAAGGGCTCGCGGATCAGCAGCCGGAAAGGCGGCGCCTTCTCGTCCTCGGCTTCAGAGATACTCGCCCCCCATCAGCGCGTGCAGCGCCTTCGGCAGCCGCACCCGCCCCTCCGCGGTCTGATGATTCTCGAGCAGGGGAACGAGGATGCGGGGCGACGCCAAGGCGGTGTTGTTGAGCGTGTGGACGAAGCGGACTTTCCGCTCCTTGTCGCGCCAGCGCAAATTCGCCCGCCGCGCCTGCCAGTCGTGCAGGGTCGAACAGCTGTGGGTCTCGCGATATTTGCCGAGCGAGGGCACCCAGGATTCGAGGTCGTTCATCCGGAACTTGCCGAGCCCCATGTCGCCGGTCGAAGTCTCGACCACCTGATAGGGGATTTCGAGCTCCTGCAGCAGCATCTCGGCATAAGCGAGCAGCTTTTCGTGCCACTGCGCCGAGACCGCATCCTCATCCTCGCAGATGACATATTGCTCGACCTTGTAGAATTGGTGGACGCGCAGCAGCCCGCGCACGTCGCGGCCCGCGCTCCCCGCCTCGCGGCGGAAGCAGGGCGAATAGCCGGCATAGAGGATCGGCAGCTGGTCGGCCTCCAGGATCTCGCCCGAATGCAGGCTGGTCAGCGCGATCTCGCCGGTGCCGGCGAGATAGAGGCCGTCCTTCGGGACCTCATAGGCCTCCTCCTCATGGCCGGGAAAATGGCCGGTGGCGAAAAAGGCCTGGGGCCGCGCCAGCGACGGCACCGTCATCAGGGTGAAGCCCTCGGCCGCGAGCCTGCGCTCCGCCCAGAACATCAACGCCTGTTCGAGCAGGGCCAGCCGGCCCTTCAGGCAATACATGCGCGAGCCCGCGACCTGGGTGATGCGGGCGAGGTCCGCCCAGTCGTTCATCTCGGCCAGCGCGACATGGTCGCGCGGGGTGAAATCGAATTGGGGCGGCGCGCCCTCGCGGCGGACCACTATGTTCGCATCCTCGTCCGGCCCGACCGGCGCCCCTTCCCAGGGGATGTTGGGCACCCGCAGCATCAGCGCGTCGAGCGCGGCCGATGCCTCGGCCAAAGCTGTCTCCGCCTCGGCCGCTTCCGCGCCGAACGCCTTGGCCTTTGCGCCCAAAGCCGGCCGCTCGGCCGGGTCGGCGCTCTTGAAGCCGGCGCTGATCTCATTGCGCTGCCGGCGCAGCTCGTCGATCCGCGTCTTGAGACCGCGCACCTCGCCGTCGAGCGCCAGCAGGCGGTCGAGGTCGAGCGGCGCGTTCTTCTCGGCGGCGGCCTTGCGGACGGCGTCGGGATGCTCCCGGATGAAGGCGAGGCTCAGCATCGGGGCGGCCTAAAGCGATTTCCCGCGCGGTGGAAGAGCCAGATCCTCGGCGGCGCGCGACGCGCCGCACCCGCAGGCTTCGGTTCGTCCGGGCGGCGGGGGCGATCGGCGTTTCGGGCTCGCCGCGTTAGGATTTTGTTAACCTTATTTCCGCAGCCCGGATGCGGGAGGTCGTCATGGCGACAAAGGGCCTGATCATGGGGATCCTGTTGCTGCCGGCGGGTTGCGCGATGATCGACGGCCCGCGGCCGCCGACGGGGGCGAGCGTCACCGTCGAAGAAGAGGAAGCGTGGCGCAGCGTCGCCGCCGAGGAGGATGCGGCCGCGCTCGACGCCTTGCCCGGGATCCGGGCGGAGGCGCTGGCGGACGCGCGGCGGGCCGGTTTCCATCGCCGCCTCGCCGAAGAGGGCGCCCTGCTCGCGCCGGCCGCGGCCTTGCCGCGCGCGGCGCCGCCGCCGGGCGCCTATCTCTGCCGCGTCATCCGCCTCGGCGTCCGCATGGCCGGCGTCCGTCCGTGGAGCGAGAGCGCCGAGGGTTTCTGCTTCGTAGGCGCCGAGCGCGATCAGCTCAGCCTCACGATCGAGGCGGGGCCGCGCCGGATCGGCGGCTATCTCTGGGAGGAGAAGGACAATCGCCGGCTTATCTTCCTCGGCACCGCGGCCGCGCGCGGAACGCCGCTCGGCGGCTATGGCGACGACCGCGCCCGCAACGCCGCCGGCCTGTTCGAGCGAATCGGCCCCTTCCGCTACCGCCTGACCCTGCCGTGGCGGGGCGACAACAGGCTCGCCATCGTCGAGCTGAGCCCGGCGCCGGAGCAATGATGGCCGCGGCTGGTCTCTACCGGGCGAGGGCCGCGAGCGACGGGATGGCGCGGGCGAGGGCGTCGCGGACGGCGATCGCCTCGGCATAGGCGCCGTCGGCCCCGCTCGGGCCGATCAGGAAGCTGGTGCTCAAGGCGCCGATCGTACGGCCCCGCCGATCGAGCAAAGGCAGCTCGACCGCCAGCCGCCGGCCGCCATTGGTCGGCTCCTTCAGCACGGCGCCGTCGGCGATGACGTGCAGGTCGTCCTTGTCCGCCGGCTTGCCGATCCGGCCGAAATTCGAGGCGACGATCTGGTTGGAGCCGCCGGGCAAGGCGACGTGCAGCGCCAAAGTGACGAGGCCGGGGTGCCGCACGAGCAGCCGCTCGACCAGGGCCTGGCCGCGCCTCGACGGCCTCGCGCCGGGGACGAACGGATCGGGCTCGGTCAGCACGCCGATCGTGTAGATGTGGCGGGACAATTCGGCGGCGATCGCCTCGGCGCGGGCGCGGTCGGCCGGCCCGCGGAAGCTCAAGGCGACGCGGCCGATCGGATCGCCCAGCGCGTTGCGCAGCGCGACCTCCGCTTGCGGCGCGGCGCCCGCCGCGCCGCCATGGGCCAGCCGCAATGGCGCGCCGTCGGGCGCCGCCGCAACGATCTCGATCCGCCTGATTTCACGATGCCGCTGGGCGGTGGCGGCGAGCAGGCTGTCGCCATAGGTCGCGGCCGCCGCCGGCGCGGCCGCGATCACCAGCATCGCCGCCAGCGCGGCGCCCCGCATTTGCACCATCAGGCCGTCTCCCGCCGCGGCGCGCCCGATCCGGACGCGCTCTTTGCAGCGGATAAGGGCGCGCGACCTGACGCCAACCTGTCGGGCGGCTTTTCAGCTGCGATAGGCGCGGATGTCGATGCCGTGCCGGTTGAGCTTGTCGTAGAAGGTCTTGCGCGGAATGCCGAGCTGGAGCAGCGCCTTCTGGACGTCGCCCCTGCAGTCGGCCAGCACCGACTGGATCACCGATGCCTCGAAACGCTCGACCCGCTGCGGCAGGGTTTCGCCGGGCTCGGCTTCCGCCCCCTCGCGCCGCGATTCTTCGAGCCCGAGCGTCGAGCGGAAGGCGAAGTTGCGCAGCTCGCGGACATTGCCCGGCCAGTCATGCTCCAGCAGATAGCGGCGGGTGGCGTCCGAGAAAGGCGGCGGCTCCTTGCGCATCCGGCCCGCCGCCTCCTCGACGAAATGGGCGAAGAGCAGGGGCACGTCGGCGCGCCGCTCGCGCAGCGGCGGCACCAGCAGCCGCACCATGTTCATCCGGTAGAGCAGGTCGCCGCGAAACGCGCCTTCCGCGACCATGGTCTCCAGGTCGCGCTTCGATGCCGTGATCACGCGGATATTGAGCGGCCGGGCTTCCCGCGCGCCCAAGGGAAGCACCTCCCTTTCCTCGAGCACGCGCAGCATCCTCGCCTGCAGCGAGGGCGCCATGCTGTCGACCTCGTCGAGGAACAGGGTGCCGCTATTGGCATGCTCCAGCCGGCCGATGCTGATCTGGCGGCCGCCGTTCTCCTCGCCGAACAAATGGCTTTCCGCCATCGTCTCCGGCATCGCGCCGCAATTGATCGCGACGAACGGCCGCGAGCGCCGGGCGCTGCCGCGGTGGAGCAAGCGGGCGACCAATTCCTTGCCCGATCCGGTCTCGCCCTCGAGCAGGACGTCGACGTCGGTGGCGGCGACCTGGGCGATCGTGTCGCGGAGGCGGATCATCACCGGCGTCTCGCCCAGCAGAGCGGAGCTGCCGCTGTCCGCGGCCGCGAGCCGGCGCAGCTCCCGATTGTCGAGCTCCAGCTGGCGATGCTCGAGCGCGCGCCGGACGCTGGCGATCAGATGATCGACCGCGAACGGCTTGGTGAGGAAATCATGGGCCCCTTTCTTGAGCGCCGACACCGCCATGTCGACATCGCCATGGCCGGTGATCAGCATCACCGGAATGGCGGGGTCGATCGCGCGGATCGTCTCGAAGATCTGGAGCCCGTCCATCTCCGGCATGCGGATGTCGGAAACGACCACGCCGTTGAAGCTGGCGTCGATGCGCTCGAGCAATTCGCGGCCGCTGGCGAAAGGCACGACGTCGAGGCCGGCAAGCTCCAGCGACTGGACGTTCGCCTCCCGCAAGGTGGCGTCGTCGTCGACGAAGAAGACAGTGCCGAGGGCGGTGAACATCAGGCTTTCCGCAGCAGGATCGTGAAGGCGGTGCCGGAGGGCGAGCTCTCGAACGAAAGCTCCCCGCCGAAGCTGCGGACGATGTCGCGGGAGATCACCAGGCCGAGGCCCAGCCCGTCGGCCTTGCCGGTGGTGAAGGGCGTGAAGAGCCGGTCCGCGAGATGCGGCGCCACCCCCGGGCCGTTGTCGGTGAACGTCACCAGCACGTCGCCCTGACGGACTTCGCACCCGATCCGGATCAGCGGATCGGCGGTTCCGGCCAGGGCGTCGGCCGCATTCTGGAGGAGGTTGATGAAGGTCTGCTCGAGCCTGACGCGGTCGCCGGTGATGCGCAGATCGGCGGGAACCTCGTCGCGATCGACGGCGATGGCCTGGCCGGCGATCCGCTCGTTCATGAGCAGCAGGGCGCCGTCGACCGCTTCGGCGAGGGCGACCGGACCAAGGCTGTGGTCGCGGCGCGCGAACAGCCGCAGCTCCGAGGTGATCTGGCCGATCCGCTTGGTGAGATCGACGATCTGGCCGAGATTCCGTTCGACGCCGTCCCGATTCTCGCGCGCGTTCATCACCGCGGCATTTTCGGCGAAGGTGCGGATGGCGGCGACCGGCTGGTTGAGCTCATGGGCGACGCCCGCGGTGATCTGCCCGAGCGTGCCGAGCCGGCTCGCCTGCGCCAGTTCCTCGCGCGCCGCCCTGAGCCTGGCCTGGTTGCGCTCCCGCTCGGCCGATTCGTGCTTCAGGCTTTTATTCGCCTCGCTGAGCTCGGCGGTGCGCCGCCGCACCTCTTCTTCGAGGGCGCGCCGGGCGGCGACCTGGAGCTGCCTTTTTTCGCGCGCGCGGGTCACCGCGCCGACGCCGATCAGCAGCAGCAGGAGCAGGGTCAGCACCGCCGCGCGTGCACGTGCCTTCGCGCCGCCGAGCGCGGGCGCGAGCGGCTCCAGCGAGGTCAGGGTCCATCCGGCGACCGGCGCCGCGGAGGTCGCCGTCTCATATTTCTTCCCGTCCGCGCCGGTAGCGAGCGTCGACGGCGCTTCGGGCAGCGCCAGGTCGGCCGCCAAAGGCTGGACCGCATGGTCCCCATATTGGCGGGCCTTGCGCAGCCGGGGGACCAGGAAAGGCGGGATCGGACGCGTCGCCCGGAACCGCCATGCCGGCCGGCTCGAAATGATCACCACGCCATTCTCGTCGCGAACGATCGTCGCTCCGGGCTGGTGCGTCCAGCTCCGTTCGAGCCGGTCGAACTCGACCTTGACGACGATCACGCCGGCGCCGCCCGACACCCGGCGGGCGAGGAACAGGCCGGGGCGCTTGCTGACCGTGCCGAGCGCGAACTGCTCCGCGGCTCCCATCGACAGCGAGGTCGCGAAATAGGGGCGGAAGCCGTAATTCTGGCCGACGAAGCTGCTCGGCAGCCGCCAGTTGCTGGCCGCGATCGTCTTTCCCTGGCGGTTGACCAGGTAGATCACGGCGGCGTCGGTCCGCCCCGCGAGCAGCTCCAGCGTGCGGTTGGCGGTCGCCGCCGACTGCGCCGACGGATCGGCGAGCGCCGTCACCACGTCCGGATATTCGGCCAGCACGAGCGGCAGCAGCCGGTACTTCTGCAGCTCGCTGGACAGCAGTCCCCGGTTGGAGATGCTCGTCGTCACGGCGGCGCGCTGCGCCTCCGCCCTTGCCGTGGCGAAGCTCCAGCGTTCCCCAGCCAGGACGGCCAGGATCGCGACGACGAAGATCCCGCCGAGCAGCAACGCGAAGCGCCGCACCGGACCGAAGCGACTCGCCGCCGCGGGCGCCTGCTTGTTCATCAACACATGTGCGGAATACCGCACAAACCGGACCGAGGAAAGGCGGAATTTCGCACAAATTTCCAATGATCTGTAAATAACCGACGTAAAAACAATAGCTTACGAGATAGCGGCTAACCGTGGACGCATCGCCGCGACTCGGCTCTAATCCGGCTCCAAGAGCAAGAGCGCGCCGGAACAGGCGCCGGGGGAGAGGACATGGTCTCGCATGAGGGCGACGCGCGGCAGCGCGTGCGCCTGCACAATCAGCTCTATGCACAGGTCCTCCTGGCGATCGCGCTGGGCGTGCTGCTCGGCTATTTCGCCCCTTCCGTCGGGGCGTCGCTGAAGCCGCTCGGCGACGCTTTCATCAAGCTCGTCAAGATGATCATCGCGCCGGTGATCTTCCTCAGCATCGTCACCGGCATCGGCCGGACCCGGGAGCTGAAATCGGTCGGCCGCGTCGCCGCCAAGGCGTTCGTCTATTTCCTTTGCTTCTCCACCCTCGCATTGCTCCTCGGGCTGGTCGTCGCCAATGTGGTTCATCCGGGCGCGGGCATGAACGTCAATCCGGCGCAGCTCGATGGCGCCGCCATCGCCGACTACGCCCATAAGGCGCACGACCAGTCGGTGGTCGGCTTCCTCACCGGCATCATCCCCGATACCCTGCTGTCGGCGCTGGTCGACGGCAACATTTTGCAGGTCGTGTTCCTCGCCGTCCTGTTCGGCATCGCGATGAGCCTGGTCGGCGCGCCCGCGGAGCCGGTGCTCGCCCTGTTCGAGCGGACCAGCCTGATCGTCTTCCGCCTGGTGGCGATCCTGATGCGGCTGGCGCCGATCGGCGCGTTCGGCGCCATGGCCTTCACCATCGGCAAATATGGCGTCGCCACCCTGTTCAACCTCGCCGGGCTGGTGGCGAGCTTCTACCTCACCTCCTTCCTGTTCGTCGCCATCGTGCTCGGCGCGGTGGCGCGGTGGAACCGCTTCTCGCTGTGGCGGCTGCTGCGCTATCTGCGGTCCGAGCTGCTGCTGGTTCTCGGCACCTCTTCGTCGGAAGCCGCTTTGCCGAGCCTGATGGAGAAGCTCGAAACCGCGGGCTGCAGCACGCGCGTCGTCGGGCTGGTCGTACCGACCGGCTATTCGTTCAACCTCGACGGCACCAACATCTACATGACGCTCGCGGCCCTGTTCATCGCCCAGGCCTGCAACGTCCACCTCTCGTTCGGCCAGCAATTGCTCCTGCTGGCGGTGGCGATGGTGAGCTCCAAAGGCGCCGCCGGAGTCACCGGCGCCGGCTTCATCACGCTGGCGGCGACGCTGACGATCGTGCCGACCGTGCCGGTCGCCGGCCTCGCGCTGATCCTCGGCGTCGACCGCTTCATGTCCGAATGCCGCTCGCTGACCAACTTCATCGGCAATGCCGTGGCGACCATCGTCGTCGCCCGCTGGGAGGGCGAACTCGATCTTGAAAAGCTGACCGGTGCGCTGCGCGGCGAAGCCATGCCGGACGACCAGCTCGCGGGCCGGGCGGCGGCGCCGCCGCCGCTTGCCGCCGAATCAAGGAGGGCACGCAAATGACCTGCACATCGAGAACAAGGGGGAGCATCATGATGATCAGCAAACTGGCTTTGGCGGCCGCGATCGCCGGTTCGGCATCTGGCGTCGCCCTCGCGCAGGAACCGCTGC
>JAXDOV010000058.1:0-2985 GCA_034668705.1 Sphingomonadales bacterium
TCCCGCCGCCGGAAGCGTCCGCCGCCCCGACGCCGGCGTTCCCGCCGCCGAGACTCACGAGCTGGTCTACTCGCTGATCCGAGTGCTCGACGAGGCGGGCAAAGCGGTCGGCCCGTGGGATCCGAAGCTCGATCCCGAGACGCTGCGCCGGATCCTGCGCGACATGATGATGGTGCGCATTTACGACGACCGGATGTACCGCGCCCAGCGGCAGGGCAAGACCAGCTTCTACATGAAGGCGACCGGCGAGGAGGCGGTGGCGGTCGCCGCCACCCATGCGCTCGCCCGCGACGACATGACCTTCCCGACCTATCGCCAGCAGGGCATATTGATCGCCCGCGACTACCCGCTCGTCCAGATGATGTGCCAGGTCTATTCGAATCGCGGCGATCCGGTCAAAGGCCGCCAGCTACCGGTCCTGTACGCCTCGAAGGACCACGGCTTCTTCAGCATCTCCGGCAACCTCGCCACCCAATATCCGCAGGCGGTCGGCTGGGCGATGGCCTCGGCGATCAGCGGCGACAGCCGCATCGCCTCCGCTTATATCGGCGACGGCTCGACCGCGGAGGGCGATTTCCACGCCGCCTGCACTTTCGCCGGCGTCTACCGCGCCCCGATCATCCTCAACGTCGTCAACAATCAATGGGCGATTTCGAGCTTCTCCGGCATCGCCGGCGCCGAGCTCGCCACCTTCGCCGCCCGCGCCGTCGGCTACGGCATTGCCGGGCTGCGCGTCGACGGCAATGACGCCCTCGCCGTCTATGCCGCGACCCGCTGGGCGGCCGACCGCGCCCGCGCCAATCTCGGCCCGACCCTGATCGAATTGTTCACCTATCGGGTCGAAGGCCATTCCACTTCCGACGATCCCTCGGTCTACCGGCCGCAGGACGCCGCTTCCAAATGGCCGCTGGGCGATCCGATCCGCCGCCTGAAGCAGCATTTGCTCGCTCTGGGCGAATGGGACGAGGAGCGGCACGCCGCGCTCGAGACCGAGCTGGGCGAGACGGTGCGCGCGGCCCAGAAGCAGGCGGAGAAGCAGGGCACGCTCGTCACCTCGACGATCGATTTCCCGCAGGACGTCCGCACCATGTTCGAGGACGTGTTCGCCGAAATGCCCTGGCATCTGAAGGAGCAGCAGGCGCAGATGGTGGCCGAGCTCGAGGCGAAGCGCAAATGACCGTCATGAACATGATCCAGGCGCTCAACAGCGCCCATGACGTGATGATGGAGCGGGACAAGAGGGTCGTCGCGCTCGGCGAGGATGTCGGCTATTTCGGCGGCGTCTTCCGCGTCACCGAAGGCCTGCAGCGCAAATACGGGCCGTCGCGGACCTTCGACACCCCGATCTCGGAGAACGGCATCGTCGCGGCAGCGATCGGCATGGCCGCCTACGGCCTGAGGCCCGTCGCCGAGATCCAGTTCGCCGACTACATCTATCCCGCCTTCGACCAATTGGTCTCGGAAGCGGCGCGGGTGCGTTATCGCACCGCGAGCGAATGGAGCCTGCCGCTGACCATCCGCTCGCCTTATGGCGGCGGCATCTTCGGCGGCCAGACCCACAGCCAGTCGCCCGAGGCCCTGTTCGCCCATGTCGCCGGGTTGAAGACGGTGATCCCGTCCAACCCCTATGACGCCAAGGGCCTGCTCATCGCCGCGATCGAGGATGACGATCCGGTCCTCTTCTTCGAGCCGAAGCGGATCTATAACGGCCCGTTCGACGGCTTCTTCGACCGACCGGTCACGCCTTGGGCGAAGCATCCCCAGGCGGAGGTGCCGGAGGGCCATTATGTCGTGCCGCTCGGCAAGGCGGCGGTGGTGCGCGAAGGCGGCGCGGTCACCATCCTCGCCTATGGCACGATGGTCCACGTCGTCCTCGCCACCATCGCGGCCGAGGGCGTCGACGCGGAGGTGATCGACCTGCGCACCATCCTGCCCGTGGACATCGAGACGATCGAGGAGTCGGTGCGCAAGACGGGCCGCTGCGTCGTCGTCCACGAGGCGACCCGCACCGGCGGCTTCGGCGCCGAGCTCTCCGCTTTGGTCCAGGAACGCTGCTTCTATCATCTCGAAGCGCCGGTGCAGCGGGCGACCGGCTTTGACACACCCTATCCCCATTCGCTCGAATGGGCCTATTTTCCCGGGCCGGTCCGTATCGGCACGGCGATCAGGAAGGCATTGGAGGACTGATGGCGCGCTACGAATTCAAGCTGCCCGACATCGGCGAAGGCATTGCCGAGGCCGAGATCGTCGCCTGGCACGTCAAGATCGGCGACGATGTCGCGGAGGACCAGCAGCTCGCCGACATGATGACCGACAAGGCGACGGTCGAGATGGAGAGCCCGGTCGCCGGCAGGGTCGTCGAGATTGCGGGCGAGGTCGGCGACCAGATCCCGATCGGCTCAGTCCTGGTCGTGCTGGAGACCGAGGGTGAAGCGCCGGCCGAGGAAATCTTGCCGCCCACCATCCCCGCCGCGCCCGACGAACCGCAGCCCGAGGGCGAGCGCTATGACGAGGTCCCGTTCACCGACGGGCTGGTCGAGGAGCGCCCCGAGCTTGCCGCGGCGGCGCTCGGGACAGGCTCTGCCGCGGAACGTCGCGCGGCCGACCGGCGGCAGGACGCGCGCCGCGGCGCCGACGACCGGCGCGGGGCGGAACGCGCCGAGCCGGGCCGCCGCGGAAGCGAGCGGCGGCAGGCCGATCGGCGCGGCGAGGAATTACCGGCCGAGCCGGCGGCGGAGGCGGGCCATGTCCTCGCCTCCCCGGCCGTGCGCCAGCGCGCCCGCGATCTCGGCATCGACCTCGCGCAGGTGAAGACGACCGGCGACCGCCTCCGCCATGCCGATCTCGACGCCTATCTGCTCTACAGCGGCGGCTCGGTCTCCCACGCCCGCGGTCCGCGGCGGCAGGACGAGCAGGTCAAGGTGGTCGGCCTCCGCCGCCGGATCGCCGAGAACATGCAGGAGGCGAAGCGCCGCATCCCGCATT
>JAXDOV010000059.1:0-19355 GCA_034668705.1 Sphingomonadales bacterium
CCGGTTGGGCGGTCGCCGGCGGATGGGCGGCGCATCGTGAGGGCCCCGCATCCGCCGGCGGCATGACGATCAGGGACGCATAGAGGAGGCTGCGCTCGAGTTCGGATGGACAGGTCATGGGGCTTCCTTTCGGGTCGGGGACGGAGTCATGCGGCGCGTCTGGCCGCCGGCGGGCGAGGCTCGGCTTCGGGCTTCGGGCATCGGGCGGCGCTGGCGGGCGGAGCGGCGGATCAAATCGTCGATCTCGGGCGCGCGGCCGTTCCGACCCCAGGCGCCGGCGGTGCCGAACGGACCGCCGACGAGGGGCCGCGCGAGGTCGCGGTCGAGCGCGAGGAGCAGCCTGGCCAGGCGGGCGGTGAGGCCGTCGAGGATGAAGCGCGTGGCGGGGTCGCAGGCATGCCCGCGATTGGCCGCGACCGTCTCTTCGATCGCCTGCTTGCGGGCGCGGAGCAGGTTTCGGGCATCGCTCTCGGTCATGCCTTATATTGCGATATTCGGAACTACCGAGTCAAGTACCTAGTTGCGATCATCGCAATTATTGTGTCGTGGTCAGCGCAAGGCGCAGGCCGCGGTCAGCGTGGCATTCCCCGCTTTCGGGAAGGACGGGAATGGACGAGCAACGCGATGCACCCGTTCCGGATCGATCGGTGCTTGCGTCATGTTCGTTCTTTGTTCCATCTTCTCCAGATCGAATCGAGTCGCTGGGGCTGGTGATGGAGTATCGCGTAACCGTGTTCGGGATGGCCAGGGGGCCGTGGCGGCGGGACCGGCGGCAGGCCCTTCGCGACGCGATCGAGCTCGATCTCGGCTGCTATGACGAATGGGGCCGCTTCTTCCTGACGGTGCCGGCGGAGATCGAGGCCAGGCGCTCGGCAGCGGCGGCGGCGTGAGGAGCTGGCGGGGCCCCTGAGGTGCCAAGGCAGGAAGATTGGTTCACGCGAAGGCGTGAAGGCTATCCGCCAACGTCATCCTGACGAAAATCAGGAACCGGGAACACGGATCGGCCGGATATCGCAGGCTGAGTTCATGGATCCCGGGTCAAGCCCGGGATGACGGAGAAGAAGACGCAGGCTTCAGCTGCAGCCGGCCCAACCCTTCGCCTTTGCGCCTTCGCGTGAACCCATTCCTCCCCTTTGCCAAAGAGGGCGCGCTCACATCCGCGAGGCTTTCCAGATCACGCGGCCGACCAGCTCGAAGGCCTGGCCGCTGCCGATGCGGATCTCCTGGTGGGCGGGGTTGGTGGAGCAGGGGACGAAGCGGGCGGGATCGGACTTGAACTGCTTGAAGGTCGCCTCGCCGTCGACCATCACCACATAGAAGCGCTCCGGGAACAGATCCTTGTCCTCAGGATCGACGACGACGGTGCCGCCGTCGGGCACCTCCCGATCCATCGAATCGCCGGCGACGCGGAGGGCGAAGGCGCGGGGCGGGATGCTCGGATCGGGGCGGGGGAGGGCGCCGATCGGCTTGCGCACCGCCTCGCGCCAATTGCCGCCGGGGACGTCGCCGACGATCGGGATCGCGTCCAGCCCGACCGCGACCGGATCGCCGAGCAGGGAGCGGACCTTGTCCATCTCCTCGACCCGGAAGCGGCGCTCGCCGGAGAGCGACTTGGAGAGCTTGTTCTCCTCCATGCCGAGATGGCGGGCGAGGTCGACCTGCCGAAGGCCGCGCTGCTTGAGGCGCTCTCTGATCTCGTCCCCGTCCATTGGCGACCATCAAGCGCAAACTTGCGAAGATCGCAATTGAGAAGATCGGAAGATTCTGCTTGCGCATGTATTCCGATTATCGCATCTTCTGGGGATGTGGTCTGATTCTCCATCCCGCTCCAGCCTCCCCAAGCAGGTCTATGCCGATGCCGAGGTGATCGAGAAGGCGCGGGCGATGATCCGCGCCGGCGGCGCCGATTCATTCGTCTCCGATTATCTCGGCATGGCGGCCGGGCAGGTGGCCGTGATCCGCCAGGGCCTGCGCGCGGTCGCGCGCGGCCGGCCCGCCGCGCCGGTGACGGCCGCGCCGGGGGAGGGCGCCGAGGACGCAGCCGAAGCGGAGGCGCGGGGGCTCGACGCGGCGCTCGGCTCGGCGGCCCTGCTGGCGGCGATCCGGCGCTACGTCGCCCGCCATCATCCGGGCCGCGAATCGATCGAGAGCGGAAGGGAGCAAGGCTGATGGCGAAAAGACGGAGCAAAGGCGGCAGGCCGCGGAAGAGCGGCGACCGGCATGCCTGCGGAAAGCTGAAGGCGGTGCGCGACGAGGGCAGCGAACGGACGATCGCCTTGCGCCTGCGCTTCCGGCCGTTCCAGGGCGGCAAGGGCGATCAATGGGCGGTGTCGCCGATCGGCCGCGCCTGGCTGGTCGGCCTGCTCGACGGCCATGACGCCGATGCGGCCGCGATCCGCGACGCCGGCCTCTCCTATGCCGAGCGCTACTGGTCCTATTGGCCGGCGCCGGGCGGCGTCTCTAATTACGAGGCGGAGGACAAGCGCGGCACCTTCTGGGGCGGCGGCCCAGACGTCAGCGGCGAACGCTTCCAGGCATTGGACGACACGGTGAAATCCGCCGGCCGCGCCGCCTATGATGCGGTCCACTCCCTCGTGATCGACCATCACTGGTTCCCCGAAGAGAATCCCGCCTGGCTCGACCGCCTGATCAACACCCGCCTCGCGGCGGCGAAGCGCACGGTCAGCGGCGAGCTGCCGCGGGCAGGGGATGCCGAGCGGCTGAAGCTGGCGGTCGAGGGGCTGCTGGCGATCGTGCGGGGGACACGGCGGCGGGCGGCGTGAGGAATACCGTCACCAACCGTCCGTGGGCTTCGGCTCGGGGTGCCGGGCTCGGTCCCCCGGTCACCGGCAAATTCAAGGCGATTATTGCAGTTTACAAACCCAGCGCCTTCAGCAGCGTGGACCCAACCTCACGGCCCTCTCGCCAGCACCCTCCATGCCAACCATAATCACTGGCTGCATCGTGGGGCCGTTGATCCTGAAGCGGCTCGAGGGCGACGATGTCGCGACCTCGATGGCATTTGTCAGGTAAAAGCCGGGGGTTACGTCCACGTACGGCCCGTCGCGCCCTCTTCGAGGATTCAAATGTACACGGCGGACCGGGGTGTAAGTGTATCCTGCCGGATTTGGCCGCGGGGGTGGTGTGAGGATGATACCGTCCTCCCCCTGCACCCTCAGAATCGGTTTGCCATCCTCGACGTAATAGCAGCCATCCCGCAAAGCGAACCGTTCGTCCCCGCAGCTCGCCAGCAAAGCTAACATGGCAAGAGACCCAACCAGGGCTATTGCTTTCACTCCGGCTTCTCCACCGGCCTATGCGGCGAGGAGACAGGACTGACCGAACCGCTTTGCAACGAGCGTGACCAGCCTTCTGCGGCAACGACGCGGCCGCCCTTGTAGGTGAACTCGACTTGAGAACTCCTTTTCCCGCGCGTGTCGATAAATTCGACTTCTATTTCTGTTCGGCGCACCCCTCCGCGGGGCTGTCCATATAATCCCAGCCAAGGAAGCGGAACGTGTCGGCCTTCATTTCGGTCGCGAGTGCTCGGGCGCCGGAAACTCCCGAACCGAGAGGACGGCCGACGTCGCCGGCACCGAGACCGAAGGCCGCCGACGGCGCCACCAATTGGGCGAGGCGCGCATCTACTTCCCATGAGGCACCGGCCGCGCGGTTGACGATTTCGATCGCGCGGCGACCGAGAACGTCGTGCAACTCGCGCGATCCGTGGATCTGCGCGATGTCGCATTTGTCGGAAGCGGATGCCGCCGAGAGCGGGAGCAGGCCGGCAGCGAATGCGGCCAGGAAGGGCAGGACTTTCATAGAAGCTTTCAGCACAGTGTTTCTCACCCGATGGCGATTAACCCCTATTTGCGTCCAAGCGCGGCTTGATGGCGCCCCGACAGGCGGATGCGCCGCCTCAGGCCGCGTGATGCGCGAACACCCTGCGCCCGCCTGGGCCGAAGGCGATCACGTCATAGGCCTGGCCCATTTGACCGGGCATCTCCATCCCGGCCGAGCCCATCGGCATGCCGGGGACGGCGAGGCCGGCCACCCCTTTGGGACGCTGCGCCAGCACCCGCTTCATATCGGCAATGGGGACGTGGCCTTCGAACACCATGCCGTCGATGACGGCCGTATGGCAGGAGGCGAGATCGGCGGGCACGCTTTGGCTCTTCAGGAAGGCCGCGCGCCGCGCGTCGTCGACGATCTGCACCTGCCGCCCGAATTGCGCGCGGACCTGTGCCGCCCATTTGGCGCAGCAGGGGCAGCCGGGATCGCGGTGCATGGCGATCGGCGCCGCCGCGACCGCCAGAGCGGGGACGGCCAAAGCGAGGGCGGCGCAAAAACGGCGCAGGGTGAGCATGATCAATCCTCCGGTTCGGCGTCGGTCCTCGCCATTCTGCCGCCGCCGTCGCCAAAATGAAAGCGGCACTCTCCGTGACGCGAGACCAGACGCCATCACCCGGGTTCCGCCCGGCTTGTGTCGGGTGGTCGACAAAGTGTTAGCGGATTCTTATTTCCGGGGACGGTAATTCCCCGGCAGGCGCAGCCATCCTCTGGCGCGCCTCACCAGAAAGGCCCCGGCGCCGTGGGGGACGCCGGGGTCTTTTTGTGTCGGCCGCGCCCTTTATGGTTCAGGACCCTAGAAGAGCGTCGTCAAGCCGTAGAACAAGGCTCCGACCGCGGCGGAGGCAGGGATGGTGACGATCCAGGCGATGACCACGCTCTGGGCGACGCCCCAGCGCACGGCCGAGGCGCGGCGGGCGGTGCCGGCGCCGATGATGCAGCCGGTGATGGTATGGGTGGTCGACACCGGAATGCCGAGCCATGAGGCGGCGAACAGCATCACCGAGCCTCCGAGCGAGGCGCTGAAGCCCTGATGCTGCGACAATTTGGTGATCCGCGAGCCCATCGTCTCGATGATCCGCCAGCCGCCGCTCAGCGTGCCGAGGCCCATCGCGATATAGCAGCTGATCGCCACCCAGTGCGGCACGCTGAAGCCGCCATGGAGGTAGCCGGTCGAGTAGAGCAGCACGGTGATGATGCCCATCGTCTTCTGGGCGTCGTTGAGGCCGTGGCCGAGCGAATAGGCCGCCGAGGAACAGAGGTGGAGCGCCCGGAAGCGCAGCTCCGCCCGGCGGGCGGTGGCGCGGCGCATCATCCAGCTGGTGACGAGCATGATCAGCATCGAGAGCAGCATGCCGAGCACCGGCGACAGCACGATCGCGACCAGCGTCTTGTTCAGGCCGACCCACTGGATGCCGCCGAGCCCGGCCCGGGCGACGCCGGCCCCGACGAGGCCGCCGACCAAGGCGTGGCTGGAGGAGGAGGGAATGCCCTTGAGCCAGGTCACCACGTTCCAGAACATCGCGCCGACCAGGGCGCTGAACACGACCGCCGGAGTCACCAGCTGCTGGTCGATCAGGCCCTTGCCGATCGTCTCGGCCACCTTGTGCAGGCTGGGGAAGGCGATGGTCAGGAAATAGGCGGCGAAGTTGAAGAAGGCGGCGAAGGCCACGGCCTGCACCGGACCGAGCAGGCGGGTGGCGACCACGGTGGCAATCGAATTGGCGGCGTCGTGCAGCCCGTTGAGGAAGTCGAACGCCAAAGCGATGACGATCAACCCGACGAGCAAAGGAAAGGCGAGGTGATACATGTCGCGCCAGCGATCAGGCGTGATCGATGACGATGCCGTCAATCTCGTTCGCGACGTCCTCGAACGCGTCGACGATGCGCTCGAGATGCTTGAAGATGTCGCGCGAGACGACGAACTGCAGCGTGTCGGACCGCCCGTATACCTGATAGGCGCGCTTCAGTCCGGCGGCATGGATGTCGTCGGCCTGGCCCTCCATCCGCACCAGTCGTTCGGTCAGCTCGTGCAGCCTGCCGCCATTGCGCCCGACGTCGCGCAGCAGCGGCATCGCCTCGGCGGTCAGCCGGGCGGCGTCGACGGCGATCGCCGCCATGTCCTTCATCTCCTGGCTGAAGCTGCTCACTTCATAGAGCTCGATCGCGGAGGCGGCTGCGTGCATCTCGTCGATCGCATCGTCCATCGACCCGATCAGGCTGGTGATCGCGCCGCGGTCGAACGGGGTGAGGAAGGTCTGGCGAACGGTCAGCAGAACTTCGCGCGTGATCACGTCTGCGTCATGCTCGCGTTCGACGATCTCGCGGGTATGGTCGCCCATCGCGCGTCCGCCCTGGAAGAGGCGGCCGGTGGCATCCGCCGCCGCCACGACCGTCGCGGCATGGGCCTCGAACAGGTCGAAGAAGCCGCCGGTCTTCGGCAGCAATCGTTGAAACCAGGCAAACATTGAACCCACCTTCGATTTTTGCGCGATGGCGCTGAGCATGCCGCGGCGCTGGACCGCGGCGTTGAATTCGGAAGGGCCGAAGGAGCGGATCAGCTCGCGCAGATCGGCTTCGTCGACGGCACGGGCGGCTTCGGTCAGGGAGAACCAGCGCCGCTCGCGTTCCTGCTGTTCCTTCCAGTCGCCCAGCTCCTCGTTGACGGCCAGAGGGAAGACGTCGACGTCGACCATCAGCGAGGCGCCGTTGGAACGGCGCTTGCGGTAGCGGTAGGAGCCAAGCGGCGTCGGGCATACCGGCCCCAGCACCCCCGCCTCGTCCTCGGCTTCCCGCGCCGCCGCCTCGTGCGGGGAAACGCCGGGGGCGATGTTGCCCTTGGGGATCACCCATCGGCGCGTCTCGCGGGACGTCACCAGCAGAATGCTCACCGGCGCGTCGACGGCATGTCCGGCGGAGCGATAGGGAAGGGCCGCGATCTGGCGGATAAGGCGCTCCAGCGTGAACGATGTCGTGGGCTTGCTTGATGGCGATTTTCACGCGCAGCGCAAGCCCGCGCACGAAGCGGCGGCCGGCGCGCCGGCAGGGGCGGCCGAAGACCGGCGAGGCATTAGCGGATCGTTAGCTTACCGGCCGCCACAACGAGCCGATGCTGAAGGCGCGCGAGGAACGGGAAAAGGTCGTGCTTCGCGCCAGGATGCGGGCGGACGGTCTCCCGGCCGACGTCTGCATCCGCGACATCTCGTCCTTCGGCATGATGCTCAAGGCCGGATCGCCGCCTTCGCGCGGCACCTAAGTCGAGATCGAGACCGCCCACGAAATCGTGGTCGGGCGGGTGATCTGGGCCCGCGAGCGGAAGTTCGGGATCAAGACGCGCGACCGCATCACCCTCTCCCGGATGCGCGGGCGGGCCGTTCTCGACGCCGCCGCGGCCGGCGCGCCGGTCCGCCGGCCGCGGCGCCGCGGTCTCGCCGTCGCCGCCCATCCGGACGGCGCCCGGCTGCTGGGCCGGGCGATCGACTTCACCATCGTCGCCGTCGCCGCCGCCGCCCTCGCCGCGATCTTCGGCGGGCTCGCCTACGGCACGCTGTCCAAGCCGTTCGCCACGGTCTCGGCGATGCTTAAATAGGAAACGCCATGGCAGCAGCCCCGGTGGGTCTGCCGCAGGTATCGCTATCGGCCGTGGTGCCGCTCTTCAGGTCTCGGACCTGGAATCCAGGTGTGCGTCTCGACAATATCGGCCACCATGTCCGCGCCGCTGGCGTCTTTCGCCGGCCGGTAACGGTACCGCTTCACGATCAATCGGCAGGTAAACTCATTAAGCTCGGGCTCAGGGCTCGCCTCGACGATGCGGCAATTGGTCACGCGGCCGTCGAGTCCAATGGTGTATCGCACTCCGACTGCCCCGCCGACCCCCGCGGCCCCAAGTTCCGACGGATAGTCGCTGTCCCCGATGCCGCCCCTTATGAGAACCGGCGCCTGTCCGCTCGGTGCGGCGCCTGCGGCCGGCGCGGCTGGCGGCACCTGGTCCGGAGCTGCTTCTATCGACGCGGCAGGGGCTGCGATCAGCGCCGAGGCCGCGACGACGCGGATCAGCGTGGGGCCCCACGTCAAAACCGCAGGCGCGTTGAACGGCATCCGAATTCGTGCCTTGAGCGGCGCGGTCCCCTCTTCGGGTGTCGTTCGGTTCGTGGTGAGTTTGCACATGGGCCAAAGATAGCGGCGACGGCCGGCGCGCTCCATCCCTGTCCGGCGCCTCCGTTGCTCCGTAGCACGTCCTTAGCCTACACCCGTCGTTAATACCCACAATGGGTCGAAAGCAAACACCCGCGCCCCGGCAGCCGGCACATCCCCAGTATCGTGCCGCAGCGACGCCGTGGCCGCATCCGCGCCGCCAAAGCCTGCCCGCGAGAGGCGCTGCGGGCGGAGATGGGCTCGCGCGTTCTTTCCTGACCTGTTATCAACGAGAGGCAGCCGCGAGCGCCAGGCTCGCTTCCGGAGGCGGGGGAAACGCTATGACGGGTGAGACGCAACAGGCCGATCCGCCGAACCTGGGCCAATCCGGTCTGATCGACCGCGTGAAGCGCATCCTGCTCGAGCCGAAGGCGGAGTGGGAGCGCATCGACGCCGAGCAGACCAGTGTCGGCGCCATCTTCCGAAGCTGGGTGCTCATCCTGGCCGCGATTCCGGCCTTGGCCGGTCTCGTCGGCAGCCTGGCGTTCGGCCACAGCTTCTTCGGCATCACCTACCGCCCCTCGCCGGTCGAGGCGATTGCGAGCGCGATCATCCGTTACCTGCTGAGCGTCATCAGCATCTTCCTGCTGGCCTTGCTGATCGACGCGCTCGCGCCGCAGTTCGGCGGGACGCGGAGCCGCGTGCAGGCGGTGAAGGTTGCCGCCTATTCGGCGACCGCGGCCTGGATCGCGGGCATCTTCGGCCTCTTCCCGCCGCTGGCGGTGCTGAGCATCCTCGGCCTGTACAGCCTCTTTCTGCTCTATCTCGGCCTGCCGCGCCTGATGAAGGTCGCCGAGGACAAAGCCGCGGCCTATACCGCGGTCACCGTCGTCGCCGCGCTCGTGCTGGCTTTGGTGGTCGGCCTGGTGGTGGCGCCGGTCACGCTGATGATCGCGGGAGGCGCCGGCCCGGTCGCCACGAGCCCGGCGGGCACCGTCACCGTCCCGGGCGGCGGCACGCTCGATCTCGGCAAGCTCCAGGAGATGTCGGGACAGATCCAGCAGCAGGGCAAGCCGCAGGCCGCGCTGACGCCGGCGAGCCTCCAGGCCCTGCTCCCCGCCAGCCTCGGCGACTATAAGCGCACCGAGCTCTCCAGCGCCGGCGCCAATGCCGGCGGCATCGGCGGCTCGGAGGCCGAGGCGCGCTACGAGAATGGCGACAGCCACATCCGCCTCCAGGTGACGGACATGGCCGCCGCGGGCGCCATCGCCGCGCTCGGCAGCGCGCTCAACGTCCAGTCGAGCAGCCAGACCGCGAACGGCTATGAGAAAAGCGGCAATGTCGACGGCCGCATGACCACCGAGAAGTGGAACAACGTCTCGCACGACGGCAGCTACGGCGTCGTCGTCGCCAGCCGCTTCATGGTCGATGCGGAGGGGAAGGTCCCGACCGTCGACGCCCTCAAGCAGGCGGTGAACGCCGTCGGCATCGAGCGGCTCGAGGCGCTTGCCGCCAAACGCTGAGGAAGATCGAAAGGCGCGTCGGCAGCCTTGATCCTGCCGATGCCGGAACCGGGAAGGCAGGCGAATGAGCCGGCCCGGCCGTCGCACCGCCTGCCGCAGGGCGAGACGCCATTCATCCAGCGGTCATGCGAATCCGGGATGCGGGCGGGCGCAGGGTTTTGAAACCAAGGTGCTGAACGAGATGACCTCGGATCCGGAAACTGTCTTTTTGCTGAGGCGCGCGGAGGAGGAGGCGATCCTCGCGATCCAAGCCGATCCGACGCCGGCGGCGGCGGCGCATCTGGAACTGTCGCTTCGCTATTCCGCGCGCGCCCGCACCTCGCTGATCCTCGGCCAAGACGAAACCGTTCCCGACGACGTGCAACAAAAAATCGGTTAGCAGGCCCGGCCTTCGCATTTGGAGTCGTCCCCGACCGCCGTGCGAACGGAGCAGCGGCCCGTGCTGCCTCATTCTTCCGGCCAGTCGGGATCGGATGCAGCGAAAGTCCGAGGTCCGCTATGGGCGGAAAGCGGGCAACCGGCGTTCGCTGCGTCGGCCTGCCGCTTCCAGGATGAGGTTCGCGATCTCCCGCGGATGAGACACCAGCGAGAGGTGGCCGGCTTTCAATTCGATCGTCCGCGCGTTCATCCGCCGCGCAAGATACCGCTCCAGGTCTGGCGAGATCGTCATATCCTCTCGGGACACCACGTAATAGCTCGGCCTGGTGCGCCAGGCGGCCGTGGTCGTGCGGTCGTTGAAGAGGTTCGCCGCCGTCGGCTGTTGTACCGCGTAGAGGATCCGGGCCTCCTCGCGCGGGACTCCATTCGCGAAATAGCGGAGGAACGCTTGCTCGGACAGGGTGGTGAAGCCGTCATGCGCCTCGACTCCGGCCCGGACCGGCATCGTCGGAAACTTCGCGGAGAGAGCCACGAAGTCCTCACCGGCGTCGGGAGCCCGGGCGGCGACGTAAACAAGCGCGGTCACCTTCGGGTCCGACCCGATCTCGCTGACCAGGGTTCCGCTCCAGGAATGGCCGACGAGCACGGTCGGACCATCCTGCAAAGCGAGAGCGCGCTGGGCCGCGGCCGCGGCATCGGCCAGCGACGTCAGCGGATTCTGAACCGAGGTGACGTGGAGCCCCGCCGCCTGCAGGATGGGAATGACCTGGTTCCAGCTGGATCCGTCCGCCCAGGCGCCGTGAACCAGCACGACATTGCGCGCGGCGGCGGCGGGCGGCCGGGTCCGGGCCAAGGCCGGGCTGGAACATTGCAGCCAGACGAAGAGGAAGGCTGCCATGAACCCGAAGCAAGGACGGCGTATCATGTCGTGTCCAATCCATAGATGGTGACGCCGACCCCCGGTAGCGCCCGGCCCACGCCGCCAGCGTGGCTCCGATGTTAACGAACCGACATGTGGCCCGACGATCGTGGCGGAGGGCCGCCCGCAACTTCGCATCAGGAGCTGCGCGAGGAGGTAACAGCCGAGACTCGCCACCAGCGAGAGGGGGATCAGCCAATATTCCGGGATTTCACTTGCGGCCTGGGCCGCTCCAAAGGCTTGAGCCTTGCACCCGGCGAAGGCATGCTGCGGCAGGAAGGGGCATATACGTGGCGACAGTTTCTCTCGGGGACAGCAAGCGGCCGAAACCGATCAGCGCGGACGGCTATGAGCGCGTCCTCGCTTATGCTTCGCTGGTCCTGCTCGCGGCGGCGCTGACCGCCATCGTCCGGGGCCGGGCGGAATGGGCGACGATCCCGCCGCTGATCTGGCTGCACCTCGCCACGATCCTGACCGCGACCGGACTGACCCCGGTCATCCTTCTCCGGCGCCGCGGCGACCGGCGGCACCGCCTGCTGGGGCGCATCTGGGTCGGCGCGATGCTGGCGACCGCTTCGCTCTCGCTCGGAATCCGGGTGATCCATCCCGGCCATTGGAGCGTGATCCACATCCTGTCGATCTTCGTCATCGTCCAGGCCCCATTGATCTGGTGGGCCGCCCGAACGAAGCGCCTGAATACCCATCGGCGGATGGTGCGGGGGATGGTGACTGGGGCGTTGCTGATCGCCGGCTTCTTCACCTTCCCGTTCGGCCGCCTGCTCGGCCATTGGCTGCTCGGTTAGGGCACCGCCTTCGGCACCTCCGCCTGAACGAAGCGGCCGTTCACCCGCAGAGCCGCGGCGGGCAGGCCGAAGGTGCGCCGGAAGGTGCGGCTGAAATGCGCGGAATCGGCGAAGCCGGCTTCGTGCGCGGCTTCGGTCAGCGACGCGCCCGCCGCGTAGAGCTCCACGGCCCGCCTGATCCGGAGCCACAGGAGGTAGGTCCTGAACGGCAGCCCGGTCTGCTCGACGAACAGGTGGCGCGCCCGGCTCGCCGACAGGCAGGCGGCGCCGGCCGCCGAAGGCAAGGTCACGGCATTCTCCAGATTGCCGCCGGCATGCTCGATCATCGCCCGAACGCGGGGATCCGGCACCCTGGCCTCGGCCGGCCCGGCGATGGCGGTCACCAGGGCCCTGGCGATCCCCATCAATATTTCGTCGGGGCTGCCGGACCGGAATGCGGCGGCAAGCGCGGCCAGATGATGGGTGACGGCAGCGCCGCCCAGCGCGTGCAAGGCACCGTCCTGGAAGGCGGCGGCGGCAAAGGCCGCCCCTCCTTGCTCTCCGGCTCGAGAAACAGGAACGCGCCCACACCGCTGGCGTGAAAGACGTGGCTGGCGTCCGCGGCGACGGCCACGGCCGGACCGCCCAGCCGCTGGCCGGCGGTACGGAGCTCGAACTCGCCTTCGAGGGCGAGGGTGATCTGGATGGCGTGGTGGGAATGGAAGTCGGTCTGGGCGATTCCGGCCGGCGCCTCCAGGACCCACAGGCTCGCGCCCTCCCAGACAAGGATCCTGCCGCGCCCCGCAATCTCCATGTCGAACCCATTCCCCGGCAGCAGCAAAATAGCCGCTTCGTTCAAGTGGCGCCGCTTGCCACGGTCTAGGCACAAAGCTCCAGCAACCCAATGATGGAGATTCCAATGACCCCGACCTGCAAATGCGATCCGTGCCGCTGTTCCCCCGATTGCCGCTGCGCCCCGGCCAAAGCCTGCGCGTGCTGATCGGCCGATCGTCGAGCCGAATGTCTTCGGGGGGCGTCCAGGCCGGGCGCCCCCCTTTGATTCGGACAAGCCGGCGCCGGCGCCGGCCGGAACCGGGCCGTCGACGCGTGTGACGAGCGTGCGGCTGGTGCCGACATGGACTCCCATCTTCAGAAACTGCTCGAGCTGATCGGCCGCGGCGCATGCGATCTCCACCGCCATATGCGTTCCGCCTTCCGCCTCGGCGAGGCGTCCGACCGACCCCGGCCCCCATCGGCCGGGCCGATGTCCGGGATGTGCCTCTCGTCCCATGACCGTCGGCACGTCCCGCTCATGCCACAGCCCGTCCCTGCCGGCCCTCAACCTGCCGCCGAAGACGGAGAAACCCCGTCCGCGGCCCGTTCTGGCTTCCATGCTGCGGCCGGAGCTGCGCCGCGACCTCGGCGCCCGCGCGTCCGTCGGCACGAACCCAGGAATGAGAGGTGATGTGATGAGAATAGCTGCTTTGGCGATTGCGCTCCTGATGAGCGGCACGGCGGTCGCGCAGACCACCGACCCCGACACGACCACGACCGACATGACCGCCCCCGCCCAGACCGTGACGGCGGCGCCGATGGCGGCGACCGGGGCGGTCGTCCAGCCCGACAACACCAATCCGAAGCGCGACGCGCGCGGTATCCCGGTCGTCTCCGAAGCGGCCGTGGTTCCCATCGGCTGGAACGGCGTCCAGGGCGCGGCGATGGGCGGCCCGCTGGTCGATCCCGCGACCGGCCAGACCGTCGACACCACGAGCAGCTATCCGCCCTGCTCGAGGACAGTGACCGACAAGTGCGTGCAGACCTACGAGCGCCACCGCGCTCGTTAGTCTTGCATCGGCGCGGGTGTGAGGCCGCGGCGGTTCGAAGCGAGGCGGCGGCGGCTCACACCGCCGCCGCCGCTCGCACGTCATCGGCATATTGCAGGCGGCGTCGCCCTTCGGCAGATAGTGGGGCCGGAGGAGAGAGCGGCTTGGCTTCAGGCGACGGCATCGGCAATTGGCGGCTTCTCCTGAGGACGCTCAGGAGGACGTTCGATTTCACCGGCCGTTCGCGGCGGACGGAAGTGGCCTCGTACTGGGTCGCCGTCTTGGTCGTGACCGGCATCGCCGAAGGCGCCGCGACGAGCCTGTTTTCGGAACAGGCCGGGCGGCTGGTTCGCCTCGGCCTCACGATCCTGTTCATGCTTCCCTGGTTCGCGCTGTTCGCGCGGCGGCTGCACGACCACGACATGTCCGGCTGGTGGGCGCTGCTGCTCGTGGCGCTGTTCGCGATTGCCGTCCCCAAGATGCTTGCCGAGGCGTTTCCCGATCCGCGAATAGGGATGGTCTATCGGCCTTCCGGCCTGCGCACCGCGATCGGCTTCATCCTGATCCTGGCCCTGCTCGGCCTGACGCTCGCGCCGGAGAGGATCGGGCCCAATCGCTTCGGTGCCGATCCGCGGGAGGGGGAATGATCGGACGGGGGGCAGGCGACGGGCGGTGGCGGCCGCGCTATTCGTTCTTGCGCCGGCGCTTCGTAACCTGAGCGGCACGCGCGGCGCTTTCGTTTCCGCGGCACGCTTTGCGGCGGGTGAGGCACGATTTGCCGCCCCCTCGTCGCCTGGCAGGAACCGATCTTTCAGGGGCCCCGTTGGCCTTGGGCAGGGGACAGGTTTGCCGAAAAGCAAACGACGTCACGGGAGTATTGGTCATGCGCAGATTTACGTTCCTGATGAGCTCGGCGGTCGCCTCCGCCCTGCTGCTTCTTCCCGCCGTTTCGCCGGCCGCGCCCGGCAAGAAGGATCGCGCGCAGATCGCGATCGCGGCGGCGCAGGCGCGGATCGATGCCGCCGGCAGGGTGAATGCGGCCGGTGAGGTGCCACGCCTGCAGGCGGAGGCCCAGGCCGCGCTTCGGGCCGCCCAGGAGGATCTGGCGAGCGGCCATAAAGACCGCGCGATCGCCGATGCGAACCGCGCCTCGGCGCTGGCCGATACCGCTCTGGGCGAAGTGCAGCGCAGCCGCGTCGCCGCGGACCGTTCGCAGCGTGCCGGCGCCGCTGCGGAAGCCGCGGCGGCTCGCGAGGACGCGGCCGCGGCCAATGCCCGTGCCGATGCGGCCCAGCAGGCGGCGGCCGCGGCCCAGGCCCAGGCCGATGCGGCGCGCGCCGCGCTGCCGCCGGCGCCGGTCGTCATCGCCGCGCCCGCCCCGGCTCCGGCGACCACCTCGGTCACGACGGAGACGGTCAGCGCGGCGCCGGCGGTGACGACGCACCGCGTCGTCCGCCGGGTCGTCGCGCATCGCCGGCCGGCGACGCGGACGGTGCGGCACCGGGTCACGACGACCGTCACGACCTCCCGTTAGAACCGGTCGCCCTGAAATCGGATCCGTTCGGGCTGGTGATGGGGCTCCATCACCGGCCGAAAGGGAGCAAGCAATAATTCCCGACCGTAAAGCGGGCGCGATCCTATTGATGGAGCAGCGACCAGCCCGGCGGGAGATAGTCGGTCGACATGTAATAATAGAAGAGGCAGGTGCCGTCGCCACGAATGGTGGCGCCTTTGACGATGCCGAAGGCGATCGTGCCGCTGAACACCGGAGCGCCGCTGTCACCATGCCTGCAGGTCGGGCCGGCGACGGTGACCCATGTCGGCAGGCAATCGCCGCCGCACTGGTCGCCGGCGGGGGCGAAGTCGACCAGCTCCACCTCGGCGCAGCTATAGCCCGTGCTTTCGCCCCGATGGCAGACGAAGTCCCCGGCTCTGGTGCCGGTCCGGTTTCGCCAGCTGGTCACCGGTCGGACGGCGCCCTTGCCGCTATCGGCATAGAAGAGCGGCTTCAGGACCTCGTCGGCGACATGGATCTGGACATCCTGATAGCCCCACCCCCATTGGCCGACGAACCGCAACGGAATCTCCCGGCGATCCAGGCCGACATAAGTGAGGCTGTCGGGGCAATGAGCGGCGGTGACGACGCCCGTCCTCGATCCGTCGGTGACGATAAAGCCGGTTGTGCAGGCATGGCGCTTCCCGTCCGCAGGATCGGGCCCAACCACGCGCGATCCGCCGAGGATGGAGAAGTTCGAGCCGGCCCGGTCGAGCGGGCGGATCCGCACCGGCACGCCGGCAATGGCCGCCAGCCTGGCCTCCAGGACCCCCGGCGGATAACGGTCGGCATCGTTCCCATAGGTCATGACGACCAGCTCGCCGGTCCTCGGATCCGCGGCGAGGGCCGGGGGATGCGGAAGGGCCGACCTGATCTCCTTCTGGTGATCGCCGATCGCGGCAAGCAGCCGGTCGCGGCTGGCCGGGGCGCCGGTGCGGAACTCGATCGGCACCGTCATGCCGCCGGCAAGGACGGAGGTGCCCGCGACCGGCTCGTCGCCGGTGAGGAGCACGATCATGCGATAATCGGGACGGTGCTCGATGAAGATGCCGGCCAGCCGGTCGCGATACGAAGCCTGGATGCGGTCCGTCGCCGCGACGCTTTCCTGCTGCGCCCTCAACCGGTGCACGGCCTGGTCGAGAGGGACGTCATAAAGACGGGCATATTCGGCCGCGTCCTGCGCCAGCGCCTCGGCCGGCATCTGCACGATTTCGACAATCGCCGGCGGCGGTGACGCGGGCGCATTCACCGGCGCGGGCTGCGCCGCGGCGGCCCCGGCAGACGCTGCCGAGCCCATCAACAGCGCCGCGGCGATCGAACCGAGGACATGCGCAGGCTTACCCAGATTCATCAACAGCTCCGCGCGCCGCACGCCAGGGGACCATGCACGCACCTGTCCCGGCGCGGGCGCTGGCGCAATTGCGGCATCGAGGCTGAACGGCGCCAAAATGCTGCAAGGCTCGAGCAGCAAGGCCGATTACGGGCGGCGGCGGCGACCGTGCCGGCTACGGAACGTGCGCACGCCGTGAAGAGTTTTGGACTTCGGGCGGCTGTGATGGGGGCGGCTGTGTTTGGAGGCGACCACATGCGTAAACACACCCTATTTGCCATTGGCATCGCGACCACATTCCTTCCCGCCGCGGTTTCGGCGCAGCCGATCTGCGGACAAAGCGGCTCCGCCAACTCGGGAATGGGATCGGCGATCGGAAGCGCGGTCGGAGGAACGGCCGGTGCCATCATCGGCGCGCTCGGCGACGCCGTCACCAATCGGACGACCGGCGCGAACACCAATTGCGTGCCGTGGGATTCCCGCGCGCGCCCCGACGCCTACGGCTATTATGACGACAGGGGCATCTGGCACGTCGGCGCCGCCAATCGTGCGCCGGCTTCGGGCTATTACGACCGTAACGGCCAGTGGGTGGCCGGTTATCCGAACGGCTATTACGACGCCGACGGGCGCTGGATCCCGACCAATGTCGTGCCGCCCTCCAGCGGCGGCTATTACGACGTGCACGGCCATTGGGTGCCGGCGGATACCTACGGCTATTACGAGCCCAGCGGCGAGGTCGTGCCGCCGACCGCCAGCGGCTATTACGATGCGAACGGACGGTGGGTTTCCGGCCCGGCGGTCGGCCGTTACGACCAGAACGGGCGCTGGGTCGCGGGAACTCCCGCCTGGCACAGGGACAGCAGCGGCCGCTGGGTACCCGATCCGCAACCGGGCTATTACGACGCTTCGGGCCGCTGGCATGCCGGCGCTACCTGGGGCTATTACGATGCCCAGGGGCGCTGGATCCCCCGCGCCAGTGCTTATCCGGGCAGCGTGGCGGTGCAGTCCGTCCAGCCGGCCTCGGTTTCAACCGTGGCGACCCGCACCACGGTGACGACGCAGACGAGCGGCACGACGACGAGAAACACCCGCCATGTCGTCACCCGGCATCGCGTGACGCGGAAGCGCCACCGCTGAATCCGGCGCGGCCCGGCGGCCTGAGGATCGCGCGGCGGCCCCGCGCGCCCTCGGGCCTCTGGAGCGGAAGGAGGCGAGCGGGCCGAACGGCACCGGCTAGAAGCGCTTGAGCAGCCTGGTGACCGTATCGGGCGCGGTCTTCTGCTTGTCGGGCTCCAGCCCGGCCTCGCGCTCCAGCGCCTTCCTGATCAGCGCAATCTGCCTGTCGGTGAGATGCTCGATGCCGATGAACTGTTCGCGCGCCTTGTCGATGGCGCGGAGCATCTCGTCGAGCTTGGCCTGGACCGCGGCGCCGTCCCGATTCTGGCTGTTCTGGATCAGGAAGACCATCAGGAAGGTGACGACGGTGGTCGCCGTATTCACCACCAGTTGCCAAGTGTCGGAATAATGGAAGAAGGGGCCGGTCGCGGCCCAGATCACGATCAGCGCGATCGCCAGGGAGAAGGCGAGCGGCTGGCCGGCGATGGTCGCAGTGACCGAGGCGAAACGCGCGAAGAAACGATCCACGTACCAGGAGCCTTTCGTGTCGGCTCCGTAACGCATCGGCTTCCGCGGAAGGTCCCGGGAAGAAGCTCATGACAGCAAATTAATCTGGATCAGCAGCGGCGGAGACGCGCGGCCGCTTCAGCACCCGCTCGGCCGTTGCGTCCTGCGGCGCTCGTTCGACTGCTGCCCCTTGGCGACGACGGCGCCGTCGAGCAACCGGTCGGACGTCTCCGCGGCCGCTTCCGGAGTCATCAGCACCGAGACGCCGTCCGGGCCCTCCAGGGACACGGCGCCCTTCTCCGGATGAACCTCCGTGGGCTCGTCATAGACCTTGCTATCCATGTGCTCAGAGCGCGCCTGGCGGCGAATTGTTTCCTCGAGAGACGAGGCGCGGCGCCGCCCGGAATCCGGCCGGAAGGACGTGCGAGTCTGACCTTCCGCTTCAACCCTCTGTAAGCGCTGCGAAAACCAGGCCTGTTCACCGACAAGGCGTGCTTCTCCATCATGCAGCGCTCGTCATTCCGGCGAAGGGTCTGCATCGAGAGATCGCGGCGGTCGGTGCCGAGATCCCGGCTTTCGCCGGGATGGACGGCGAGCTTATGGCGCGGGGGGCTCGTCCCGTGCCTCGCGGCGGCTCCCAAGGGAGGCCGAACAAGGCGCCAATGAACTTTGGTTCATTGGCGCTCTCGGCCGGGAACGCCGTCCTGTGCGCCGGGTTCATATCCCAGCTGCGCGCCGCGCGGCGGGAGCGCAGACCCGATGTTCTTGTTCAGGCGGCTGGAGTCGCACCCCCGCTCGTTCGTCAAGGCGGTGAGCTGGCGCGTGCTGGGCAGCGTCGACACCTTCTTCTGGTCGCTGATCATGACCGGCAGCATGAAAATCGCCGGGTCCATCGCCGGTTTCGAAATCCTCTCGAAGATCTTCCTCTTCTACGGCCATGAGCGGCTGTGGGACCTAGTGCCGTGGGGCCGCCGGGTAAAGCATGGGGGCTGAGCCGCCGGCGCCCCAGTCGAGCCGGCCGGCCGGCTTCGGGATCAGGCCCGGCGGCGGCGATGCCAGGCCAGCATGAGCAGGGCGTCATAGGGCGTGGCGAGCAGCTCCCGGAGGATCGAGCGGCCATATTTCAGGCGCGACAGGCGGCCCATTCCATTGGGCATCGGCGGCAGCACGACCCTATAGCCGAGCAGGCGGAACAGCAGCGCGCAGCGCGGCTGGTGATAGGTGCTGGTGCAGCAGACGATCCGCCCGCAATCGCCGCGGGCGCGGAGGATCTCGTCGCACAGCCGGACCGATTCCAGCGTGTCGCGGGCGCAGATTTCGGGCACGATGCGGTTTGGATCGATGCCGGCCTCGATCAGCCACGTCTTCACCACCTCCGCCTCCGACGGGGCCCCGCCGATCCTGCCGCCGGTGGGCATGAGCAAGGCCTGCGGATGCGC
>JAXDOV010000060.1:0-2520 GCA_034668705.1 Sphingomonadales bacterium
GAGAGGTTTAGCCGGTAAACTTGTCGCGCCAGCCCGGCACAGATCCGGCGAATAGCAATGCTCGCGCCTCGAATACCCCGCGAGCAATGGCGCGAGCAACCACGTCGGCCGCGAGTGCGCCCAGTTCGGACACGCTCATGATCGGTTCGGCGAGCGGACGCGCGCCGGTCGACGCCACGAACACAATGTCGCCGTCGAGCGGGGTGTGCACGGGGCGCAGCGCCCGTGCCATGCCGTCCTGGGCCATGATGGCCAGCCGACGCGCCTGGGCCTTGGTCAAGGTCGCGTCGGTCGCAACCACGACCAGGGTGGTGTTTTCGCCGGGCTGCCCTTTGGTCTTGAAGGCGAGTGCGTCGGGTGGAACGGAGGCGGGCTGCCCGCGCCCGCCGAATTCGCCGTCGCGCTCGAAGGCCGCCGCCCAGAAATGCGGCCCGCCGCCGATCACGGCGGAGCCTGCGGCATTGACCACGGCCAGGGCGCCGACGGTCGCGCCGTCGCGGGTCTGTGCCGAGGCCGAGCCGGTGCCGCCCTTCAACCCCGCGGTGGTGGCGCCCAGCCCCGCGCCGACGCTGCCGAGGGCGAAGTCCGACGCCGCATTCGCGGTGGCGGCGTAGCCCAGCTCGCGATAGGGCGGATAGCGGCCCCAGTTCTTGTCCCCGCCGCTCAATAGATCGAACAGGATCGCCGCCGGCACGATCGGCACGCGCACCGAGCGCACCGCAAAGCCGCGGCCCTGCTCGCGCAGCCATGCCTGGGCTCCGGAGGCGGCGTCGAGCCCGAACGCCGAGCCGCCGGCCAGCGCAATGGCGTCGATGCGCTCGACAGTCATGGCCGGATCGAGCAACGCGCTTTCGCGCGTGCCCGGGCCGCCGCCGCGAAGGTCCGCGGCCGCGACCGCCGGCTGGTCGAACAGCACCACGGTCGCGCCGGAGCCGAGCTTTGCATCGTCGGCATGGCCGACGCGGACGCCGGCGACATCGGTGATGAGATTTCTCGCCAAAGCTTCATGCCTCCCACGGCGGCGCGTGACCATACCAGATCAAGTGCCGATCACATCAGCGCCAGCCGCCCGCGATCCGCTTGCGTCGGCCCGCCGGCCCATGCATCTAGGGCGAGAATGACGCCCGACGTGACACTTTTGGCCGCGCTGCTCGCCGGCGTGGTGAGCTTTCTCAGCCCGTGCGTGTTGCCGCTGGTGCCGCCCTACCTCGTCTATCTCGCCGGCACTTCGCTGGAGCGATTTGCCGACGCCGGGCCGGCACCCCGGGTCCGCGAGACGGTGCTCGCAGCGCTGCTGTTCGTCTGCGGCTTCTCCACCGTTTTCGTAGCGCTCGGCGCCAGCGCCAGCGTCATCGGTGCGCTGATCCGCACTTATTCGGCCGAGCTTTCCATCGTGGCGGGCGTCGCTATCATCGTGATGGGATTGCACTTCCTCGGCGTGTTCCGCATCGGCGTGCTGCTTCGGGAAAAGCGCATGGAGATGGCGAGGCCGGTCGGGCTTTGGGGCGCGTATGCGATGGGCCTTGCCTTCGCGTTCGGCTGGACGCCGTGCATCGGGCCGATCCTGGCTGCCATCCTGGCGGTGGCGGCCTCCGAGCAGACGGTGGCGAAGGGCGCGGGCCTCCTTGCGGTCTATTCGCTTGGCCTCGGCATCCCGTTCCTGCTGGCGGCTCTGGCAATCGAGCCGTTCGCGGCATTCCTGGCGCGCTTTCGCCGCCATCTGGCCAAGGTCGAGCGCGTCATGGGCGGCCTCCTGGTGCTGACCGGCATTGCCTTCCTCACCGGCGTTGTCTCGCAGGCGAGCTTCTGGCTGTTGGAGGCGTTTCCGGCGCTGGGCAGCATCGGCTGAACCGCCTCCTGATCTTTCCGGCGATTCGGATTAGAACCCGGGGATGTCGAATTTTCCGCTCTGGGAAATCCTGTGGTTGCTCGCAGCCCTCGTGACCGGCGCCTTGATGTTCGGCGCCTGGAGCGGGCCGCACCGCTCGGTCTCGAATTTGTCGCGATGGGCGACGCGCCTTCGCATCCGCCCCATTCCGGCGTGGCTCAGCGCCCGGGCCGCCGACCGGTGGGTCTTTCGCGGCGGCATTGTTTCGCTCGTGCTGTTGCTTGCGGTGGCCTGGCTCATGCCCTCGCCGCCGCCGCCCGGAGCGCCGCTTGCCCTGCCCGACAGAAGCAAAGGCCCGGCCGCGCCGGAGGCTCCGGGAGGCGCCAATTCACGCCCCGATCGGCATCTCGATACGGAATTGCAGAATGCAATCCTGGTGCATGTTCCGAAAACCAAGCGGGTCCGGATCGCGGTGCTGCATGGTGACGCGGAAGCCGATCAGTTTTCCTGGGAGATCGACGCGTTTCTCAGAACTGCCGGTTACAACGTCGTCTCACCGCGCCTGACGTTTGCGATGGCGGCAGGGGGAAAGACGCCGACCGGAACGGCGATCTATCCGGACGAAAAAGACCCCAACATCGTCGTTATCCGGATCGGGCTGAACGATCGCAGCTAGTTTCTGAACAATCCGC
>JAXDOV010000061.1:0-11493 GCA_034668705.1 Sphingomonadales bacterium
CCCGCGCGCGAGCGATTCGAGGCAGGCGCGAAGCTCGGGGTCGGCGACCTCGCGCAGCGAATCGCCGAGATCGGCCGGAAGCGGGCGAAGCGAAGGCGGCGCCGCCCGGTTCCGCTTGGCCTCGGCGACCCGGACCAGCCCCTGGCGGAACTGGACCCGCTCGATCGCCTGATAGCCGAAGAAGCGGTTGACGCGCTCGACGATCACCGGCGCGACATGCTGCATCATCGGGGCATGGGCGCCTTCGACGACCAGGGTGAGCACGCCGGCGGCGCGCTTGCCCGGCGGGAAGCGGATCGATTCCGGCGAGGAGACGCGGGCATAGCGCTCGCCGACGATCTCGCGCCAGCGGCTGACCACCGAGGATTGGACGAAGCCGAAGCGGCGGAAGGCGGCGCCTCCGACCGAGGGCAGCATGTCGGACACCGATCGCGCCCGGTTGGCGCGGGGCGCGGCCGCCTGCTTTTTTGTCGTCCCGCCCGATTTCACCATCGGGGCGACCATGGCATAGGCGGGCCATGCCCGTCGATGGATCAAATGCCCTGCGCGCCTGGTATGCTGTGGATAAAAGGCGGCTTCCCTGGCGGGCCGAGGCCGGCGAGCGGCCGGACCCCTATCGCGTCTGGCTTTCGGAGGTGATGCTGCAGCAGACCACGGTCGCCGCGGTCATCCCCTATTTCGATAAATTCACCCGCCGCTGGCCGAGCGTCGCGGCGCTGGCCGCGGCGGCGGACGGCGAGGTGATGAGCGCCTGGGCGGGGCTCGGTTATTATGCGCGCGCCCGCAACCTCCTCGCCTGCGCCCGCATGGTGGCGGCGGAGCATGGCGGCCGCTTTCCCGAGGACGAGGAAGCGCTGCGCCGGCTACCGGGCATCGGCCGCTACACCGCCGCCGCGGTGGCCGCGATCGCCTTCGGCCGGCGCGCGGTGGTGGTCGACGGCAATGTCGAGCGCGTCGTCTCGCGGCTGTTCGCGGTGGAGGCGGCGCTGCCGGGGGCGCGCGAGACGCTCTACGCGCTGGCCGGCCGGCTCACCCCCGCCGCCGGCGCGGGCGATTTCGCCCAGGCGATGATGGATCTCGGCGCCGCCATCTGCACCCCGCGCGCGCCGGATTGCGGCCGCTGCCCGCTCGCTTTCGGCTGCGAGGCGCGGCGGCGCGGCGATCCGGAGCGGTTTCCGGTCAAGGCCGCGAAGGCGCCGCGGCCGCGGCGGCAGGACGTCGCCTATTGGCTCGAACATGGCGGCGAGGTCCTGCTCGTCCGCCGCCCGGCCAGGGGCCTGCTCGGCGGCATGCTCGCTTTCCCGACCGGCCAGGCGCCCGCCGAAGCCGAATGGCGCGAAGCCGGCGCGGTCGAGCATGTCTTCACCCATTTCGCGCTGACCATGCGGCTGCTCTGCGCCAGCGCCGAGGAACGCAGCGACGGCATCTGGTGGCCGGTCGACCGGCTGCACGAGGCGGGCCTGCCCACCCTGTTCGGCAAGCTCGCCGCCCGCGGCGCCGAATGGCGCGGCCAGCCCCTCTCCCTGCAGGGGAGAGGGAGGGACCCATTGCCGGCGGCAATGGGAGGGTGAGGGCGTGAGGCGCCCACCCGGAGCCGACAAGATCGATCGCGCCCGCAGGCTTCGCCGCGACCTGACCGATGCCGAGCGTCTCTTGTGGGAGCAGTTGCGGGCACGACGGCTTCGAGGACTGAAATTTCGGCGACAGATGTGGCTGTCGGGCTATATTGCGGACTTCGCTTGTGCGGAGGCAAAACTGGTTGTCGAGGCGGATGGCGGACAACATGCCCTTCGGGAGGCTTACGACACGCACCGCACGGACGTCTTCATCCGCGAAGGTTACCGAGTCCTGCGATTCTGGAACAACGACATCCTGAACAATCTCGAGGGCGTGCTCCAGACCATCTGCGCCGCTTTGCCCTCTCCCTCCCAAGCTTCGCTTGGGCCCCTCCCTCTCCCCGTACCGGGAGAGGGGAATTGAGCCTCCGCCCCGGCTTCACCGGCGCCGGCATCGACCGCGCCGACCATCTCCGGCTCGACGAAGCGAAGATGGCGGCGCTGGCGGCGCATGAGGGGGCGCGGCTGCTGCGGCTGGCGGCGCTCGATCCGATGCTCGGCGACGACGGACGGATGGCCTGGGCGCCGCTCGCCGAGCGGGACCAAACAGCCGAGCTGATCTTCCTCGGCCTGGACGGCGAGACGCCGCTCTTCGCGCCGCTGCTGCCGGTCGAGCCGGGGCAGCGGGCCTGGGCGGTGTTCGGCATCCTCTCGCGCATGGCGCCGGAGGATGCGGCTCTGTGGGGCGCGGCGCGGAGCCTGATCGAATGGCATGGCCGACACGGCTTTTGCGGCCGCTGCGGCGCGCCGACGCGGAGCTTCCGCGGCGGCTGGGGGCGCCGCTGCACCGGCTGCGGCCTGGACCATTTCCCGCGCGTCGATCCGGTCGTGATCATGCTCGCCGAGCATGACGGCCGGGTGCTGCTCGGCCGGCAGCCGCAATATCCGCCCGGCCGCTATTCCGCGCTCGCCGGCTTCGTCGAGCCGGGCGAGTCGATCGAGGAGGCGGTGACGCGCGAGATCGGCGAGGAAGCGGGGCTGGAGGTCGCGAACGTCCGCTACGTCGCCAGCCAGCCCTGGCCCTTCCCCGGCCAGCTGATGATCGCCTGCGTCGCCGAAGCCGCGTCGGACGCGGTCACGCTCGACCGCAACGAGCTGGAGGATGCGATCTGGGTCGACCGCGCCGGCGTCGCCGCCGCGCTCGCCGGCGCGGCGGACGCGCCCTTCCTGGCGCCGCCGCCTTTCGCCATCGCCAGCACGCTGCTTCGTTATTGGGCGGACGGTCTTGCCCGCTCGCCCGACCCCGCATAAAGGAGCGCCCGAACGTTCCACCACCCGCGCGGGCGCGTCCCTGCCCGCTGCTTCCGAAAGAGGTTTTCGGCTTCATGGACAATCGCACCAACACGATCGCGGGATGGGTGCTCTTCGCCGGCATCGTGGCGCTCGGCGGGACGATCGTCAGCGGCGAGATGTACCATGCCGAGCGGCCCGAGAAGATGGGCTATCCGATCGAAGGCGTGGAGCCCGAGCCCGGCCAGAGCGGCGGCGCCGCGGCCGAGCAGCCGGCGGCCTTCTACCTCGCCTCGGCCGATCCGGCGAAGGGCGCGGAAGTGTTCAAGAAATGCACCGCCTGCCACGTCGCCGCCAAAGGCGGACCGAACGGCACCGGCCCCAATTTGTGGGGCGTGGTCGGCTCAGGCATCGGCAAGAGGCCCGACGGCTTCGCTTATTCGCCGGCTCTTTCGGGCAAGGGCGGCACCTGGACCTGGGACAATCTCTTCGCCTGGCTGAAGTCGCCGCGCGATTTCGCCCCCGGCACCAAGATGACCTTCGCCGGCCTCTCCAAGCCCGAGGATCGGGCGAACGTGATCGCCTTTTTGAACACCCAGAGCGACGCGCCGCTGCCGCTGCCGGCGGCCCCGGCGCAGGCGGCCAATCCGGCCCAGGCCGCGGCCGAGCGGAAGGGCCAGGGCGCACAGGGCGACAAGGGGGCGAAGCAGCCGGTGCTGACCGAGCAGCAGGCGGCGGCGAGCCCCGGCAAGAACATCCACGACCAGGCCGCGCCGGCGGTCAACGGCCGGGCCGCGCAGACCAAGACCGGCCACTGAGGCGGCCAAACCGTCAGGGCATTCAGCCCGGCATCGCCGCATGATTGTTCCCCGGCGAAGGCCGGGGCCCAGCTTCCTCGCCCGACCGGGTCCCGGCCTTCGCCGGTGAACGGTCACGATCCGGGCCGCCAAGCCGACGTCACTCCGGGCAGAAAGGCTGTCCCTCCACGCCGGCATAATGGGAGCAGACATGCTCCCAGGCTTCCTCGGCGCTCTCGACGAAGCGGAACAATTTGAGGTCGTCCGGCGAGACCACGCCTTCCTCGACCAGGGCCTCGAAATTCACCACCCGTTCCCAGAAAGCGCGGCCGAAGAAGAGGATCGGCATCGGCTTCACCTTCTTGGTCTGGATGAGGGTCAGCAGCTCGAACGATTCGTCGAACGTGCCGAAGCCGCCGGGGAAGATGGCGACGGCGCGGGCGCGCAGCAGGAAGTGCATCTTGCGGAGCGCGAAATAGTGGAACTGGAAGCTGAGCGACGGCGTCACATAGGGGTTCGGCATCTGCTCGTGCGGCAGCACGATGTTGAGGCCGATCGATTCCGCGCCGACGTCGACGGCGCCGCGATTCGCCGCCTCCATGATCGACGGCCCCCCGCCCGAGCAGACGACGAAATGGCGCTGGCCCTCCGGGTCGCGGTCGGTGACGCTGGCGAAGCGGGCGAGCCGCCGAGCCTCCTCATAATATTTGGAATTGACCTTCAGCCGCTCGGCGACCCGGCGCTGCTCCTCGGTCGAGGCGGCCTCGATCAGGGCGTCGGCCTTGTCGGGCTCGGGAATCCGCGCCGAGCCGTAGAAGACGAAGGTCGAGGCGATCCCCGCTTCGTCGAGGAACAGCTCCGGCTTCAACAGCTCGAGCTGGAAGCGGACCGGGCGCAGATCCTCGCGCAGCAGGAAGTCGAGATCCTGGAAGGCGAGGCGGTAAGCGGTCGAGCGCGTCTGCGGCGCGGCGGTCGTGTGCTCGGCGACCGCCGCGTCGTCGCGCGCGGGCGGGAACACTCTCTTGGGGGGGATCGGATCGGTCATGGCACGGGCTTTAGGGTCCAAACCCGATCCCAGCAACGCGCGCGACCCATAAGCGGGGTCTAACGGCAATAGGGCTCCTGCCCCATGTCGAAATGAAGGTGGTTGCGGTGATAAGCATTGGCGTCGGGGCCGAGGCCGACCGCGAAGCGGCGGCAGCCGGCGTCGTGGACCGCGCGCAGGAAATGGCGGACGTCCTCGTCGGCGCCCGACCAGCCGTCGAGCACGCTGATCCGCCGCCCGCCTTCGAGGACGAAGGCGCCGATATCGACCGCATTGGCGCGGCCATGCTCGCTCAGCCGCGCGCCGGCCTGGCCGTTGAGCGGCCGGCAGCTATAGGTGCCGAAGCTTTCGATCTTCACCACCCGGCTGCGGAGCCAGACCCCCGCCGCGGGCTGCACCGCCTCGCGCACCCAATGCTCGAAACCCCGCGCCAGCGGGCAGGTCATCGCGCCGAGATTGGTGACCGGCGTGCCGATGTCGAGCAATTGGACTGCGCCGATCGCGGTGCAGCCATTGTCGAACCTCCGGTCCGGCAACGGCCGATAGCCGATTCCGTCGCGGCCTAGATCGGCGAGGCATTGCATCGTCTCCCGATCGGCCTGGCCGAAGCTTTGGCCGCCGCGGGGCGGCTGGGCCGGCGGCCGATGCTCGCCCGACGGAACGCACGAGGCGAGCAGCGGCAGCGCGAGCAGGAGCCAGTGGCGCATGAGGCGAGCCTGGGCATTTCCTCGCCGAAGATCAAGCGATGCTGGAATGCTATTGCGAATGATTTGCAACAGCGATAGCTAACCGTAATGACTTTGCGAATCGTTCCTATCATCGGCCTGCTGGCTATGGCAGCCGCGCCGGCTCATGCGGAGATTACGGCGGATGCCGGGCCGGAGATCGTCGTCACCGGCATCCGCGATGCCTATAGGATCGAGGAGACCTCGACGGCGACGCGGACGCCGACCGACCTCAGGGACATTCCGCAGTCGATCAGCATCGTCACCGGCAAGCAGATCGACGACCAGGCGCTGCGCTCGCTCGGCGACCTGCTTCATTATGTGCCGGGCGCCATGGTCTCGCTCGGCGAGGGCAATCGCGACCAGATCTTCCTGCGCGGCAATGGCAGCACCGCCGACTTCTTCGTCGACGGGCTGCGCGACGACGTCCAATATTATCGCGGCCTCTATAATCTCGAGCGGGTCGAGGTGCTGAAGGGGCCGAACGCGATGATCTTCGGCCGCGGCGGCGGCGGCGGCGTGGTCAACAGGGTGACGAAAAGGCCGGAAGCGAAGCCTTTCGCCCGCGCCGATTTCTCGCTCGACCAGGAGGGCGCCTGGTCCGCGGCAGCGGACCTCAACCGCCCGCTCGGCGGCGCAGTGCAGGGCCGCCTCAACGCGGTCCATGAGCGGCTCGACAATTTCCGCGACGTCTATGGCGGCCATCGGACCGGCATCAACCCGACCTTGGCCTGGGCGCCGGACGACGGCACCAGGATCGACCTCGCCTATGAATATGGCGGCGACCGCCGCGTCACCGACCGCGGCATCCCCTCCGCCCGCGCCGGCAGCGTCGCCGATCCGGCGCGGCCGCTCGCCGGCTTTCGCGACACCTTCTTCGGCGTGCCGGGGGTCAACCGGGCCCGCTTCGACGCCCATGTCCTTCACGGCGAGCTCTGGCACCGTTTCGGCCCGAGGCTGAGCCTCACCAGCCGCTGGCTCTACGGCGCCTATGACAAGATGTACCGCAACGCCTTCGCCGCGACGCCGGTCACCGCCGCCGCCGCGGGCGGGCGGCAGGTGGGGATCGAGGCCTATCGCGACTCCATTCGCCGCCGCAACCTGCTCAACCGGAACGATCTCGTCTGGCAGGTTGCGACCGGGCCGCTCCGGCACACCATCCTCGCCGGCTTCGAATGGGGCGAGCAGCACAGCCGCAGCGACCATGTGAACGGCTTCTTCGACGGCGGCGTCGCCACCGCCAATGGCGGCCGCCGCACCTTCGTGCCGCTTGCTGACCCGATCCTGGTGCCGCCGATCAGCTTCCGCGCCGGCCTCGGCAACCGCGCGGTGCGGAGCGAAGCGAACGTCTTCGCCATCTATGTGCAGGACCAGATCGCGATCGGCGACCATCTCGACCTGATCGGCGGCCTCCGCCGCGACCGGTTCCGGCTGCGGCTCGACGATCTGCTCGGCGGCGGCGCCTTCGCCCGGACCGACGCTTTGTGGTCGCCGCGACTCGGCCTGGTGCTGAAGCCGGTCGCCGCCCTTTCCGTCTATGCCAGCTACAGCCGCTCCTTCCTGCCCCAGTCGGGCGACCAGTTCGCCTCGCTCGATCCAGGCTCGCAGGCGCTCGAGCCGGAGCGTTTCGACAATTACGAGCTGGGCCTCAAATGGGATGTGCGGCAATCGCTCAGCTTCACCGCCGCCGCCTATCGCCTCGATCGCACCAACACCCGCGCCGCCGATCCGAACGATCCCACCCGCACAATCCTGACCGGCGCCCAGCGCAGCCGCGGCATCGAGCTCGCCCTCACCGGCCAGATCAAGCCGAACTGGCGGGTGAGCGCCGGCTATGCGCTGCAGGAGGCCGAGATCAGCCGGACCACCGCCGCCGCCCCGGCCGGCCGCAGGATCGCTCTGGTCCCGCATCACCAGGCGTCGCTCTGGACCCGCTACGACGTCTCGCGCCGCTTCGGCGCCGGCCTCGGACTCTATGCCCAATCGCGCAGCTTCGCCTCCATCTCCAACGCGGTCGTGCTGCCCGCTTATGCGCGGGTCGACGCGGCGGCCTATATCCGCCTCGCCCGCTCCGTCGAGGCTCAGGTCAATGTCGAGAATCTGCTCGGGGCCGATTATTTCCCGAGCGCGTCGACCGACAACAACATCATGCCGGGCGCGCCGCGCACGTCCCGCGGAACGATCCGCTTCCTCTTCTGAACGGCCTTGCTAAAGGCAGGGCCATGGACCTCGCCATCCTCGAGACGGGCCGGCCGCCGGCAGCCTTGCACGGCCGCTTCGAACGCTATCCCGCCATGTTCGAGCGCCTGCTCGGGCTGAAGGCGACCAGCTATGACGTCGAGGCCGGCGCGCTGCCGGCGCGGCCGGGCGACCACGACGCCTATCTGATCACCGGCGCGGCGGCGGGCGTCTACGACGCGCTGCCGTGGATCGAGCCGCTCGAGGATTTCCTGCGCGCCGCCAGGGGCGCGGCGAAGCTGGTCGGCATCTGCTTCGGCCATCAGGTGATGGCGGAAGCCTTCGGCGGCCGGGTCGAGAAATCGGCCCGCGGCTGGGGGGCCGGCCTCCAGCGCTACGAAGTCGTCGCGCGCGAACCCTGGATGGACGATGCGGCGGCGATCGATATCCCGGTCTCGCACCAGGACCAGATCGTCGTCCTGCCGCCGCAGGCGCGGGTGATCGCCGGCAACGCCTTCAGCCCCTTCGGCATGCTCGCTTATGACGACCAGCCCGCCATCTCGATGCAGTTCCACCCCGAGTTCGAGCCGGCTTTCCTGAGGGCCCTGATCGAAAGCCGCTGCGACCGCGTGCCCGATCCGGAGAGCGCCATCGCCTCGCTCGAAGCCCCGGACGACCGGGAACGGGTGGCCGGATGGATCCGGCGATTCCTGGGAGCCTGACTCAAGCACGTCATCCCGGCGAAGGCCGGGATGACGGAAGGGTCTAAGGCTTCAGAAACGCCCTCACCTCGCCCGCGAACACCGCCGGCTGGTCGAGCATGATGAAATGGTAGGAATCGGGGATGTTCTTCAGCACCGCCTGCGGCGCCTCGGCGTAGGAGAGGCGATAGAATTGGGCGAGCTGCGCCTCGGTCACCGGCGCGTTCGCCGGCACCACCCAGAGCACCGTCAGCGGCACCTTGATATTGGGCAGCTCGGGCCGGAGGTCGGTGGTAATGATGTCGTACATGGCCTGGCCCGAAACGGCGGGATCGCTGGCGAGCGACTGCGCCACCGGCCCGGCGCGCAGGCTCGCCGTCTTCACCATGCCGGCGATGGTCTGCTCGACGGCCTGGCGCCGCTGCTCGCCCTGCGCCGAGGCGATGCCCTTGCGGATCTGCTCGGCGGTGGTCCGCACCGCATCCGGCGCGGCGCCGGGCGGCGCGAACATGGCGCCGAGATAGGGCATCATGTCGACCACCATCACTTTCGAGGCGAGCTCCGGATGGCGGGCGGCGACCATCATCGCCAGGGTGCCGCCGAGCGAATGGCCGATCAGGGCCGGGCGCCTGAGACGATTCTCTCTTATGTAGCGGGCGATCTCCTCCGCCACCGGCGCCACCATCGGCCCCGACGCATTGGCCCCGGCCGGCGCCCCGTCGAAGCCGGCAAGGCGCACGAGATGATAGCGATAGCCGGGCACCGCGGCGACCGTGCCGTCCCAGACCCTGGGCGACGAGCCGAGGCCGGGGATCAGCAGCACGTCCGGCCCGCGGCCGCGCGTCTCGATGCCGATCCGGTCGCTGTGGAACGGCGCCGCCTCGGCCGCGCCGGCGAACAGGCCGAGCAGCGGCAGCATCAAAAAGGCAAGAATGCGGATCATGGCCCGTCCCCCTCAGTCGGAGCCTTCACTGTATCATATAAATAATACGGTCAAGCGCCCGATCAGGAGCCGGCGAAGGTGTCGCAGGCGGCGGGGTCGCCGCTGTCCAGGCCCTTCTTCAGCCAGGCCGTGCGCTGCGCGGAGGTGCCGTGGGTGAAGCTATCGGGGACGATCCTGCCCTGCGTCTCCTGCTGGAGGGTGTCGTCGCCGATCGCGGAGGCGGCGCGGAGACCCTCTTCGGCATCGCCCGGCTCGAGCAAAGGCCGGCCGTCCCGGGCCTTGGCGTTGGCCGCCCAGACGCCGGCAAGGCAGTCGGCCTGCAGCTCGACGCGGACCTGGAGGGCGTTGCCTTCGCGGGAGGACGCCGCCTGCTGCCGTTCCTGCACCCGGCCGAGCGTGCCGTTGAGATCCTGGATATGATGGCCGACCTCATGCGCGATGACATAGGCCTCGGCAAAATCGCCGGCGGCGTGGAAGCGGTTCTGCAGCTCGGCATAGAAGCTGGTATCGAGATAGATCTTCGCGTCGCTCGGGCAATAGAAAGGGCCCATCGCCGACTGGGCGGCCCCGCAGCCCGACCGGTCGCCGCCGCTGTAGAAGACGAGGGTGGTGGGGGTGTAACGCTGGCCCTGCCGCTCCAGGATCGCGCTCCATGTATCCTCGGTGCTCGCCAGCACCTGGCAGGAAAGGCGGCTCTCGGGATTGGCCGCGCAGACGCTGCCGCTTCCGATGCCTGTCCGCGCCGCCTGGTGGGGAGCCACTGCGGGTCCGCCGCCGATGCCGAGGCCGCTGCCGCCGCCCATCACCGACAGGGCGCAATAGCCGAGCAAAAGGATCAGCACGCCGCCGATGCCGAAGCGGCTCAGAATCAGGCCGAACAGCAACCCGCCGATGCCACCGCCGCCAAACCCGCCGCCCCCGAAGCCGCCACCCCCGAAGCCGCCACCATTGCCGCGATCGTCCTGGACGTTGTCGCTTTCACGGTAATCGCCGAGCCGCATGTCCCGCTCTCCTTGCTGACGGGGCGTCAATGCATTGCCCAACCGGCGGTTGCAAATTGGCGCTTCCGGCTCGAAAGGGGTGCCTCCTCTCCAGGCAAGGATCGCGGCCGATGTTCCTCAAAGGCAAGAACGCCCTCGTCACCGGATCCACCTCCGGCATCGGCCTCGCCATCGCCAAGGCCTTTGCCGCCGAAGGGGCGAATATCGTCATCAACGGCTTTGGCGACGCCGCCGCGGTGGAGCGGGAGCGCGCCGCGCTCGAGCAGGCGAGCGGCGGCATCGCCCTCTACAGCGGCGCCGACCTCACCAGGGCCGAGGCGATCGAGGCGATGATGGCCGAGGCCGCGGCCAAGCTCGGGCCGATCGACATCCTCGTCAACAATGCCGGCATGCAGCATGTGGCGCCGGTCGACCAATTCCCGCCGGAGAAATGGGATCTGATCATCGCCCTCAACCTCAGCGCCGCCTTCCACACCATCCGCCTCGCTCTGCCCGGGATGAAGGCGAAGGGCTGGGGCCGGATCGTCAACACCGCCTCCGCCCACAGCCTCGTCGCCAGCCCCAACAAATCCGCTTATGTCGCCGCGAAGCACGGCATAGCCGGCCTCACCAAGACGGTGGCGCTGGAGGCGGCGACGGCCGGCGTGACCGACAATTGCATCAGCCCCGGCTATGTCTGGACGCCGTTGGTCGAGAACCAGATTCCTGACACGATGAAGGCGCGGGGCCTCAGCCGCGAGCAGGTGATGAACGACGTGCTGCTCGCCGCCCAGCCGACCAAGAAATTCGTCACCGTCGAGGAGGTCGCTTCGCTCGCGCTCTTCCTCTGCCGCGACGAAGCGCGCTCGATCTCCGGTGCCAATCTGTCGATGGACGGCGGCTGGACCGCGCAATGAGCGGAAGGAACGCCCTGCTGCTCGCCGCGGCGATTTCGGCCCTCGCCGGCTGCACCGAAAGTCGCCTGGGCCCGGCGGCGGCGGTGCCGGCCGTGGGCGTCACCCAATGGCGGGCGCTCGCGACCCGGGACGACCGCCGCCGCCTGCGGGACTGGCGCAAGGCCTGGGTGGCGGCGCTCGACCAGGCCCGGCCCGGGCATGAGCGGGAGATCGCGGCGGGGGGGCGCCTGCTCGATCCCGACGCCGCTCTGCCCGATCCGGCGCCGCCGCCGGGCGACTATCGCTGCCGGACGATCAAGCTCGGCGCGCAGGGCGGCGGCACGATCGATTACATCGCTCATCCGGCCTTCCGTTGCCGCAT